>JBFHOZ010000068.1:0-11434 GCA_041592975.1 Desulfuromonadales bacterium
AAGTTAGACAACACCGTGATGCCGGATGATGTGACAGAGCTGCAAAAGAACGTCAAAGTGATTGTGCGGGAGATGGATGAAGCGATTGCGGACAAGGACTTTGACCGAGCCGCCCAGCTGAAAGAGCGGGAGCAGGCAGAGCCGTCCGGAGAGCCGGCGGCCGCCGGAAAGCCGGACACCGATCGGCAGGACGCGCCGGATGTGGCGCTCGCGTTCTCGCCGCTTCACGCCGTGGCAATCGTCGCCGTCATCGCCTTTGTCCTGGCCGGCTGCGTTTTCCTGACCCGGTCTGCGGGCAGGAGGGCGGCCGAGGCGGAGAAGCCTGTCGAACCGGGCGAACTCGAAGAGGAGGCGTCGGTGCCGCTCGATGCCGATGGTCAGGTCGACAGGAGGTACGAGAAGGAGATCTTCGAACAGCTCGATCATGCCGCCGAACCCGATTCGACAACGCCGGAGAAGGCGTTCGAGGAAGCTTCCGCCGCGCACGAAGACGATACTCCCGGGGAAGCTGTGCCGGAAGAGGAACGGGTTGCGTCTGCCGGGGAGCGGGAAAACGGTATCTGGCCGTCAGAGGGTTCCGGGGAGCCGGAGGACGCCGGGGTCCGCGACGAGGTTCCGACCCCCGGTTACGATGAAGCGACGCACGGACCGAAGCGGGCGCCGCGCAAGATCTGCCTGTTCGAGGTCAAGTGCATGCTCGACGGCAACTCGTTCACCGGTATCGGGCTTGACATCAGTGCCGGGGGGATGTTTGTCGACAGCAAGGAGACCTTTGCCGTCGGCAAGGTCCTCGAGCTTGAATTCAAGCTGTTCGAGGACGACGAGAAATCGATCCGCTGCCGCGGCGCCGTCACCTGGTACAACCAGCGACCCGACCCGATCAAGCCGGACTATCCGAACGGTTTCGGGGTCCGGTTCATCGACATGGACGCTCTGACCATCGAGGTGATTGACAGGTACCTGAAGACGGAGGACGACGGGGAGTAGCCGTCGGAAAAATTCTGCTTACCCACGCAAAAAGGGCTTCTGCTGCAGAAGCCCTTTTTTTTCGTCAACCCGTGGAGAGGTGCTTCTCCAGGTTCTCTTCGAGCAGGACCTTGGGGTTGAAACCGAGGCGCACGTTCCCCCAGTGTCGGTTGTCGATGTAGATCGGCAGGGAGAGATCGCTCAGGACTTCGCCGGTGTCGCGGGCGTAGGTCTGCAGCAGGAACGGGTTGGTGTTGCGGGCGCAGCGGATGCCGGTCGGATCGTCGAAGATCCGCTTGTCGCGGCTGTGCAGCAGGTCGGTTTCGTAGTCGCCGGTCAGCGGCTGGGAGAAGCGCCTGTTGTGGGTGCCGGCGTAGCCGTTGCTGTCGACGCAGAGGCAATAGATGGCCCCCCTGAGTTCTGCCACTATCCGGTCGTACTGCGGCTGCAGCTCCTGTTCGAAGACCTCGTCGTAGGCCGTCTTGTACTTGACCGGGTCGGTATCTGGGACCGGCTGGTAGTTCCGGTCGAAGACATCGATCCCCCTGTCGTGCAGCATCTCCTCGAAGCTGACCTGGATGTGGTCCCTGAACCCCGCCATCGTGCTGATCAGGAACTCGAGATACCCCTCCCCGGTTTTGAAGCGGGCGACCAGCTCCTGCATCTTCTCGGTTTCCACTTTCAGGTTGCGCGACGATTCGGCCGAGTCGGCCATCATCCGGGTGACATCGTGGTTCAGTTCGGTGATCGACGACATCCGCTCGTGAATCACCTGGCTGGCCCCCCGGACCTGCTCGATGGCGGTGGTGACCTCCTCGATCTGTCCGGAGCTGACCTCGAAGTGGGCGATCATCTCCTCGAAATGGCGGCAGGTCTCCTGCAGGGCGTCGCGGCTCGCCGTGGTCGTCTCGCGCAGGGCGTCGGCCTCCCCCGAGGAGGCCTTGATGTTGCCGAGGATGTCGCCGATCCGCTCCGAAATCTTGTCGTTCGCCTCGGCGACCTGTTCCGAAAGCTTCCGGATCTCCTGGGCCACCACGGCGAACCCCTTGCCGGCGTCGCCCGCCCGGGCCGCCTCGATCGAGGCGTTGAGCGACAGCAGGTTGGTCCGGTGGGAGATCATCTTGATCAGGTCGACCAGGGTCTTGATGTCCTGCGATCCCGAATCCATGGCGCTGAGGCTGACGGCGAAGGCGGAGACTTTTTCGCTGGTCAGGTTGATGTCGTCGCGCACCTGGATCAGCTCGTTGATGTTCCCCCGGGCCGTCGCCAGGTTGCTGGTGGTCGACCGGAAGATGTCGCTGACGTTGTCGGTGGCCGCGTTGAGCGCCCGGAGAGATTCGCGCGTTCTTGCGAAGATTTCATCGGAGAGGCGGTTCTGTTCCGCGGCGTGCTTCGCCGAGAGCGACACCTTGCTGGCGACGATCGCCGAGTTGACGGCGATATTCACCCCCTGCTGCCGCAGGGTGAGGAAGACCGAGCGCAGCATCGCCAGAAAGGCGTTGTAGTTCTCGGTCAGCTTTCGGAATTCGTCGTGCGAGATCGCCGGGACGTCGACTGAGAGATCCCCCTTGGCCCAGCCGAGATCGGAGAAGATCTCGAACAGCACCCTGACCGGGCGGACGATCAGGTGGCGCAGGAAGTAGATGAGGATGAAGAAGACCGCCGCACCGAAGATGTGCAGCATCGCCATCTTGCGCAATGAACTGCGCGAGGCGGCGTCGATCTGGGCCGCCAGTTCCGGGTTGCCGCTGCCGGCGACGAGCCGGTTGATCGTTTCGTGGTAATCGTAGGTGATGAAGATGGAGATCGAAAAGATCAGCGCAAGGAACAGGAAATTGCCGGCGAGCTTGCGGGTGAGGGTGTTGAAGAAGGTTTTCTCAAGCCAGGTGTAGACAGTCTTGATGAGATGGATCATGGTTGACCTCGCTGGACAACAGTTTATTGCCCCTCCCCCGAGGACCAGTAGAATAGTAAAACACCGTTTTGCGAAAATCCAGTATTTTTTTCAATAATCTTCTGTTGTTGTCAAATAGAACCCGGCGAACAGGGCGGGGAGGGCCGGTTTCGCAAACAGTCATTCAGAATTTCGGTTTTTCGTGGCAAGAGCCCCTGCTGTCGGTGCCGTTGATTGTTGCCGATTGCCCAGTATACTTGGGATACCGGCCAAAGCCAGGGGAGTTGCATGGATTTGTTCCGGGTCAGTGCTGCGCCGGTGCGGACGAGGGCCCGGAGCGCGCCTGCACGTTCCGTCTGTTCAGCCCGGTCAACCCAGATATGGAAGGAGGAAACGGATGAAACTGTCAAGAGTAGTGGTGCTGTTTGCGGCCCTGTCCCTGCTGCTGGGAGGTCTGGCCCATGCGGGCAAGGATCTCGATGCGGTCAAGAAGAAGGGGTTTGTTCAGGCCGGTGTCAACGGCGGCGTCTTCGGGTTCGGCATGCCGGACGAGAAGGGGGTCTGGAGGGGGCTCGACGTCGACACCGCCCGGGCGATCGCCGCCGCGGTCTTCGGCGACGCCAGCAAGGTCAAGTACACCCCCCTGACCGCGCAGCAGCGGTTTACGGCGCTGCAGTCGGGCGAGATCGACGTGCTCACCCGCAACGCCACCCGGACCCTGAGCCGCGAAACCCAGCTCGGCCTCAATTTCGTCGCCGTCAACTACTACGACGGCCAGGGGTTCATGGTGCCGAAGAAGCTCGGCGTCAAGAGCGCCAAGGAGCTCTCCGGCGCCACCGTCTGCGTCCTGCCCGGGACGACCACCGAACAGAACGCCGCCGACTTTTTCCGCAGCAACAAGATGGACTGGAAGCCGGTCGTCATCGAATCGACCACCGAGCTGGCCAAGACCTTCTTTGCCGGGCGGTGCGACGTGCTGACCTCCGATGCCTCGCAGCTGGCCGGAACCCGCGCCGTCTCGCCACGGCCGCAGGATTACGCGATCCTGCCGGAGATCATCTCCAAGGAGCCGCTCGCCCCGGCGGTCCGGCACGGTGACGACCAGTGGTACGACATCGTCAATTTCTCGGTGCTGGCGATGATCAATGCCGAGGAGCTCGGGATCACCTCGAAGAACGTCGACCAGATGCTGAAGAGCACCGATCCCGCCATCCAGCGGTTCCTCGGCGTGGTCGAGGGGAACGGCAAGGCGCTCGGCCTCGACGAGAAGTGGGCCTACAACATCGTCAAGCAGGTCGGCAACTACGGCGAAGTGTTCGAACGCAACGTCGGCGTCAACACCACCCTCGGCATCGAGCGTGGATTGAACGCCCTCTGGACCAACGGCGGCCTGATGTATGCGCCGCCATTCAAGTAGCACCCGACCGGCATCCCGGAAGCTGTTTGACAGCTTCCGGGATGCTGCTTTAAACTGTCTCCGTTCCCCCGACTCCCCGGAGATAGGACGCCTTGAGAAAAGAACCGGCTGCCCCCAATCGTGATGACGCCCCCGGAGCCGTGCCGTTCTGGCGCGACCCCGCCAAGCGGGCGTTGCTTTTTCAGGCGTTTGCCCTGCTGGCCGTCGCAACCGTCAGCTATTATCTCTTCAGCAATACCCAGGCCAACCTCGAACGGCAGTCGATCGCCACCGGCTTCGGTTTCCTCGACAGCGAGGCCGGTTTCGAGATCGGCGAATCGCTGATCGCCTATTCGGCGGCCGATACCTATACGCGCGCTCTCCTGGTCGGGGCTCTCAACACCCTCAAGGTCTCCTTCTTCGGCATCGTCCTGACCACCATCCTTGGTACCATCATCGGCGTCGCCCGCCTGTCGACCAACTGGCTGGTGGCGAAGCTGGCTGCCGCCTACATCGAGGTGATGCAGAACATCCCGGTGCTGCTGCAGCTCTTTTTCTGGTATGCCATCTTCTACGAGGCGTTCCCGCCGCCGCGCCAGGCGCTCAATCCCATGGACGGGGTGTTCCTGTGCAACCGCGGCCTGATTTTCGGTGTGCCGGCCGAACATGCCGCCTGGGGCGCGATGGGCTGGGCGGTGGTCGCGGCGCTGGCGATCGGCTACGGTCTGCACCGCTGGGGCGACAGGCGCCAGGCCCGCACCGGCCAGGTCTTTCCGGCCATCCGCGTGACCATCGGCCTCTGCCTGCTGCTGCCGGGGCTGACCTGGCTGCTCTACGGCGCGCCGACGGCGATGGACGTGCCCGAGCTGCGCGGCTTCAACTTCAGGGGGGGCGTCACCGTCAGCCCCGAGTTCAGCGCCCTGCTGCTCGGGCTGGTCCTCTACACCGCCGCCTTCGTCGCCGAAATCGTCCGGGCCGGCATCCAGTCGGTCGGGCGCGGCCAGGTCGAGGCGGCGATGTCGATCGGCCTGCTGCCGGGGCAGGTGCTGCACCTGGTCATCCTGCCGCAGGCGCTGCGGGTCATCATCCCGCCGCTCACCAGCCAGATGCTCAACCTGACCAAGAACAGCTCGCTGGCCATCGCCATCGGTTACGCCGACTTCGTCGCCGTCACCAACACGACCATCAACCAGACCGGCCAGGCGATCGAGGGCGTGGCGCTGATCATGATCGTCTACCTCTTCTTCAGCCTGTCGACGTCGCTGTTCATGAACTGGTACAACAAGAAGTCCGCCCTGGTGGAGAGGTGACGTATGGCTGACATGCATCAAACATCGGCGCCGCAGCGCGAGATGCTCAAGCCGCCGGTCACCCAGGTCGGCGTGGTCGGCTGGCTGCGCAGCAACCTGTTCAATACCTGGTACAATTCGCTGCTGACGCTGCTGGTGCTGGTCATCCTCTGGCAGATCGTCCCGCCCCTGTTCGGCTGGGCGTTCACCGACAGCCTCTGGAACAGCACCGCCGATGAGTGCCGCGACATCGACGGGGCATGCTGGTCGGTGATTCCGCGCAACATCAGCTTCATTCTTTTCGGATTCTTCCCCGACGGCCAGCAGTGGCGGCCGGCGCTGGCGATGCTGCTGCTGGTCGGCCTGGTCGTTTACTCCAAGGATCGCCGGCGCTGGAAGAAATCCCTCGGCTGGTACTGGCTGGCCGGCCTGGTGGCGATGGCGACGCTGATGTACGGCGGCGTCTTCGGCATGCCGGTGGTCGAGACCGCCCAGTGGAGCGGTCTGCCGCTGACCTTCATGCTCGCCCTGTTCGGCATGGTGGCCGCCTACCCTCTCGGCGTGCTGCTGGCCCTCGGCCGCCGCTCGAGCATGCCGGCGATCAAAAGCCTCTGCGTCATCTACATCGAACTGATCCGCGGGGTGCCGCTGATCAGCCTGCTGTTCATGTCGTCGGTCATGTTCCCCCTTTTCCTTCCGGAGGGGGTGACCATCAACAAGGTGCTGCGCGCCCAGGCGGCGATCATCCTGTTTACCGCCGCCTACATCGCCGAGGTGGTGCGTGGCGGCCTGCAGGCGATGTCGCGCGGCCAGTTCGAGGCGGCCGAATCTCTCGGGCTCAACTACAAGCAGACGATGCGCCTGGTCATCCTGCCCCAGGCGCTGAAGATCGTCATCCCGCCGACCGTCGGAATCCTGCTGTCGGCTTTCAAGGATACCTCCCTGGTGGTGATCATCGCCCTCTACGACGTGCTCAAGACCACCAAGGTCACCCTGTCGAACCCGAAATGGACCGGTTATTCGACCGAGGCCTACATCTTTTTGGCGGTGCTCTACTTCATCTGCTGCTACGCCATGTCGAGCTACAGCCGGAAGCTGGAGAAGGAACTGCACACCGGGCACTGACCCGGTCGACGAAAGCGAGAGAGCCATGAACCAGACCCCGACAGCGCCGGTCGCCGGCGCCCGCAGCGGACCCATCATCGAGATCAGGGAGATGCACAAGTGGTTCGGCGACTTCCACGTGCTCAGCGGTATCAACCTGCAGGTCATGCCGCAGGAGCGGATCGTCATCTGCGGCCCCTCGGGTTCCGGAAAGTCGACCCTGATCCGCTGCATCAACCGGCTCGAGGAGCACCAGCGCGGCCAGATCATCGTCAACGGCACCGAGCTGACCAACGATATCAAGAACATCGAGAAGGTCCGCACCGAGGTCGGCATGGTCTTCCAGCATTTCAACCTCTTTCCTCACCTCTCGATCGTCGACAACCTGACCCTCGGCCCGATCTGGGTGCGCAAGACGCCGAAGAAGGAGGCCGAGGAGATCGCCATGATGTACCTGGAGAAGGTGCATATCGCCGAACAGGCGAAGAAGTTTCCCGGGCAGCTCTCCGGCGGCCAGCAGCAGCGGGTGGCCATCGCGAGGAGCCTCTGCATGAAGCCGAAGGTGATGCTGTTCGACGAGCCGACCTCGGCCCTCGATCCGGAGATGATCAAGGAGGTCCTCGACGTCATGGTCGACCTGGCGGAGGAGGGGATGACCATGCTGGTGGTGACGCACGAGATGGGGTTCGCCAAGATGGTCGCCGACCGGGTGATGTTCATGGATTTCGGGCAGATCGTCGAGGAGAACAGCCCAAACGAATTCTTCGACAACCCGCAGCACGACCGGACCAAGCTTTTCCTCAGCCAGATTCTTTAGCCGGGAATCGGGAGCCCGGGACATGTTGTCCCCGACGCCGATCGGCGACCCGTCCTTGTGCTCCGCCTGGCGTCCTGATGACGCTACGAGAGAACCGGGTTCAGGTCTGTTCGAACCGGTTCAGCTCGAGGTTTTTCCTGACCTTGTCCGGCGTGAAGACCTGACCGTTCATGGCGATGTAGACGCCGTGCGGCAGCAGTTGCACGGCGGCGACGGCGAAGCCGATGTTGAACTCGGCGTCGCTCGAGCGGATGCGCGCCGGCTGCATCGCGCCGACCAGGATGACGGTCTTGTCGGCGACGGCGGCGGCGAGCAGGCGGGCGGTTTCGATCATGGTGTCGGTGCCGTGGGTGACGAGGATCCTGTCGGCCGGGTCGGTCCTGACGGTGTCGACGATCAGCCGGCGGTCGGCGTCGGTCAGGTCGAGACTGTCCTTGCGCAGGATCGAGGTGGTCTCGTATTCGAGGCCGATGTTGGCCTCCTGCAGCAGCTCGACGATCTGCGGCTCGCCGACCTGGAACGCGTTCTTCCGGTCGAAATAGATCTTGTCGATGGTCCCGCCGGTGGTGAAGATTCTGATCATTCGCTCCTCGCGATAGCTCCGCCCGCACCTACAAAGAGTAGTCGATCTTCCCCTGTTGGCAACCGGCGCCGTGCCGGAAACAGAACAGCCGCCGGATCCGGCGGCTGTTTCGGGGACGGATCGACGGTCCTGAGTCATTTCCGTGTTAGGGCATGTCCCCGGTGGCAATCGTTGCAGTCGGTCGGACCGCTCTTCGATTCGTGGCAGGTGACGCAGACCTTGTGGGCAAAAAGTTCATTGACCTGGCCGCCGAAGGTGCGCAGGGCGCTGTGACAGAATGCGCAATTGTCCGGATAGCGTTCGGCGTGATCCTGGTGCGGGAAGGTGACGGTACCGGCGGTATTTTCGAAGGCCCGGGTGAACCGGAAGTCGCCGACGATGCTGGCCAGGGCCAGCGGGGACGAGAGCATAAGAACAGCCGCAAACAAGAGCAGTCTCTTCATCTTGCCTCCTTCATCAAGAAAACATGGCAAATCACAGATGGCAATCAGGGCGGGGGAGAGGGTGCCCCTCTGCCGCCCTCATACAATGGCAGCATTCTTGCGGAATGCATTTCATTTTTCAATAATTAAGAAATTACAGATGTGATATGTGGTTTCCGAAAGACAGCGCGGGAAGGGATCCTCACTGGCGCAGGCGGGGGGAGGGGGTCAGCTCTGTTCATCCTCCTTCACTTCCGCCCTGACCTCCCTCTTCCAGAGTTCCGACAGTTTCCCTTCGAGATCAGGAACGTTCAAAACCGTATCCTCGCCCCAGTTCATGACCGAGTTGAGATACCCCATGGCGTAGGCTTTGGTGATCAGCTCCTGGCGGTTCTTGGCGCCAATGTTCCTCACCTTCAGTTTCTGCTGCGCCTGGGTGATGTGGTAGAGGACCGTCGGCACCTTGATGCCGAGCTTCTGCGCGATGGTCTCGGCGCTCGCCCCTTCGGCGACCCACTGCAGGACCTTCATCTGCATCTCGCTCAGGCGGACCCGGTCGGGAAAGGAGATCCGGTAGAGGGCGTCGTGGATGCTGTTGCCGATCAGCAGGCCGAAGACCCGGATCTGCTTGATGGCCCTGTCCATCCGGTCGAAATCGGTCGCCGTCGTGACGTTGAGGAACCCCCGGCTGACCAGGGTGTGGATCGGCGTGCCGACGCCGCCGGTGTACCCTCTCTTCTTCAGGCGGTCGATGAAGTTGCGCACCTCCGGATCGGCCCGGTTCCAGCGGTCGTCGTCCGGCCGCCAGATCAGCGGCAGGTCGTGGGTCATGACGTGCTGCACGATCGGGTCGATGCGGTAGAAGTCCCGGAACCGGTACTCCGCCAGCCAGACCATGGAATAGTTCGAGGCGAACAGGACCGAGGAGGTCTGGGCCATGCGCACGGCGACATGGCCGACATAGACCCACGATTCCCACCCGAGCAGCGCCAGCGCCTCGCTGGACAGGTCGCGCACCTGCTTGCCGGAGGTCGTCTCGTTCATCCGGTCGCAGAGGCTCAGGATCTGTTCGCTCAATTCTTCCGTCACATCGAACCTGCCTTGGGAGTCCCCGCCGCAATTACCTGGAGTTGGAGACGCCCGGAAACGGTCGCCGGAGGGTGCCTCCGGCTCTGTTAACGAAAATAAATAAAAAAAATGGGCGAGAAATTCACTTCTGATTCCAGGTGGTTAGAGTGGCGCCCTATAAGATGTTATAGGGCTGTTTTCTGTGGCTAACATATTGAAATCATTGACACTATAACATCTTATAGCTTGTGAAAAGTCAACAGAAATGTAGAATGAAGTTACATTTAAGCATAATTATGCGTGAAATATCTATAAAGCTTCAGGTTTCTACGAAGAGGCAAAGCCGGGGAAACCCGGTGACGCAAAGCCACGGGTCCTGGATTGCAGGACAGCCGAGCCGCCGTAAAGAGACAGTTTCCCGGTTCTCCTCCTTCGGCGGCTAACCGGATTTTTTTTGGGGGGAGAGGTGACCCATGAGAAAGAAAGTATTGATCGTTGACGACTCCGCCACCGTTCGGAAAGCCCTTGAGTCGACCCTGACCGGAGCCGGCTACGCCGTCACCGAGGCGGACAACGGGCAGAATGCCCTGGAGCTGGCCGAAAGCTCCCGTTTCGACCTGCTGATCACGGATCTGAACATGCCGAAGATGGACGGCATGGAGTTCGTCCGCGAGTTCCGCAAGCTCGCCGGCTGCCGTTTTACGCCGACCATCATGCTGACGACGGAGAGCAATGCCCTGAAGAAGATCGAGAGTTTCGAGATCGGGGTGAGCGGCTGGTTGAACAAGCCGTTTCATCCGGACCAGGTCCTGCGCATCCTGCGGATTATCGCCCCGCCGGAATAAACCGTACCGAAAAAGGAGACAACGATGAACATCAGGACAGCGGCTGTCACCCTGGCTCTTCTGCTCTGCGCCGGAAATCTTCTGGCATCTCCGGAGTTCCCTCTGCGCGCGACGTACCCGGACGTCAAAACGGTTTCACTGCAGCAACTGGCCGAACGCTACGATGAATTCGAGATCGTCGACGTCCGGTCGAAAATGGAGTTCGACGTCATCCACATCGCCAAGGCCAGACATATCCAGGTGACGAAGAGCGATTTTCTCGAAAAGATCGAGGAGCTGCGCGCCAGGGACGGTGTCGCCCCGATCGCCTTCTACTGCAACGGCCACACCTGCGCCAAGAGCTACAAGGCAGCCGAACAGGCCGCGGCGGCCGGCTTCAGGAACGTCTTCTGCTTCGACGCCGGCATTTTCGAGTGGGTCGACCGCCACCCGGAGAAAGGGACCCTCCTCGGGCAGACCCCGGCCGACAAGAGCCGGCTGATCTCGAAGGGCGACCTGGAAAAGCGGATGATCCCCTTCGCCCGCTTCCGGGAGAAGGCGCTCGAGCCCGACACCGTCGTCATCGACACCCGCGACCCGTTCCAGCGCGCCCGGGCCGCCGACCTGCCGCAGAACAGGATGGTCGCTCTCGAGGGGGTCCGCAACATCCCGATGGACCGGATGCTGACCCTGCTGAAGAACGGCGAATTCAGGGACAAGCAGCTGCTGATCTTCGACGCCGTCGGCAAGCAGGTCCGCTGGCTGCAGTACCACCTCGAGGCGAACGGCTACAGCAACTACAGCTTCATGGCTAAAGGGGTCCTGGGAGCCGCCGAGGCCGGCGGCGTGAGGTAACGGAAAGAAAACCCGATGCGCAGCTTCGGCATAACCGGCAAATTCATCGCCGTCATCAGCCTGGTCACCCTGCTGATCCTCTCGGCCGTCGCCCTGAGCGCCATCGGCATCAGCAGCGCCCGCCAGGGGGAGCAGGTCGAGACCTTCATCGCCATGCTGCGCCAGGAGGAGCTGATCGAGGAGGAGCTGCTGAGCCGGGGGCTGCAGCAGAAAGGG
>JBFHOZ010000069.1:0-11358 GCA_041592975.1 Desulfuromonadales bacterium
CCCTGCAGCGCCGGTTGATCGCCGCACTCGCAAGGGCCGGCTGCGCCGTCGAGACAATCGACCTGCTCCCCGTCTCCGATCCGGAGGTCGCCGCCGTCGTCCCCTCCCTCGACATGCGGGACGAAGCGGGCCGCTGCGCCCGTTGGCTCAGGCGGGTACTGACGGAGAGGCCGGCGGCTCGAATCGGGGTCGTGGCGCCGAACCTCGAGCAGTACAGGACATTGATCGTCGATGAATTCACGGCCGAGCTCGACCCGGCCGATCGGTTGACCGGCGGCGAGAAGCCGCTCCCCTTCAATATCTCCCTCGGCACGCCACTGGCCGGCGAGGGGCTTGTCTTCGCCGCCCTGAAACTGCTCAGGCTTCCGGCCGTCATGTCGTCGGATGAACTCAGCTGGCTGCTCCGATCACCCCAGGTCGCGTCGTCCTCGTTGCATGCGGCCCTTCGCGGGCGCATCGATATGGAATTGCGGAAACTGCGGATCGCGCAACTGCCGTATCGAAAATCACGCAATATCCTCACCGGCCTCGGCTGTGACGACGAACTGCTGCGCCTTCTCGACATCCTTGACCGGTTTCGGCGCGACAACCGCGAACGTCGCCACGGGGAGTGGGCGGACGTCTTTGCCCGGACCCTGGATAATTGCGGCTGGCCGGGAGAGAGGCCCGTCACCAGCCGCGAATATCAGGTCATTGCTTCCTTTCGCGAAGCTCTCTCGCAACTGGCGAGCCTCGATGTCGTCTCCGGCCGCGTCGGCCGCCAGGCCGCCCTGTCGTCGCTCGGTCGCCTCTGCCGGGAGGCGATTTTCCAGCCCGAGTCACACGGCTCGCAAGTCCAGGTTCTCGGCCTCCTCGAGTCGGGCGGACTGCGGTTCGATGATCTCTGGATATTCGGCATGCACGCCGGCGCGATACCGCAACCGCTCAGGCCGAACCCCTTCATTCCGCTCGCCGTACAGCGTCAGGCGGGAATGCCGCATGCCGACGCGGCGCGCGAGCTCGACTATTCCCGGCGGCAGGTGGAGCGTCTGCGCCATTCGTCGCCCCGTGTCATGTTCAGTTGGCCGCTCACCGTCGACGGCAAGGAGTGCCTTCCGGCAGTCTTTCTCGACGGACTTCCGGAATCTGCCCATCACGACTCCGAAACGGCCTCGCCGGCGGCAGAAATCTTCCGCAACGCCCCCTGCCTCGAGACGCTCACCGACTGCCGGGCCGAGCCGCTGGTATCAAAAAAACCTGTCAGCGGGGGGACCGGTATCATCAAGGACCAGGCCCTGTGCCCCTTCCGCGCCTTTGCCCACCACCGGCTCGGTGCCAAAGGGATCGAGACCCCCGATATCGGGCTCGACAACTTGACCCGCGGGACCCTGGTCCACAACCTACTCGAGTTCTTCTGGGCGGACGTCAGGTCTTTTGCGCGGCTCGCCAGCATGGCCGACGACGAACTGACCAGGCAACTCGAAGCGGCAGCCGAGAAGGCCATCCGCCGCATCGAGAGCAGCAACAGGTCGGATATGCCGGCCAGGACGCGCGCCCTCGAGGTCCGGCGGCTGGTCGCCCAGGGGCGGAAATGGCTGGCGGTCGAGCGGCGGCGCGCGCCATTTGAGGTCGTCGAGCTGGAGCAGCTCCACGAAGAGACCATCGGCAGGCTCCATTTCCGCACCCGCATCGACCGCATCGACCGCCTGGCCGACGGGCGCCTGGCGGTGATCGACTACAAGACCGGCCTGCCCGATCCGCGCCAGTGGTTCGCGCAGCGCATCAGCGAACCGCAGCTGCCGATTTACTGCCAGGGGCTGGATAACGTCGATATCGGGGCGGTGCTGTTCGCGGTGGTCAGGAATCGTGCCGCCGACTGCCGTTTCGCAGGCGTCGCGCGCACTGCCGACGATTTTCCCGGGGTGAGCGATCGGACGCTGCAGGAACGGCTGGCGGAGTCGGGATGGGAGACGATCGATCACGTCCTCGACAACTGGCGGAAGATCCTCCCCGAGCTCGGCAACGCATTCGTCGCCGGCCACGCGGATGTCGACCCAGCCGACCCGCCTGCCACCTGCCAACAGTGCGATCTGCCGTCCCTGTGCCGCATACATGAAGCCGACTTCTGGCCGGCCCGGGAGGCTGAAGATGACTGAACGGTCTGTGCGACATGTCAGCGACGCGCAGCAGCGGACGCGGGCCCTGGACATCGCCCGATCCTGCATTGTCCAGGCGCCGGCCGGGTCGGGCAAGACCGAGCTCCTGATCCAGAGGCTCCTGGCGCTCCTTGCCTCCGTCGACGCGCCTGAAGAGATTCTCGCGATCACCTTTACCCGCAAGGCCGCCGGCGAGATGCAGGTCCGCCTCATCGACGCCATTGCCCGCGCGGAGACCGGGGATATGCCGTCCGAGCCTCATCGGCTGGAGACCCGGAAGCGGGCGCTGGCGGTTCTCGCTCGCGACCGGGAGCGCGGGTGGAACCTGCGGGAGAACCCGTCCAGGCTCCAGATCATGACCATCGACAGCTTCTGCTCGTCGCTGTCTCAGCGGATGCCCTGGCTCGCCCGCCTCGGGGAGCACCCCGCCATCAGCGACGATGCCGAGGATCTCTATCGCCAGGCTGCGGAGAACCTGATCTCCCGGCTCGAAACTGAACCCGGAACCGGTCCGATCGGGTACATGCTCCAGCATCTCGACAACAGGATGGTGCTGCTCAGGGAGCTTCTGGTCGCGATGCTGGCCCGTCGCGACCAGTGGCTCAGGCATGTGCTCGACACCGAGGGGAGGGCGCGCCATGCTCTCGAAACGGCGCTCTCAGGCTTCGTCGCAAAGACCCTCGACCGCGCCCGGAGCTCGCTGGGTTCCGACATCTGCCGCGAACTCGCCTATCTGGTCAGCTTTGCCGCCGACAACCTCGACGCACACGATCCCGATCATTTCCTCAAGCCTTTGTCCGCCTACAAGGACGACCTGTATTTCGAGGCCTCACCGGAACGCTGGCGCGCCCTGGCGAAGCTGCTTCTGACCGGCAGCGGCGCGGTCCGCAAAAAGGTCGACAGGAACAGCGGCTTCCCCCCCGGCCCCGAAACCGCGCCGATGAAGGAGCGCATGCAGGCCCTTCTCGCGGAACTGGCCTCCGACCCGGAAAAATCGGCGGCCTTGCTCCTCCTGCGTACCTTGCCCGCAACGGCCTATGACGAACGACAGTGGCAGGCCCTGGCCAGCCTCATCGACCTGCTGCCGATGGCGGTGGTCGAACTGCGCGATGTTTTCGTCGCCGCCGGCGAGGTCGACTTCCTCGAAATTGCCGGGTCGGCACGCGCCGCGCTCGGTTCCATCGAAGCCCCCGAGGATCTGCTGCTGCACCTGGACAGGAGCATCCGGCATATTCTCGTCGACGAGTACCAGGACACCTCCTTTACCCAGTACGCCCTGATACAGAGCTTGACGGCCGGCTGGGAGGAGGGGGATGGCCGGACTCTTTTCGTGGTCGGAGACCCGATGCAGTCGATCTATCGTTTCCGCGAAGCCGACGTTGGCCTGTTTCTCAAGGCGGCCCGGGAGGGGATCGGGCCAGTTCGGCTCGAGCCGCTGCAGCTGTCGGCCAATTTCCGCTCCCAGGCAGGGCTGGTCGGCTGGTTCAACAGCACGTTCCGGCCGCTGTTTCCCGCCGCCGATGACATCCTCACCGGCGCGGTCGTCTACAAGCCGGCGGAGCCGGTTCACGACCCGCTCGCCGGAGCGGCGGTCACGCATCATTACAGTACCGGCCGGAGTGATGCCAGCGAGGCGGACGGGGTGCTGGATGTCATCCGGCAAACGCGCGCGGCGATGCCCGACGGCACGATCGCCGTCCTCGTCAGGTCCCGTTCCCATCTGCGCGAAATCGTCCGTCTGCTGGTAGCGAACGGGGTCCGCTTCCAGGCCCAGGAGATCGACCTTCTGGCCGACCGCCCGGTGGCCCACGATCTCGCTGCCCTGACCAGGGCCCTGCTTCATCCCGGGGACGATGTCTCCTGGCTGAGCCTCCTGAGAGCCCCCTGGGCCGGACTCGAGCTGAACGACCTGCTGGCGCTGGCCGGAAGCAGGGGGAAGGGCCCGGTATCCGAACGGATATTCTCCGAACCGGCACAGGGGGAGATGTTCGCGACCCTCAGCCCCGCAGGGATGGAGCGGCTCGGCAGAATCCGCCCGGTTCTTCATGCTGCCCTGAACCGACGGGGTCGGATCGGCCTGCGCCGCCTGATCGAGTCGACCTGGCTGGCACTCGGGGGGCCGGCCGTGACCGACCCGACGGGGCTTGCCGACGCCGAGCGGATCTTCCTCCTTCTCGAACAGCTTGATCAGGGGGGAGACCTGCCATCCCTGGCCGACCTCGACCGGGGGCTGGCGAAGCTCTATTCGTCCCCCGACCCGGCCGCCGGGCCGGAACTGCAGCTCATGACGATCCACCGGGCGAAGGGGCTCGAGTTCGACACGGTGATCCTGCCGGGGCTCGGACGTCGGCCCGCCGGCGACGACAAGAGTCTTCTGCGCTGGCTCGAACACCCCGAGATCGGGCTTCTGCTGGCACCGGTTCCGCCCGCCGGGGAGGACGACGACGATATTTATCGCGCCATCGGCGACGTTCTCAAGAAGAGGGACGAGCACGAAACGCTGCGGCTGCTTTACGTCGCCGCGACGCGCGCCCGCCGCCATCTGCACCTTTTCGGCCATGTCAACGAAAGCGGTGACGACATGAAGCCGGAAAAGGGGAGTCTCCTGGCCGCTCTCTGGGACGGGATCGCCGATGAGGTCGCTCTGCCGGAAACCGGAAGCGGGGAGGGGGCGGAGTCGGGACGCACCGCTTGCATCAGGCGGCTGCCGGTGAGCTGGAGACTCCCCCGCTTTGCCGCACCTGTTCTGCCGGCCGGGCGGCCGGCGACGTCGGCGTCGGACCTTTCCCGGGAGAGGGAGCCGGGCTCGTGGCGGTTCTCGCTCGGATCGGAGGAGGGGAGACTGATCGGAACCGTCGTGCACCGCCGGCTCGAACAGATCGCCCTGCAGGGGGGCGACCAGCCCGACCTGGGCGATGAGACGCTTCTCGAGAAGGATGTCGCCAGGGAGTTGGCGCAGGCCGGCATCCCCCCCGGCCGGATCGACGCCTGCGTCAGCCGAAGCATGAACTGCATCCGGGGAACCGTGCGCAGCGACATCGGTCGCTGGATTCTCGCCCCGCACCCGGAGCACGCCTGCGAAGTCGAACTGAGCGGCCTGGTCGACGGCCTCCTCATCCATGCCTCGATCGACCGAACCTTCGTCGACAACGGTATCCGCTGGGTGATCGACTACAAGACCTCGTCTCCAGCCGACGAACCGGTCGGGGCCTTTCTCGACCGGGAGACGGAGCGCTACCGCGGCCAGATCGATGCCTACCTCGCGCTCTATGCCGGGCTGGAGCCTGCCCGTGAAATCAGGGGGGCTCTCTATTTTCCGGCGATCGACGCCTGGCGGGTTGTGGGGAGCCGGGAAGCTACCTGCTGACCCGGTCCCGCCCCGCTTTTTTCGCCCGGTAAAGAGCCTTGTCGGCCGCCGTCATCACGTCTTCCGGGGATTTCCGTTCGCCGCTTCTGTCGGCGACGCCGATAGAGATGGTCACGTTGACCGACTTCCGGGTCCGCTCCCTCTTACGTGGCTTTTTCGGCTTGGAAACCGGCCGCAGCGCCTGCCGAATGATGAACGGCTCTGCGGCGACCGCGCGGCGCAGCTCATCGAGAGGTTCCATCGCCGTGTCCCGATTCTTCCCCCTGAAAAGGATGCAGAACTCCTCGCCGCCGTATCGGTAAGCCTGACCGCCAGAAGCGCATTTGGCGAGTCTTGCGGCGATCATTTTCAGGACCTGATCGCCGACATCGTGCCCGTAGGTATCGTTCAGCTTCTTGAAGTGGTCGATGTCGGCCATGGCAATGGCGTACTCCCCGCGGAGCTTGCGGAGTGCCTCGTTCAGGGCGCGCCGGCCCGGCAGGGCGGTCAGCTCGTCGCGATAGGCCAGCGCGTAGGACATCTCGAACACCGAGGTGGTGATCGTCAACGCGGCGAAAATCCTGAAAAGTGTCGGCCCGGTTCCGGGCGTCATGACGCCGGCAATGCCGGCCCCCAGTATCGCCCAGACAAACGCGCATTCGACCGGGTTGCGATAGCGGGCATAACGGAACAGCTGCACCGCCAGGGCCGTGATGACCAGGGCCGGAAGGAGGTCGGGAACCTTTTCAAACGGCGGCGGAAGGTGGCTCGCCAGGACCAGGTCGAGGTGACGGCCATCCCATCGCTCCAGCCAGGCGGCGACCAGCAGCGCCTGCAGCGGCAGCAGGAGATGCTGAAACAGGCTGGACAGGCTGCGCACCCCTTTTTCCTTCATGAGGCCGAGCAGGATGAAGTTGAAGGGGACCAGGACTGCGACCACATTGTGGAGGGACAGGTAGGGTCCCCGGGGGAGGAACCAGCGGTCGGCGACGTCGGCAGCGAGCAGCAGGAGCAGCGCGTACAGCAGGCGGCTGCGGTCGAAGCGCCAGGAGAGAAAGAGGCCGAAAGCGAGAAAGACCAGGCCGGCGATGTCGACGTGTGACGGCTTGATCACCCCCCAGCCGTTGCCGTACAGAAGAACGCAGCTGGCGGCAAAGAGGAGTCCTCCGGGAAACAGGAAATGGCCGATGCTCTTCATGATGGAAAAGGTCCTGGCGGACGCGACCTATGATTCCCCGGGAGCAGGTGGCCGGGGATCGCTTCTGCGGCACGGCAGTTCGATTTCGATGACATGACCGCGGTGTTCGATCAGGATCTCCTTGTTCGGCATGGTCGGATAGTAATTTTTGCCGCTGCAGCGGACCTCGTAGCGGTTGTTGTAGTCGAGCCCGGGAATGAAGGCGGGGACGGTGTAGTCGATGCGGTCGATCTGGCAGACGATCTCGTTCTTCAGCTCCGGTTCGCCGTCTCCCCTGACACCGTTGCTATCAAGGTCCTCGAAGGCGTCGATGACCAGGATGCCGCGTTCAGTCGGCGATCTGGGCGTGGAGCCGAAGATCAGGTCGAGAACGGTTTCCTTGTGGACGGGACGTTCCCTGATGCCGAATTCCTCGGCGTTTTTTTCCGCGGCGGGAACGGGCGGGGCGAAGAGCAGCCCGCAGGCGAAGCATGTCAGGGCAGTGATGAGAACGGATAATCGCAAGCGCATGCGGCTATTATACAGATTTGCGTATAAATGACACGCGGAATCAGTCCGGTCCGGTCGAAGTGACCGCGTCGACGCATTCCGCGGCGATCTCCAGCAGCTGCCGCAGTTCGCTGGTGTCGATGGTCAGCGGCGGCATGAAGTAGACGACGTTCCCCAGCGGACGGAGCAGGGCGCCCCTGGCGAGAGCCTGCTTGTACACCTCGAAGCCGCGCCGTTCCTGCCAGGGGTACGGCTCCCGGCGCGCCTTGTCTTGCACCATTTCGACAGCTGCGATCATGCCGCACCGGCGGAATTCGCCGATATGGGGGTGGCTCTCGAACGGATCCCGGAATTCTTCCATCAGGGACATCTTGGCGGCCAGCGACCCGAGGACGTCCTCTTCCGCGAAAATGTCCAGAACCTCGTTGGCCAGGGCGCAGGCGAGCGGATTGCCGGTGTAGGAGTGCGAGTGCAGGAAGGCCTTCATCGTCGCGTAGTCGTCGTAGAAGGCGTCGTAGATCGCTTCGCCGGTCATCACCAGGGCGAGCGGCATGTAGCCGCCGGTGATCCCCTTGGACAGGCAGAGGATGTCGGGGGCGACCCCGGCGTGTTCGTTGGCGAACATCTTCCCGGTACGCCCGAAGCCGACGGCGATCTCGTCGGCAATGTAATGGATATGGTAGCTGTCGCACAAGCGGCGCAGTTTCCGCAGATAGACAGGCGGGTAGATGCGCATGCCGGCGGCGCCCTGCACCAAGGGCTCGACGATCACGCCGCAGATCTCATCGGCGTGCCGATCGACGATCTGCTCGAGCTTTTCGAAACATTCCGCATTGCAGGAGTCGCGATGCAGGTTGTAGGGGCACCGATAACAGTCCGGCCCCTTGGCCTGGTGCCCCTCGAGGAGGATCGGGCGATAAATTTCCCGGTAAAGGCTGCAGCCGCTGACCGAAAGGGCACCGATGGTCTCACCGTGATAGGCGTCGCTGAGGGAGACGAAGCGGGTCTTGCCCGGCCTGCCGCTCTGTTGCCAGTACTGGAAGCTCATCTTGAGGGCGGCCTCGACCGCCGACGAACCGTTGTCGGTAAAAAATGTCTTGGCGAGACCGCCGGGAACCATGTCGCTCAACCGCGCGGCGAGCCGGACGGCTGGCTCGTGGGTGAAGCCGGCGAAGATGTGATGCGCCACCTTCTCCGCCTGCTCGAGCAGGGCACGGTTCAGGCGGCTGTTGTTGTGTCCGAGGAGGTTGACCCACCAGGAGGAAACACCGTCGATGTAGCGTTTGCCATCGTGGTCGACGAGGTAGACCCCGCGCGCCTCCTTTACCGGAATCGGCGGCAGGGTCTCCAGGTCCTTCTCCTGGGTACAGGGGTGCCAGACATGCTTCCGGTCGAGGTCGACGATCATCCGGCGGTCCATGCCTGTCACCTGTCGAGCCCGAGTCTGGCCAGCAGCAGGGGGAGGGACGGGGAGCCGGCGATTTCGGCGGCCAGGAGTCTGACCACGTCTTCCTGGGCCTCCGCCCGGATGTCCGGGAAGACGCCGAGGAGGTCGGCGGGGATGAGTGAAGCCATCGTGTGCGGCGCCGTTTCACAGGCCGCATCGGGATATTCCGGCATCCTGTTGATGAGGTAGCCGGCCAGCGGGAGCTCCATCTGGCGGGCGGCAAACACGGTCAGGAAGGTGTGGTTGATCGTGCCGAGGTCGGGGCGCGAAACGACCAGCAGCGGCAGCGCCATCTGCCGGGCGAGATCGGCAAAAAGGATCCCGCCGGCAAGCGGCACCATCAGGCCGCCGGCCCCCTCGACGATCAGGAAATCGTGGCGTCGCCGCAAAATATCGAAGTGCTGCTGGATCACCCCCGGCACGATCCTGACCCCCTCCCGCTGGGCGGCGACCGCCGGGGCCAGCGGCTCCCTCAGGCGGTAGGGGGAGACCGACTCAGGCACGTCCTCGACCCCTGCCGCCCACGCCAGCAGGGTCGCATCCGGACCGGGCGATGCCGGGTCGTCGACGCCGCTCTCGGCCGGCTTCATGACGCCGACGTCGACGCCTCGCTGCCTGAGGAACAGGGCCAGGGCCGCGCCGATCACGGTCTTGCCGACCCCGGTGTCGGTGCCGGTGACAAAGACCCCCCGTATCGATTCAGCAGCAGCCATGGACGTCGACCTCGGCGTCGGCAAACATCTGCAGGTCCATGGCCCGGTCCCGGCCGCTGGTCGTCAGGTAATTGCCGATCATCGTGCCGCTGGCACCGGCCATGACGATCCAGGACTGGAAATCGCGCAGGTTGGGTTCACGGCCGCCGCAGACGCTGATCCGTTTGCCGGGCATCGTGTAGCGGAAAAGGGCGATGATGCGCAGGCAATCCATCGGCGTCAGGTGGCGGGCATCCTGCAGGCGCGTCCCCGGTATCGGGTTGAGGAAATTGAGCGGGACCGAATCGACATCCAGCGCCCGAATCGTCTCGGCCAGCTCGACCCGCTGCTCGAGGGACTCGCCGAGGCCGAAAATGCCGCCGCAGCAGACCTTCATGCCCGCGGCCTTGGCGATTTTGACGGTGTTGACGTCATCTTCGTAATCGTGGGTGGTGCAGATCTGCGGAAAGAACGAGCGGGCCGTTTCGAGATTGTGGTGATAGGTCACGCAACCGGCACCGGCCAGCAGCTCGGCCGTTTCGGCGTCGAGAATGCCGAGCGATGCGGAGGGGGCGATGCCGGTCGTGTCGCGGATCTCGCGGATGGCGGAAAGGATTGTCTCCAGTTCGGGGCCCGGCTTGATCCGGGTACCGCTGGTGACGATCCCGTAGCAGTGCGACCCTTCCGCCTCGGCCTGCCGGGCGCCGGCGACGATTTCGGAGCGCGATCTGAGCGGATAGACCGGCGTGTCGGTCTTCGCGTGGGCCGATTGGGCGCAAAAGGCGCAGTTTTCGGCGCAACGCCCCGATTTCGCGTTGATGATGGAGCAGAGCTCGAGGGTCCTGCCGAAATGTTTTTCCCTGATCCGGTGGGCGCCGGCAAGGACGTAACTGAGCGCCGAACCCTCGCTTGAGAGGATGGCAAGTGCTTCGTCCCGGCTCAAGGGGGCGTTGCTCAGGGCTTTCTCGACGAGTTCTTCTGTCATGTCACCTCACGATTCTGGTTGAATCCGTCCGATTATAGGGATTTGCCCTCCAATGTCAACCTTCGAGTTCCGGCCGGTTGACAATCGACATGAAAGAATTACCATTTTTGAGTTCCTTTTCTCATATCGTATTGACAGGCAGGTCGATTGATGATAAAAAAGCGTTTCATTTCTCTGGGAATATTTCATATGGTCAAGAAACTCATCGGCAAGAAACTGAAGGCAACCCGCCTGAAGAACGACATGACAATTCAGGATTTGGCCGCTTCTTCAAAGGTTTCCTCAAACATGATATCAAGAATCGAACGCGGTTTGACAATCCCGTCGGTCGAGATTTTGATGAAGCTTGCCAACGCCTTCGGCATGAGTATCAATTATTTCGTTGAAGAGGCCGCCGCCGGCACGACCACGGTCTACACGCGGAAGGGGGAAGGCCAGCCGATCTTCTTTTTTGAAGACAAGCACCAGATCACCTCCCTGACCCACGGCCTGCGCGACCCCAATTTCGCCGTCTTCTACGACACTCTCGAGAAGGATTGCAGCAGCGGCGAGGGGGGGATGGTGCATTCCGGCGAGGAGTTCGCCCTGGTCCTGAGCGGCCGGCTCGGATTTCATATCGAGGGGGTCGAGTACGTCCTCGATCAGGGGGACTCGATCACCTTCAAGGCATCCCTGCCGCACCGCTGGCAGAACCTGCACGACGGTCAGACCGTCGTCATGTGGGTCGTTTCGCCGGCCCCCAACGTTGCCCAGTAAGCCACCCTGCAGGAGCCGTCATGCGCATCAAGAAAATCGTAGGCAAGAAGCTTAAAGCGATACGCCTGAAGAACGACATGACGATTCAGGAACTCGCCGACAAGTCGAGCGTCTCCTCGAACATGATCTCCCGGATCGAGCGCGGCCTCACCATCCCATCGGTCGAGATCCTGATGAAGCTCTCTGAGGTGTTCGACAAGAGCATCAACTACTTCGTCGAGGAGGTGAAGACAACCAACGAGGTCGTATTCACTTCCCCCGGGACACGTGACAAGACCGTTTATGACGATGAATACAACATGCAGACCGA
>JBFHOZ010000070.1:0-11319 GCA_041592975.1 Desulfuromonadales bacterium
AGGTGGAGAACTTCATGCGCTCGGCCACCGCCCCGGAGATCAGCGCCGGGGTGATGATGGCGAACATCCCCTGGAACATGACGAACACGTAGGTGGGGATGGAGCCGTACAGGCTGTCGGGGCCGATGCCGTTGAGCAGCAGGTGGTCCAGCCCGCCGATGAAGCTTCCGGCGCCGCCGAAGGAGAGGGTGTAGCCGATCACCACCCACTGCACGCCGATGATCGCCATGGCGGCGAAAGTGTGCATGCTGGTCGAGAGGACGTTCTTGCTCCGCACCATGCCGCCGTAGAACAGCGCCAGGCCGGGGAGCATCAGCAGCACCAGGGCCGAGGAGACGATCACCCAGGCGGTGTCGCCGGTATCGATAGCGTCCGCGGCGAAGGTGACGCCGGGGAGCAGCAGAAACGTTGTCGCGAGAAACAGATTGCGCTTAACAGAGTCGAGCATCGTTGCACCTCCAGTTTTTTGCCCAGCATTGGGCGAATACGGAGAGACTATAGAGCAGACAGCGTGCCAATCTTTATTTCTACGTAATTACAAACACTTAAACCCAAGAAAGCATCCCAATGCCACACCTGGTGCATAAAAAAAGGGCAAAATTGCCCGAAGATTGAACATGAAAACCCCGCAACTGCAGGGTTGCGGAAGGATCAAATGAAACTGCTACTGGATGCGGTGCAGCTTATAATATGCCACGCATAAGAGGCATTAAACTATTTCCAAACAGTTCGGACAAGTATCGCCACGCATTTCATTCCTATCTATCGCAGAGTTACACTTTCCACACTCCACATAATTTTCTTGAGTAACGTCCGAGAGTTCTTCAGATTCCGCAGGTGCATTTAACAGCTTATGTCTTTTAAACCAAAACAGAATTGCGCCTAGAGGAATCGAGGTACTAATAACCCATGGAGCGCTCTCACCAAATTTGAGAGCACCGGTCCCTAAAAGTTGAAAGTGTATTGGTTTTATTTCCCATTGCCCAGTAGACCAATTCAGGGAAATTACGCCCATACCAAAGACCATGAAAAGTATCCATGCCCATTTCCTCCTGTGCATAGGAGTTCTAATGCATACAACTAGGGACACAACTATAAAGATTGGAACAATGACGGCAATTACAAGCACGCTGTAATGCAATAAAGATTTATCAGTTAACGTAAAAGCATTTAGTTCTTTTTGAGAGGCGCTAGTACGGTGCACGTTAAAACCGACAACCTTGGCCTCCGATTTCTCGTCGTTTCGTTTCAATACAACATTCGCAACAGCCCACCCCCCTTCAAATTCATACTCGAATGAAAAGTTCCCCTGCCAAGAAGAATTAAACGTATGAACCTGTGAACCAATCAATTCGGTTGAAAGCAATTCGCCTTCTGGAAAATAACTTGCTATTTCATTTAACTTCTCATCTGTAACCTCCGGCAGAATTTCAGGAGATAAATGCCTCTTTATAAATGAGCTGTCGTTATCAATAAGCCTCTGAAGGTAGAGTTTTGCAAACTCCGATTCCTCCTTAGGAATTATGCTGTCTTCAATTGAGGCAAAACTGTTTACTGATAAAAACAAAAAAGCGAGAAGTTTAATAATTGTTCTAAAAGAACTCATTTCCCCTCCAATTAAACTTAGAATGACAAAAAAGGGGCAGAATATCTCCCGCCCCTTTCCGATCAGATCATCTCGACCCAGCCATGCCTGTCGGGCAATTTGCCGTACTGGATGCCGGTCAGCTCGTCGTACAGCTTCCGGGTCAGCTCCCCGGTCCGGCCGCCGTTGAGGACGACGGTGCGGTCCCGGAAGGTGAACTCGGCGACCGGCGAGATGACCACCGCGGTGCCGGCGCCGAACGCCTCGGTCAGGCGGCCGCTCTCGACCCCGTCGAGCACCTCGTCGACCGACAGCGCCCGCTCCTCGACCTCGTACCCCATCTCCCTCACCAGGGTCAGCACCGAGCGGCGGGTGATGCCGTCGAGCACCGTCCCCTTGAGCGGCGAGGTGACGATCTTGCCGTCGTAGAGGAAGATCATGTTCATGCTGCCGACCTCCTCGACGTATTTCTTGTTCTTGGCGTCGAGCCAGAGCACCTGGTCGTACCCCTTGGCGGCGGCGATCTTCGAGGCGTAGAGCGAGGCGGCATAGTTGCCGCCGGTCTTGGCCTCGCCGGTCCCCCCCTCGACGGCGCGCACGTAGTGGTCGGAGATCCAGATCTTGACCGGAGCGATCCCCCCCTTGTAGTAGGCGCCGACCGGGCAGAGGATGATGTAGCAGAGATACTGGTCGGCCGGGCGGACGCCGAGCATCGGTTCGTTGGCGATCATCGTCGGCCGGATGTAGAGGCTGGTGCCGGGCGAGCGCGGCACCCACTCCTGCTCGAGGCGGATCAACTCCTTGAGGGCGTCGAGGAAGAAATCGGGGGCGACCTCCGGCATGCACATGCGGACCGCGCTGCGGTTGAAGCGGTCGATGTTGTCCCCGGGGCGGAACAGCGAGATTTTGCCGTCGGCATGGCGGTAAGCCTTGAGCCCCTCGAAGATCTCCTGCGAGTAGTGCAGCACCATCGCCGCCGGGTCGAGGCTGAACGGGCCGTACGGCTGGATCCGGGCCGAATGCCACCCCTTGCCGGTGTCGTACTCCATGACGAACATCCGGTCGGTGAACTGCTTGCCGAACGTCAGCTGCGATTCGTCCTCGATTTTCGCCTTTTCCCGGGCGAGGGGCAAAACTTCGATCTTCATGACATGGGCCTCCGGATGCTGAAAAAACATAAGGTTTTCTATTATCACATTGCCTGCAGGCAGGCAATAGCAACAATCCCTTTTCCGCCCCTCCCCGCCCCAGACCACTCCGCCCGCGTCAACAGCCTGTCATCTCCCGGCGGACTCGGCTATAATGCCCCGCCTATGCGACCGATCTTTACTCTGACGATCTTCCTGCTTGCGGCAACCGCCGCGACGGCCGAACCGTGGCAGCTTGAAGGGGCGCAAAGGCGCCCCGGCGCGTTCCTCGCCGGTTTTTTCAGCGGCTGCGCCGCCCATGAGCTGGGGCATATCGCCGTTGCCGGGGCGCTCGGGTACGATGCCGAGTTCGACGGCGTCACCCTGGTCTACCCCGAAGCGCGGATGACCGACGCCGAGCACCTGCAGGTTGCCTCCGGAGGCTTCCAGGCGCAGTGGCTGGTTTCGGAGGCGGCCCTGCGCTATCGGGAGAAAGCGGGGATGAGCGATTTCGGCGACAGCTACAGCGCCGGGCTGGTCTTCTCGCACCTGGCGATCAGCGTCGCCTACCTGACGGTGCTGAAAGACCATGAAGACGGGGATATCGAAGGGATGTCGGAAGCGACGGGCCTGTCCAACGACCAACTGGCGGGGCTGATCGCCATTCCGGCGCTGCTCGATTGCTGGCGGCTGTTCGACAGGGATGTGCCGGACTGGGTGCCGGCGGTTTCCGTCGGCAGCAAGGCGGTCGGCCTGGCGGCGGTCTGGACCTGGTGAGCGGCTACAACGCCAGGTTTTTCTGCACGAACTCCTCGACCGAGTCGATCTGACCCTGCAGCTCGTAAATCCTGTTCTCGAGGCTGACGATTTCATCGTCGAGCCGGGCGACCCTCTCCCTGACCAGATCGATCCGCATCTGGATCTCATCCCGCCGCTGGCGAACCTCTTCGGAAGCGATTGCCGAATCGGCATCGGCGAGCTCCTCCCGCTGCTGCAGCCAGACAGTGAGCGTGCTCTCGATCTGGCCCTTGGCGGCCCGCGCCTGCTGCACATCCTGTTCAAGCATCTCGATCCGCCGCGAGCGGAAATTGAGATAGGCAATCGCCAGGTTCAGCTTCTGGTAGAGCAGATCCTCCTTTTCCGAACCGGATTGTGCTTCGAGAATCGCGGTGAGCCGCTCGATCGAAGCTGTCAGCGCCTCCAATTCGGCGGCGACAGCCGCACTGCCGCCCGCGGCCGTTTCGAGGGCAGCCGCCGGGCTGACCAAGAGACAGGCGACAAGGAAGCCGCTAGACACACATCGGAACAGAAACATGGCATTCCCCTCCACTGTGACGGGTCAAGACAAAAAGGCTGATCACTTCTTCAGCCGGGTGAACTTCGATCCCTCGAGAGTCAGGTTGTACATCAGCCCCTTGTTGTTGAAGACGAAGCCGACGATCGGGTCCTTGATGTCGACGGTGTTGATGTCCTCGCCGGCGCCCCACTCGACCAGGGCGACCGAGCCGTCGACGCCGGCCTTCCACCCCTCGCTGTTGCGGAAATCCCCGAGTGCCTTGCCGGACATGAAGACGATCACGATCGACTTCGACTGCGCCCCGAGCTGGAAGCCGATCGAGGCTGCGGCGGTGCTGTAGTAGTCGATCGTTTTTCCGCCGACGCGCAGCGCCCCCTCGCCATACTCGCCGCCGATGCCGATGCCGGCCTTGAAGACGCTCGGAAAGACCAGCACCCCGGACGCCGATTGCAGGAAGCGGGAACCGCCCTGGACTTTCTCCCGGAACATCTCGAGGGTCGCATCGACCTTGATGTCGATCTCTTTCGCCGAGGCCGCCAGGGCCGTACCGGAGCCGAGGATGAGGAAAACGGCGGCGAGCAGCAGGATAGCAGCGAACGGGACCGGATTTTGCGACAATTTCACCTTTGCACCTCCGCAACACGCCCTTGCAGACGTTCCGATTTCATATTCCCCGCGCGACGGCGTCACAACCAGCCGCGGCGCCGGAACATCTCCGCGAGCAGATCGATGGCCCGGTCGATGTTCTCCGTCGAGTTGGCGTAGGAGAAGCGCAGGAACCCCTCGGCCCCGGCGCCGAAATCGATGCCGGCGGTGACCGCCACGCCGGTCTCCTCGAGAATCTCCTTCGACAGGGCGAGGGAGTCGCCGCTGATGTGGCGGGCGTCGGCGAGGACATAGAAGGCCCCGGCCGGCATGGTCTCGACCTTCAGGCCGATCGCCTCGAGCCGCGGGATGATATGCCGCCGCCGCGCGTCGTAGGCGGCGCGCATCTCGGCAACCGCCTCGTCGCATTCCTCCAGCGCGGCGATGCCGGCCAGCTGGACGAAGTTGTTGGCGCTGATCAGGAAGTTCTGGTGCTGGCTCTGCAGGGCGCGCACCGTCTGCTGCGGCGCGATCAGGTAGCCGAGCCGCCAGCCGGTCATGGCGTAGGCCTTGGAAAAGCCGCCGAGGACGAAGGCGTCGGGGGTGAACTCGAGGATGCTCCGCTCCTCCCCCTCGTAGGTCAGGCCGTGGTAGATCTCGTCGGAGACCACCGGGATCGGCAGGTCGGCCAGCGCCGCCAGCGCCGCCGGCGACAACACCGAGCCGGTCGGGTTGGAGGGGGAGTTGATCAGCAGGGCCCGGGTCCGGTCGGTGATGGCCGCGGCCACGTCGGCCGCCTGCGGCTGGAAGCCGTCCTCGGGCCGGGTCCGCAGGAAGCGCGCCGCGCCGCCGACGAAGTGGATGAAGTTCGGATAGCAGGCGTAGCTCGGATCGGGGAGAATCACCTCGTCCCCCTCGTCGAGCAGGGTGGCGAAGAGCAGCAGCATCAGCGGGCTGGTCCCGGAGGAGACGATCACCTGCTCCGGGGCGATATCGACCCGGTAGCGGCGCTTGTAATATGCCGCGATCGCCCGGCGCAACTCGATCCGGCCGAGCGAGTGGGTGTAGGTGGTCTGCCCCTCGCGCAAGGCCCGCACCGCCGCGGCGACGACCGGGATCGGCGTCGGGAAATCGGGCTCGCCGAGGCAGAGGTAGATCACCTCGCGCCCTTCGGCTTCGAGCTCCTTGGCCCGCTCCATCACCTCCATGGCGAGAAAGGGGGTGACCTCGGCGGCCCTTCTGGCGATATGAATGTTCTTTCTTTGAGCGGTCATTTCTTGTGACTCTCCAAGCCTATCCATCCTACCCTGAACGCAAGGATATGCAACTACAGGAAAATATTCAATCCTTATGGAGCGACAGGGCTGCAGCTTCCCGCCTGCCCGTCGCACAAATGAGCGGCGATGTTTCCCGGAAATCCACCATAACCGTACGCTGGTCACGTTCGCGAAACCCCTGGAAAATCTGTTTTCGGCATTATTTTTCCAGCATGTCAGGCAACCGGGATAATGTCACAATATCCCAGGCTCGGGCGTTTCAGAATTTACCGCCGACGTCCAGTGCCATCAGCCTGACACCTTCCGCGAGCGACCCTGGAAATGACGAAAAAGCCCCGGCATCGACCGGGGCTTTTTTCTGCTGCCTTCCTAACTAGGAAGAAATTTCGCCGCCTCAGGTGAACCCGGACCCGGCGGTACAGGCGTAGCAGTGATCGCCGGTGGCGATGGGCTCGCCCGGCGCCGACATCGCCGTCAGCTCGGAAACGTGGCGGTGCTGGCCGCCGAGCGGGATGCCGGCCGCCAGGTTGAAATCGCAGTCGTAGACGGTGCCGTCCCAGGCGACGGATATCAGCGATTTGCACATCAGGCCGTCGACGGTGCAGGGGTTGAAGCCGCTGGCGAGCTTGAGCAGGTAGCCGTCGAGGTTGCCGCTCTTCTCCAGCCAGCTGCGGAACCGGCCGAGCGGCACGTTGGCAAAAGTGAAGAGGCCGTTGAACGCGATCCCCCACTTGCGCGCGGCGTCCCGCTTGAACTTCTGCTCGGTGGCCGCCTGGTCGGCCGGCAAAAACGCCCCGGCCGGGTTGGCGACCAGGTTGAGCTCCAGTCCGCTCCCCGGGCGGCCGTAGCCGAGCGCGTTGAGCCGCCTGAGCATGGCGACGCTCCTCTCCATGACCCCGCCGCCCCGCTGCGCGTCGGTCTGCGACGGCGAAGTCGACGGGAAGGAGGCGACCAGGGTGATTTTCAGTTCGACCAGCAGGGCAAGCAGCGCATTGCGCTCCGCGTCGGCCAACGCCGTCAGGTTGGAGCGAAGCATCAGGTTGTCGGTCAACGGCCGCAACCCGCGCAACAGGTATTCAAGCTCGGGTACCAGCTCCGGAGCGCCGCCGGTGATATCGATGACGTTGAATTCCCCGCGTCGGGCGAAGGCGATGACATCGTCCATGGTCCGGCGATCCATCACCTCGATCCGGTGCGGGCCGGCCTCGAGATGGCAGTGCTTGCAGGCCAGGTCGCAGAGCAGGCCGGTGTTGACCTGCAGGATGTGGGCGTGATCTCGGACCAGGCTGAGGCCGTGATCATCGAGCGCCTGCGAAAATGGCGGGAATCGGCAACTGGTATCGGGCATCCGTGTCCATCTTCCGTTTGTTGGCAGAATTATCTCACATCGAAAGCTTGCGGGCAATATTGCGCATCTGCACCCCGTGCACCAGCGCGGCGCCCCCGCGGATGGCGTTGGCGACATGCACCGCCTCGGTCATCTCCGACATGTTCGAGCCCTTCTCCAGGCAGGACCGGGTGTAGGCGTCGATGCAGTACGGGCACTGCACCGCGTGGGCGACGCCGAGGGCGATCAGTGCCTTCTCCCGCTCGGTCAGCTCCCCCTCGGCAAAGACGGCGCCGTAGTAGTCGAAGAACTTCTGTGCCAGCTCCGGCGCCTCCTCGCCGATTTCCGCGAACTTGCCGAGATCTTCCGGGTTGTAATAGGTCTCCATCTGCGTTTCCTCCTGTCGCCGGTTAATGGTCACGTCAGTTTAAAGGTCTGCGAACCGATGTCAATCAGTTCTGCAGCATCCGCCTCCGATCGAGTCTTCCGCACATTCATTTTCCAGAAAAAGGATAAAGAAACAATAAAGAAAATGTAAAGTTACGATAAATTATCCATTCGACAACTGCACCCGCTGCGAATTAATGCTATAAATTTAGGAACTTGAAAACGCCACCGGAGACAAGATGAAGAATTCTGCCGCCAAGATCGTTCTCGTCGCTTTCATCTGCATCCTGGTCTGGGCCTTCTTCGCCTTCGACCTCGGCCAGTACCTGACCCTCGACTACATCAAGTCGCAACAGCAGGCCTTTGATGACTACTATCGGGAGAATCGCCTCCTGACCATCGCCCTCTACATGGCGCTCTACATCGTCGTCACCGCCCTCTCCCTGCCGGGGGCGGCGGTCATGACCCTGGCCGGCGGGGCGCTGTTCGGCCTCTGGGTCGCTCTGGTTGCCGTCTCCTTCGCCAGCACCATCGGCGCCACCCTCGCCTTTCTCGTCTCCCGCTTCCTGCTGCGCGACTGGGTGCAGGGAAAGTTCGGCGACAAGCTCAAGGCAATCAACGCCGGGGTTGAGAAAGACGGCGCCTTCTACCTCTTCTCGCTGCGGCTGGTGCCGATCTTCCCCTTCTTCGTCATCAACCTGGTCATGGGCCTGACGCCGCTCAAGGCCGGCACCTTCTACATCGTCAGCCAGGCCGGCATGCTCCCCGGCACCTTCGTCTACGTCAACGCCGGCACGCAGCTCGGCAAGATCGAGTCGGCCGCCGGCATTCTCTCGCCGGAGATCATCTTCTCCTTCGTCCTGCTCGGCATCTTTCCGCTGATCGCCAAAAAAGCACTCGATGTCGTCAAGGCCCGCAAGGTTTACAAGGGGCTCGCCAGGCCGACATCGTACGACTACAACCTGGTCGCCATCGGCGCCGGCTCGGCCGGCCTGGTCAGCGCCTATATCGGCGCGGCGGTCAAGGCGAAGGTCGCCCTGATCGAGAAGCACAGGATGGGTGGCGACTGTCTCAACACCGGCTGCGTGCCGAGCAAGGCGCTGATCCGCTCGGCCAAGATGCTCGCCTACGCCAGACGGGCAAAGGAATTCGGCTTCAACAATACCGAGATCGACTTCGATTTCGCCAGCGTGATGGAGCGGGTGCAGCGGGTGATCGGCAAGGTCGCGCCGCACGACTCGGTCGAACGCTACACCTCCCTCGGCGTCGACGTCATCACCGGCGAGGCGAAAATCGTCTCCCCCTGGGAGATCGCGGTGAACGGCCGGACCATCACCACCCGCAACATCGTCGTCGCCACCGGCGCGCGCCCCTTCGTCCCGCCGATCAAGGGGCTTGACAAGATTGTTTACCACACCTCCGACAATATCTGGGAGATCCGCACCCGGCCGGAGCGGCTGGTCGTCCTCGGCGGCGGCCCGATCGGCTCGGAGCTGACCCAGGCCTTCGCCCGCCTCGGCAGCCGGGTCACCCAGATCGAAATGGCGCCGCGCATCATGGGTCGGGAAGACCCGGACGCCGCCGATTACATCAGGGACCGGTTCGAAAAAGAGGGGATCACCGTCCTGACCGGTCATCGGGCCGAAGAGGTCGTCGTGAGCGGCGGCGACAAAAAGCTGGTCTGCGAGCACGCCGGCCGGCGGGTCGAGATCGCATTCGATGAAATCCTCGTCGCCGTCGGCCGCCAGCCCAACGTCACCGGGTTCGGGCTCGAGGAGCTGGGCGTCCGTGTTGCCGCGCGCGGCACCATCGAGACCGACCCGTTTCTGCGCACCAACTTTCCGAACATCCTCTGCGCCGGGGACGTCGCCGGCCCCTACCAGTTCACCCACACCGCCGGCCACCAGGCCTGGTACGCCGCCGTCAACGCCCTGTTCGGGACCTTCAGGAAATTCAAGGTCGACTACTCGGTCATCCCCTGGGCGACCTACACCGATCCCGAGGTCGCCCGGGTCGGCCTCAACGAAACCGAGGCGAAGGAGCAGAACATCGCCTACGAGGTCACCAGATACGGTATCGACGACCTCGACCGGGCGATCGCCGACTCCGAGGACCACGGCTGGGTCAAGGTGCTGACCAAACCGGGCAGCGACAGGATCCTCGGCGTCACCATCGTCGGCACCCACGCCTCCGACATCATCGCCGAATACATCCTGGCGATGAAGAACGGTATCGGGCTGAACAAGATTCTCGGCACCATCCACATCTACCCGACCCTGGCCGAGGCCAACAAGATGGCCGCCGGCCAGTGGAAGAAAGAGCACGCCCCGGAGAAACTGTTAAACTGGGTGGAGAAGTACCACCGCTGGCGCCGAAAGGGCTGATGGACGATGAAGCACCCCTGCCTCTCATTGATCCTCCTGATTGCCCTGGCCTGTCCGGCCGGGGCAATTGATTTTGATCACAGCCATGCAGCCTGGAGCGGGTTGCTGCAGAAGCATGTCACCTGGGTCAGCGACGGCACCGCCTCGGTGGTCGACTACGACAGCTTCCTGGCGGATCGTCGACAACTGCGGGACTATCTGGCAACTCTCAGCGCCGTTCCACAACAGCAGTTCGCCAGCTGGAGCCGCGATGAACAACTCGCCTTCCTGATCAACGCCTACAACGGATTTACCATCGAACTGATTCTCGATCATTATCCCGGCATCGACTCGATCCGTGACACCGGCTCACTTTTCACCTCCCCCTGGAAGAAGGCGTTTTTCAGCCTGCTCGGGGACCAGAGGCACCTCGACTGGGTCGAGCACGAGATGATCCGCGGCTCCGGGCGCTACGACGAGCCGTTGATCCATTTCGCCGTCAACTGCGCCTCGATCGGCTGCCCCGCCCTGCTCGATGAGGCCTTCGTCGCCGAACGCCTGGACGGGCAACTTCTGGATGTCACCCGCCGCTTCCTGATGGACCGCAGCCGCAACTATTTCGATGCCGCCACCAACCGTCTTTACGTCTCGAGCATCTTCGACTGGTACGAGGAGGATTTCCGCAGAGGGTGGCGCGGGTATACGTCACTTGATGAGTTCTTCGCCCGGCACGCCGGATGGCTGAGCGCCGACCCGGCGAACCAGGAAAAAATCCGCCAGGGGGGATACCGGCTCCTTTTTCTCGAATACGACTGGCGCCTGAACCGCCGGTGACCATCCGGGGCATCCGTCGGGACCCTGCTTCCGATTGCATGGCGAAAAATCTCTGTTAACGTATATATTCGTCCGGGTGTGAAGATGATCTGTGATTCATAACAAAGGAGACTCGCCATGAAAGGAAACGACAAGCTGATCAAGGCCCTCAACGACCGCCTGGCCGAGGAACTCGGCGCCATCAACCAGTATTTCGTTCACGCCGAAATGTGCGAGGACTGGGGTTATAGTACGCTGCACCAGATGATCAAGGAGCGTTCGATCCAGGAGATGAAGCATGCCGAAGCGCTGATCGAACGGATTCTTTTCCTCGAAGGCCAGCCGATCGTCACCAAGCTCGGCCCGATCTCCATCGGCAAGAAAGTCGAGGAGATGCACAACAAGGACTGCGATGCCGAGGCCGACGCCATCAAGGGGTACAACGAAACCATCAGGCTGGCCGAAGAGGTCGGCGACAACGGCACCAAGATGCTGCTCGAAACCATCCTCAAGGACGAGGAGATGCACATCGACTGGCTCGAGGAGCAGCTGGACCAG
>JBFHOZ010000071.1:0-11113 GCA_041592975.1 Desulfuromonadales bacterium
CCAGGTCAACCTCGAGTACCTCGGGCGCACCGTCTGGAGCGAGGAGAAAAACGGCCGCCGGATCGCCTACCCCGACACCCTGGTCGGCACCGACAGCCACACCACCATGATCAACGGTCTGGCGGTGCTTGGTTGGGGGGTCGGCGGCATCGAGGCCGAGGCGGCGATGCTCGGGCAGCCGATCTCGATGATCATCCCCGAGGTGGTCGGTTTCCGCATGAAGGGGAAGCTGAACGAGGGGGTGACGGCGACCGACCTGGTGCTGACCGTCACCCAGATGCTGCGCCAGTTCGGCGTGGTCGGCAAGTTCGTCGAGTTCTTCGGTTCCGGCCTGTCGCAGATGCCGCTGGCCGACCGGGCGACCATCGCCAACATGTCGCCGGAGTACGGCGCCACCTGCGGCTGGTTCCCGATCGACACGGTGACCCTCGACTACCTGAAACTGACCGGCCGCAACGATGTTGTTCCCCTGGTCGAGGCCTATGCGAAGGCGCAGGGGTTGTGGCGCGAAGACGACACCCCGGATCCGGACTACACCGACGTTCTCGAGCTCGACCTGTCGACGGTCAAGCCGAGCCTCGCCGGGCCGAAGCGGCCGCAGGACCGGGTCGATCTCACCGACCTGCGCACCGCGACCGAGGCAACCTTCCCCGAGGGTGAGGCCGACAAGAAAGTGCCGGTGGCCGGCGCCGATTACGGCCTCAGGCAGGGGGATGTCGTCATCTCCGCCATCACCTCCTGCACCAACACCTCGAATCCGGCCGTCATGATGGGGGCCGGGCTGCTGGCCAAAAAGGCGGTCGAGAAAGGTCTGAAGCAGAAGCCGTGGGTCAAGACGTCGCTGGCGCCCGGCTCCAAGGTCGTAACCGACTACCTTGAAAAAGCAGGGTTGCAGGAGTACCTCGACCAGCTCGGCTACAACATCGTCGGCTACGGCTGCACCACCTGCATCGGCAACTCCGGTCCTTTGACCGGGCCGATCGCCGATGCCATCGAAGACGGGGATCTGACCGTCTGTTCGGTTCTTTCGGGAAACCGCAACTTCGAGGGGAGGGTGCACTCGCAGACCAAGGCCAACTGGCTCGCCTCGCCGCCGCTGGTGGTCGCCTACGGCCTGGCCGGCACCACCCGCATCGACCTCTCCTCCGAGCCGATCGGCCGGGACCGCGACGGCAGCGATGTCTACCTTTCCGATATCTGGCCGTCCGATGCCGAAATCGCCGAGCTGGTCAAGATGGTGTCGGCCGAGATGTTCCAGGATAAATATGCCGACGTCTTCAGTGGCGAAGACGCCTGGAAAACGCTCGAAATTCCCGAGGGGAAAACCTACGCCTGGGATCCCGAATCGACCTACGTGCGCGAACCGACCTTCTTCGAACTGCGCGAAAACCCGGAGCCGGGGCTCGAGGGTTTCAAGGGCGCGCGGGTCCTGGCCCTGCTCGGCGATTCGATCACCACCGACCACATCTCGCCGGCCGGGGCGATCCTGGCCGACAGCCCGGCCGGCCAATACCTGCAGGAGCACGGCGTCAAGCCGCTCGATTTCAACTCCTACGGCTCGCGGCGCGGCAACCACGAGGTGATGGTGCGCGGCACATTCGCCAATATCCGCATCAGGAACGAAATGGTCCCCGGCACCGAGGGGGGCTTCACCCGGCACATACCGAGCGGCGAGGAGATGAGCATCTTCGATGCGGCCAGCAGGTATGCGGAAGACGAGACGCCGCTGGTGATCGTCGCCGGCAAGGAGTACGGCACCGGCTCGAGCCGCGACTGGGCCGCCAAGGGGACCCTGCTGCTCGGCGTGAAGGCGGTCATCGCCGAGAGTTACGAGCGGATACACCGCTCCAACCTGATCGGCATGGGGGTGCTGCCGCTGCAGTTCAGGGAAGGCGACAGCCGGACCCGCCTGAAGCTCGACGGCAGCGAGACCTTCGACCTGCATGGCCAGGACGAGCCGCTGCGTCCCGGGCAGGATATCAGGCTGACCGTTCACAAAAGCGACGGGAATTCCGTCGAACTGACCGTCACCAGCCGGATCGACACCGCCAACGAGGTGCACTATTACCTGAATGGGGGGATTTTGAATTACGTGCTGCGAAATCTCATGCGCTGAATCGCGTGATAAGAAAGGTAACAGCAGACCTCCTTCATGCCCGTTTCCAGATTGGCCTGCCTAGTAGAGCACACCGCTATTGAAATGGATGGTGCCGTCGGCCGGGTCGGTATCGACCGAAAAGGTCAGCTCGCCGGCGGCGTCGATCATCCCGTCGTCGGTTTTTGTCCCATCTGAAAGAGTCATGATACCGGTGCTGCTGTCGACCGTGTAGGTGAGCCCCGTCGGCGGCCCGGGCGGCGAGATCTCGGAGTGGGCCGTGATGGCGGTGGTTGCGCTGCCGCTGCCGGCAGAACTCTGCTGAAGCTTTGCGGTATAGAGGTTGGCCGGAAAGGTACTGTCTACTCCCGCCTGGCCGAGCCAGTAATTGCCGACAAAATGCCCGTTGCCGACATTGTTGTTCTGCTGGATGCCGACGATCAGGGCGATTTCGAAGTCACTGTCGACAGCTCCCCGGTCGGCGTCCACGAGCACGAAGCGGCTGCCGTCGGCGGAGACGATGCCGAAGTCGTCACCTGAGCCGTTGTTGACAACGATGGTGCAGTCGGCGCCGATCGAATAGGAGAAATCGCCAAAGCCGCCCGGGCCGCCCGAGTCCTTGAGAACGTTGAAGTTGCCGTTGCCGGGAGTGGTGATGGTGATCTCCACCAGCTTGGATTCGATCAGGTCAGGTATGCCGCTGTGATCGACCCCGATCTGGCCGAGGCGGTAGGTGCCGGAGAGGAGGGGGGGCGAGCTGCAATCCTTGCGTATCCCTATGCTGACGATGCTCTCGCCGTCCGTGTCGTTGGCCGTGACTTCGGCGTCCACAACAAGGATCAGCGAGGCGTCATTCGAGAGGACGCCGGTGTCGGTTCCGGATCCGTTGTTGACTGTGAACGTGTGGTCCATGGACACCGTGTAGGTGAAAGTGCCGCTGGCACCAGCCGCTCCGGAGGAATCGCGCAGAACCGAAAAGTTTCCGGTACCGTCACCGTTCGCGGTGATACTGACCTGGGATGTGAAGACCGTCCCGGAGCCGTCGATACCGATCTGGTGAAACAGGTAGTTTCCGAACAGATCAGAGTTCAGGTTTCCTTCTCCTCCACCCCCTGACGAGTTACTTCCGGGTAGAGCCAGAAACAGAGTGAGCAGGGGCGCGACAAGGAAGCGGATGGGGATTCTCAACAAACGCCTGTTCTTCATCATGTCTTCCTCCCTTTTGTGATTGCCTGGACTTTCATGGCGGAAAACTCAGCAGACACGTAAAGCGGAGGATGCTGTGCGGGAGGGAAGTGAGTGCCTTGCACTACAATTCTAGCAATCGGGGCGCCGTTTTCAACCGTTCGGAGGGAGCGCACGGCGGGAAAGAATGCCCCGGTTTCTTGTCATGGAATGAAAGAGCTCCCTCACCGAAAATATTGAAATAAATATATGATTTAAACAGTTTATGTCAGATTGGGTACCCGGGGGATGTCGACCGGTACTCTCTCAGATCTTGCGCGCGTCGTAGGCCCAGTGCAGCAGTGCCTGCCTTTGCTTGCGGCGGCAGGCGAGATCGCCCGGTTGGCAGTGTTTTTTCAACTGGGCGACGTGCCGCTTCATTGCCTTCCAGCGCTTGATCTGCCGTTCGTCGTCAACGCTCCGGCGCCCCATGTAGTAGCGGCAGTACCACTGGAACCAGCCGCGCGGATCCTCGGGGTAAATCCAGTCTTTCTGCTGCCAGTAAGAGAGCGGTTTGGAGGCGTTGACGCCGAAGAAGTTGAGGTCCGGGTCGTGCCGCTCGGGACAGAGCCGGGCGTGCTCGAACCAGTCGGCCGGAAACTCGCCGCGGCAGTCGGTCATGTACCTGCCGCCGAAGACGCCGAGCTCCAGCATCTGCTTCGGGGTCAGCTCGGGCTTGAAGTCGGGATGGAAATTCTCCCCCGCCGGGTCGACCAGCTCGTAGCTGTAACCGGTCTGCATCCTGTCGTTGACGGTCACGATTCTTCCCATGTCGGTACTATAACAGAAAAGCCCCGCTCAAGGCGGGGTTTGTGCTGAAACATCCTGATGGCTCTTCCCCTGCTGCCGGCTGCTGGCCGAGTCGAACGATCGATCGTCCGGCAGCGGACAGGGTAGGGGGGTCAGGGGGCCTGCCGTTGCCAGAGGCCGGCGCCTCTTGCCCGGGCGGACTCCTCCCGGCGGAGAAAATCGTCCTTCAGGCGGAAGTCGAACCTGCGGTAGACGGCGGCGAGCCCCTCGTCGAGCAGCATGCCGTTGAGCAGCCGGCCGTCCGGCAGGTAGACGTAGGCGAGGAGCCGGCCGTGCCGGTCCCGGGATTGGTGGTCGGTTTCCAGGCGGACCGTTTTCCCCCGGGCTTCGGCGGCCGTGAACTGCCGGGCTTCCCGGGCGACCGCCCGGAGCCTCTCCCGATCGATCCCCTGCCGGAGGTAATGGTCGTCCCGTTCGGACTCCTCTCGCTCCGGGGCATCGATGCCGAGCATCCGGACCTTGCCGACCGGCTCGACCCGGATGGTGTCGCCGTCGTACACCCGGCTCACCGTGCCTGCCAGGGTCGACGGGGCGGCGGTTGCCGCCGGCGCCAGGAAGAGGGCGAGCGTCAGCAGGCAGAGGAAGGACCGGGTCACGACTTTCCCCAGAGCAGACGGGCGAAGAAGCCGGTGAAGATCCCCCAGGCGAGGTTGAAGAGGAAGACGAACAACGGCGTCAGCAGGCCGAGCTCGATGCCGAGGGAACCGTAGGGGGTCTGGTAGGGGAAGACCACGAACAGCTGGTAGAGGGTCGGCGCGAGGCTGACGACCATCCCCTTGCGCACCCACTGCCTGCGGCTGCGGGGGTGGAGGACGGTGAGGGCGAAGAGCAGTCCCCACAGCCCCCCCTGGACCATCCGCGGGTAGAGCGCAGCGATCTCCGGGCTGACCCGGAGGGAGATCCCGGCGAGGTCGGTCAGGCCGTACGCGGTGCAGAGCCAGGCGAAGGCGGTGCTGACGAGGGCGGCGAGGAGGCCGGCGCAGAAGCAGACGGAGATCAGCTGGGCATTTCGTTTCATGCTGTCACCCTGGATACGGATTGCAGGACGCCGATGCGGCGCCGAATTCCATACGATGTTTACGGCAAGGGCCTGAAGCCCGAACAGTCGACTAGGGGTGAGCCTCGTTCATGCTGCCGGTGCGGTACCCCTCGAGGTCGAGGGCGACGTAGGTGAACCCGGCCGCCTTGAATTCGGCGACGACCTCCCGGCGGAAGTCGGCGTCGAGAAATTTGTCGATCTCGTCGGGGGCGACCTCGATCCGGGCGGTCTCGCCGTGGAAACGGACCCGGTAGTTGTGCACCCGGCGATGCCGGAGGAAGGTCTCGCAGCGGCCGACCTGCACGAGCCGCTCCGGGGTGATCTCGGTGCCGAAGGGGAAGCGGGAGGAGAGGCAGGCGAAGGGCTGCTTCTGCCAGGTCGGCAGGTTGAGGTCGCGGCTCAGCAGGCGGATCTCGTTCTTGGTCAGTTCCGCCTCGAGCAGCGGCGAGCGGACCTCGAGCTCCTCGATCGCCCGGCGCCCCGGGCGGATGTCGTCGAGGTCGTCGAGGTTGGAGCCGTCGAGGATGAAGCCGTAGCCGAGCTCCTTCGCCTTCTGCCTGCAGAGGGTGAAGAGCTCCTTCTTGCAGTGATAGCAGCGGTCGCGCTCGTTCTGCGAAAAGCCGGGGATCTTCAGTTCGTCGCTCTCGACCTCGACCTGGCGGACCTGCATCTCCTTCGCCAGCGCGCGGCTCTCCTCCAGCTCGTACTCCGGATAGGTCGGCGAGGTCGCCGTCAGCGCCAGCACCTTCTCCTTGCCGAGGACGTCGCGGGCGACCCGCAGCAGGAAGGTCGAATCGACCCCGCCGGAGAAGGCGACGACGACCGAATCCATTGCGGCGAGGATGTCTTTGAGTTTTTGGTATTTCTCTTTGAGCACGGGCATCCAGAATTTTGTCTTGGATAAAGAGTGAAGATAAATCACCCTTTAGATGAAGTACATGAACCGGTGATCCAGCTCCTTCTCGATCCCCATCTCCCGGGCGTCGCGGCAGAGATCGTCGAGGGTCACCTCGGCGAAGTAGTCGTTGAGGCGGTTGCCGGCCTCCTGCCAGACCTTCTGGGTGACGCACTGGCTGTCGAAGGCGCACCCCTCCTCGTTCTTGTCGCAGTCGACCAGGGAGAGCTTCCCCTCGGTGGCGCGGACGACGTCGAGCACGGTGATTTCCGCCGGCTTGCGGGTGAGGGTGTACCCCCCCTGCGGGCCGCGCTTGCTCTTCAGCAGGCCGGCGCTCTTCAGATCCTGGAAGATCTGCTCGAGGTAGCGGGGCGAGATCTGCTGCCGCCGGGAGATATCCTTGATCTGCGCCGGCAGGGTCCCGGAATGATAGGCCATGTCGAAAAGCGCGCGCAGTCCGTAGCGGCTTTTGGTCGATAATTTCATCTTTTTTCCTCCACTGATTCGCTCCTTTCATTAGTAATTAAGTCTATCAAATATGTCAAGAATATTTGCCGGTAAACTGCCGAAGTACCCGACGATTTCCGGCCGTTATTCCCGACCAGTCCCGCCGTCCCGGGAAAATATTGTCGGCAATGCCTAAGTTGTTGTAAAATAGTCGAAAAACAACCAGTTGAGGCCTTGACATCCCGGCCGTTTGGCCGATAATTCTATTGGAAATGCCTCATGCGGGAGGCGGGAACCGAACAAAGAGAGGAGGTGTCGGATATGCTACCGATTCGCTGGGATCCCTTCAGGGATTTCGGGTCATTGCAGCGGGAGTTCGACAGCCTGTTGCGTGAGACATTCGGTGGCGCCTTGACCGAAACCGGCACGGCCATCACCACGCTGTCGCCGGCGGTCAACACGTACATCAAGGACAATGTCTTTCACCTGCAGGCCGAGCTCCCCGGCGTCACCCGGGACGACCTCGACATCAGCATCGAGGAGAACGTCCTGAGCATCAAGGGTGAACGCAAGGAAACGACAGAGAAGGAAGAGCGGGATTACCTGCTCAGGGAGTCCCGATACGGCTCCTTCGTCCGGAGGATCATGCTGCCGGACGGCGTCAACACCGACAAGGTCCACGCGGTCTGCGAGGACGGCGTGCTCGAGGTCACCATGCCGATCGAGCGCAAGGCTTCAACCAGCCGCAAGGTGTTGATCGAAGGGAAGGAAGGCAGGAAGGAACGCAAGGTACACTAACCCGTAGCAGACGTAACCGTCTCCCGTCCGCAAGAAAGGCAGCCAGCAGGCTGCCTTTTGACGTTGACGGCGGATACAGGAAAGTGACCGCGGCGTCGTTCCGAAATCCGTCCTCTCGCCGGGTGCGCCCAGGTTACAGGAACACGTAGACCAGGATGAAGAGGGCGAGCAGCAGCTGGCCGACGAACTCCGCCCAGAACAGTTTCGGCCGCTCCTCCCTTTTGACGATCCAGAACCCCCTGGCGCCGATCTCCCGCGTGTACAGCGAACCGAAGGTGGCGACCAGGACGATCGCGGCGAGCGTCAGCCCGACCGCCGCTTTCGTCGGCGCGGCGTTCGTCCACCAGGTGTGGATGAAGAATGCGGCGATGATGGTGATCGGCAGCAGGTACATGATTCTGTCGAGCGCGCGGTTTGTGTTGTTGGACATGAGTGGCCTTTCTGGTCAGGTGGGAGAGACAACGTGAGCGGAAAGATATCCCGACATCGACCCCTGGTCAACTTGTGCGTTAAATATCATATTAATAACGCACTTCATTAACCTTGTAGACGCGATCCGGTGAGCCAAAGATCTCGATAACTTGCTCTTCTGTCAGGGGCAGCGGATAAAAGTTTTGGCCGTCCGGTGTTCCGACAACCGGATACTCTCTTCCTCCCGCACAATGGGAACAGATGCCAAAATACGTGAGCGTCCCATCTTTGAAGCCGATATGGAATCCGCTCCCTGCATAGACTTCATCCTCTTGTGCTTTTTGCTTCCAGGCGTCTGGCCATTGTGGCGGCGGAGTAAAAGGAGATAAGTAGCCGGCAACGAATTCGGGGCGCAACGCATCGATTGGAACAGGAGGGCTGTCCGGCGCTAATTTCACGAGCGCGGCCATGGTGCGTTCATCGACCGACTTTTTGCTGTCTATTCTTATCAGGTAGTACAGGGGCTGATGAGAGTTTTCGAGCAATTCGCCAAATGCGACAAGAGAACTTTTTTCAAAACGGGAGACATTCGCGCACGCAGACAGTGTAGAGGTGAGCAATATCAGACTCAAAATCAAGCGCATCGTATGAACTGCTTTCATAATACTGGGGACATAATGCTGATTATAAATTTAAGTCTTGTGCCGCTGTTTTTTGCGCAATAAAGGGGACAGCCCCCTGCTTTTCGCCCGGTCAATTTACCCTGTCCGAATGTTCTTCAAAAAAGATTTCTTCCCAGACGCCGTGCCTTTTCCCTCAGCGAGGGTTGAATCTCCCTGGATTTTTTTGTTCCCGGCTTCGTGATCGTGCCGACGATCTTGTACCCTCCGTAGTGCAGAACCTCCCTGACCGCCCTGATGGCGCCCCTGCTCTCGGGCAAGATGAAATTCCAAGGCCACGGTGTCGTGCACGCCGTCACGATCACGGCAGGCTTTCCTTTCTGCCTTGGTTCGGGCATGCCCCTGGGGGATTCTCCCATAAAGACCGGCACGTTGCGGTCAAACAGGAGTTTCAGCGGTGCGCACATGTTCCCCCAGTGTGTCGGTGTGCCAACAACCAGGGCATCCGCATCCCGGATCTTCTCGCCGATTCTATGCGCATCATCTTCAGGCAGGGTGCATTTCCCCTCCTTCCGGCAGGCCATGCAGGCGTTACAGAATTTCATGTTGAGTTGACAGACATCCACCCACTCGACGTCATGCCCGCTCGCCAGTGCTTCCGTTACCGACTCGAGAAGCGAGGCGACGGTTCCGTTTCGCCGAGAACTTCCGTTGAGCACCAATGTTTTCATCGTTTTGCCGATCTCGGGACACATTGTCAAATAAATGAATGGTTTAAAGAAGAAAAGGGGACTGTCCTCTTTTCTTCTGTTGCTACCGGCATTTGGCTTCAATTAAAGATTTCAATATCCTGCTTATAACGTCTGGCAGTGAGTCGCTCATTGCCATGGATGCGGCTTCGGAAACGTTGTATTCAGAGCTCTGGCCCTGCATGACCAGCGCAGTCATTATCGTGTCGTCCAAATATGGCGCAACCATAATTTCGACATCAGACCAGCTGAAATCATCACAGGTCAAGCCAAGCTGTTTGCTGGCCTCACTTGCAATAGCGCCTGTTGATGTCATGAGAATCAACAGCAGCATAGCAGCAGTCTTCATGTACCCACCTTTAAAAAGCGAATTCTGGAAACAACTAATTGGAGTGTTTCTTTTTCAGGGGCACAAAACATAACTTTTGGATTCAAGTATGTCCCCAATTTTCACCTCAGAAAATCGCCTAGCTAATTTTCGTCCGCCTTGATTGTGTGGTTAGGCTTTATTTGTTCAATGATGCAATAATTGCCAATAGCTTTTTTTCGACCCGAAGTGAATCGACCCCGCTTTGCTAGACACTCGCAAGCTTGTTGAAATACTGCTTCTCAAACTCGATCGGAGACAGTTTGTCATTATAGCCATGTCGGCGAATCGGATTGTAGAACATTTCGATGTAATCAAAGATATCCAATCGAGCTGCTTCCCGGTCTTTGTAGGTTTTGCGCTTGATCCGTTCGCGCTTCAGTAGCTGGAAGAAGCTTTCGGCTACGGCATTGTCGTAGCAGTTTCCGCGACGGCTCATGCTACAAACAAGATTGTGCTCTTTTAAAAAGTTCTGCCAGTTGCTGCTGGTGTACTGGGTGCCCTGATCGGAATGAACCAGCACCTCGTTCTTCGGTTTGCGCCGCCACACTGCCATCAGCAGAGCTTTTAGAACCAGGTCGGTGTGGATCTTCGGCTGCATCGACCAGCCAACAACCTGACGGGAGAACAGATCAATAACAACGGCCAGGTAAAGCCAGCCTTCGTATGTGCGAATGTAGGTGATATCGGTAACCCAGACCTCGTTCGGGTGCTGGGCGTCAAAATCCTGCTGGAGATGGTTGTCGGCAAGGATCGAAACTTTGCCGCCCCTGTGGCGTGGCTTCCTGTAGCCAACTTGGGCCTCGAGGCCCGCCAGCCTCATCAATCGGGCCACGCGGTTGTGACCACAAGTTTCGCCGAGATAGCGCAAGTCAGCATGGACCTTGCGGTATCCATACAAACAACCGCTCTCAAGCCATGACTGTTTGATGAGTCCCGTTAGCCGATCATCCTCCCGTTGCCGGGGCGATTTCGGTTGTTTGATCCAGGCATAGTAGCCGCTGCGGTTGACCCGCATGGTGCGGCAAAGAATTTGAATGGAATATTGCTGTTGATGCGCCCGGATAAAGGCGTACCTCACTGGGACTCTTTGGCGAAGTACGCGGTGGCCTTTTTTAAGATGTCACGTTCCTCAGTGACTCGTTTCAACTCGGCCTTAAGTCGTCTGATCTCGGCTTGCTGATCATCGACCTGAGCGGCGTGCTTTTTACCGGGCCCGAACTTTTTGACCCAGGCGCTTAAACTTGCGCTGGTGACGCCCAAACGCGCTGCAACTTCTCGCTGGGAATAGCCGCGTTCGGTGACTTGCTTTACGGCTTCGATTTTGAATTCATCGGTGTAACGTCTGCTGCTCATCGGTGACCTCCTGAAGATGCTATTGTTATAGCTCAGGAGTGTCTACAAAACTAGGGGCGATTCACCTTGCAGATAGATGGCGAAAAGCAAAATGCCAACCTACGATTTAGACGATTAACTCCACCGGAAGTTTCTCAAATGACCAAGGCATTGACGGCAAATCGGGAATGAAGAAGGGGTAGCCCCGGTCTAAAAGACTCGTTAATTTATGAGGCATCCGCGAGCTGAAGGGAAATCTCGACTAAAAAGGGGACTGATTTATATTGCAAGCTCAGAGTTATGGTTAGACAGGTTTAAACCGG
>JBFHOZ010000072.1:0-10913 GCA_041592975.1 Desulfuromonadales bacterium
CCTTGACCAGCCAGTTGTCGCTGATATCGAGACGGAATCCGACGCCGAAATCCTCGCGGTAAAAGTAGTAATCCGGCATCGGCACGCCCATCATCGCCATCATCGCCGCCTGGTCGGTACCGTCCTTGTCGTCGAGATCGCGGTAGTAGGCATCGTAAAGCAGGCTGAACACGAGGTTCTCCTGCCCCGGCATCGGGATGCCGAGCATCACGTAGTACCCCCCGGAATCGCCGGCATCGGGAAGGGCTGGTGCGACCTGAACACCGTCGTATTCCGCCGGCTGCTCGAACTGGATGTATTCGGCTGCCAGGGTGAAGGTCGGGGTCGAATATTCGAACGACCCGACATACATCTGCTCCAGGCGCACCCTGAGGTTGTGGGAGACGGGGCTGCCCGTCGGGTCGAAGCCGGCAACGGGGAAATCGGCTTTCCCTTCAAACGCCGACACTCCGAAACGCAGACCGTCAATGGCCGTGTTGTACATCAGGCGGCCGCCATAGACGTATTCATTGTCGGCTGAAATGTCCGTCAGCAGATGCGTATTGGGAAGCGGCCTGAACAGCGACTCCGCCATCTGGGCGAAGCCGAGGAACGCCTGCAGGGTCGGCGAATCGTCCGGGAAGTTGATCTGCCCGCCGTAGGCGGCGTAGTCGAGGTCGCCGGCGGCGCCGAGGGAGATGTTGCCGTAGACCTGTCCCCCCTGGGAGGCCACCAGCAGGTTGCGCCGGGTCTCGTCGTAGACCGACTGAGGCAGGAAGGCCATGTTGCGCAGGAAGTCGGAATCGCGCCCCTCGTTGTAGAGACCGATCGGCATCTTGACCTTGCCGAGGCGGACGCCGAGGGCATCGTCGAATCGGTAGTCGCCGAAGGCCCAGTCGAGGCGGACGTCGTTGTTCCCCTCCTCGCCGAGATCGCGGGAGAGGAACTGCATGCCGACGCGCAGCTTGTCGCTGACCGGCACGTTGACGGTCAGCCCGACTTCGAGGATCTGGGTGGTGCCGTCGACCGAGTCGGTCGCCAGCCAGTTGTTGTCCTCGGTTTTCATGTACCCCTGGGACACGAAGCCGTTGAGCCGCAGCTGGCTGAGGTCGAACGCCGGCAGGGAGACCGGGATCAGGGCCAGAATCAACACCAGAGACAGCATTTTCAGTTTTCGCATGGAACCTCCTGAGCAATCGAAATTGAACGAAATTGGTGCACCTGTCATTTTCCGACAGAAACGCTAGAGAAAAAACCTTGCCTATTGGTAAAAACTTAATAAAAACGGTACAGTTAAATGATCTGCCATTACCGTCTTCGATGGCTATCTTAATATACATTAATTATGCCAAGCCAAGGTTTATGCCTCCCCCCGGCCGTCCATGCTGCGGCAATAAACGTCAGGAATACGGGCGCATCGCAGTTTTCCGAGCCAATTTTGCCGTGAAATCATATTTATCAATTCAAATAATCCGACAATCGGCTCTCCCCTCGATTCTCTGCGCCGCAAGCCGGACAGCACATAAAAAAGGGTTTTTTTGGCAATATGGCGACAACGCCGCGATTTAGCCGGTTCATTTCCGTTTTGCGGATGTCCGCTGCTATGGTAACCTTCTGTTCGCGAAACTCCCTGTAACGGATGCCGAAACACGATGCGCACTCTTGTTCCCGCCCTGCTCCTGCTCCTGCTGCTGCCAGCTCTCGCTTTCGGCGAAGACCGGCCAGGCAGGACCGCACCCACCCAGGCCGACCTGATCGTCGGCCTGGTCGACAGCCTCGGCTGGACGTTCGGCCTGCCGGACAAGCCGGAGGTGGAGGACTACCTCGCCATCCTCCGGGGACGGCGCGTCTGGCGCTTCGAAATCGAGGATATCTATGTTCCCGGCGCCGGGGCACCGCTGGCACCGAAGGAGATCACCACCTTCGGTCCTTTCAGCGGCAAGGTCTGGCAACGCGCCCCGTCCGGGGACATCGATGCCGAGCTGAAATTTCTCCTGCCGATCTCCGGCACCTACGAAATCAGGGTCGGATTGACGATGGAAGGCTACCGGTTCCGCATCGGCGAACAGGAGTTTTCCGCGGACGGCGAAAGGGACTTCTCGGAGGTCTCCTTCGGAGCCGCTGATCTCACCGCCGGAATGCAGTCGGCGACCCTGTCGATCCCGGCCCGGGGCGGAGTCGATTACCTGCTGCTCGTCGCGCCGCCGGCCCCGGCCGTCGAGCCGCTGGGAGGCTGGTCGCCCGAGAGCCGGCTGACGACTGCCGACCTGGCCGTTGTCGTCAGCCGACTGCTGAACCTCGAGCCTTTTCTCCCTCCCGGAAGAGGAGCCCTGGAAATCGAGGCCGAAATCGCTCCGACACCGCCTGACGCCACGCTGAGCGGTGACCGGTTCTACGGTCCGGTTCAGGGGGAATGGGTCAATGCGGGCATGAACACGGCCCATTACAGCCACCTCTTCGAGGTCGACCGGGCCGGATTTTACCGGTTGTCGCTATTTCTCTACGCCCGGGAGCCGGTCAGCGGCCTGATCAACGGCAGGCATTATTTCTCCGTTACGCCCCGGGCTTATTTTGCCGAAATCGACGCCGGGACGTTCTATCTTGACGCGGGGGTGAACCAGATCGATGTCGATCTTCCGTCCCGCTCCGGCTTCGACCGGTTCCGGCTGCAGCCGAAGGCGTCGACGGCCGCCGACCTCATGCGGCTGACCGGGCTGGCCGGCAAAACGGCACCGACGTCCGACCAGCTGGACGATGTCCTGAGACTGCTGGCTGCCATCGGAGCAAGACGGTGAGCTGAGCGGCGATGCACCTGGCGGGGGGGACATTCGTATATATTGCCGGGCTGGCGATGGCGCCCTACCTGGACGACAACCTCCTGTACCGGATCGTCCCGTTCCTGCTCGCCGCCGGCGCCTGGTTCTTCAAAGGGAAAAAAGCGGCGTCCCCCCTCCTCTTTCTGCTCCTGTTCGCCATCGGCTTCAACCAGTACCATCTGGCAACTGCCCCCGACCGGACGGACAGGGCGGTTCTCGAATCTGTCGCGGACCGCAGAGTGGTGATCGAGGGGCGCGTCGTTTCCATCACCGGCCGACCGGAGGGTGCGTCTTCGCTCGACCTCGAGTCGGTTCGCGTCATCGATGCGGATCGCGGACGGGCTTTGAACGGCAAGGCCAGGATTTTCATCGAAGACCATGACGACCCGCTGCGGCCGGGAACGACGGTCCGCCTGCTGACGCGCCTCAAGGAGCCGGGGACCTTTTCGACCCCAGGCGCCTTCGATTACCGCCGCTACCTGCAGCGACGCAACATCGTCGCCAGCGGATACTGCAGGAAGGCGTCGCACATCGCCGTGCTGCAGGACGGCCGGTCAATGAGTGCCGTTGAGCGGATACGCTTTTGGCGCGGCACCATCAGGGACCTGGTCAACCGGTCCCTGCCCGAGGACGCAGCCCCCCTGGCCAATGCCCTCGCCATCGGCGACCGCGGCGCCCTCCCGGACGGACAGAGGAAACTTCTGGCCGGGAGCGGCATCGCCCACCTCTTCGCGATTTCCGGCCTTCATCTCGGGCTGGTCGCCGCCATGCTCTACGTCATCCTCCGCCCCCTGTACCTCCGGACGCTCGCCGAAAGAACCGGCATCCCGGCCCGGAGGATCCTCCCTCTCCTGCTGCTCCCCCCGCTGTTCGGCTACATGATCCTGACCGGCTCGGCGATCTCCGCGCAGCGCTCCCTGGCGATGATTTCCGCCGCGGCCCTCCTCTGCGTCGCATCGCGCAAGGCGCGGCCGGTCGACCTGTTGACCGCCGCCGCGCTGCTGATCCTGCTGTTCGATCCGCTGGCCCTGTTCGAACCCTCCTTCCAGCTCTCCGTCGCCGGCACCGGCGGCATCATCCTGTTCCTGCCTTTGTGGCAGCCGGCACGGGACGCGCTGCCGAAGGCGCTCAGGTACCCGCTCTCGCTGGTTGCCATCACCCTGTCGGCGTCCCTGGCGACCCTGCCGTTCGTCCTGATGCACTTCCACATCCTCGCTCCGGCCAGCCCGCTGCTCAACCTGCTGGCCGTTCCGCTGGTCGGCTTCGTCCTCGTCCCGCTGTCACTGCTCGGGACCATGACAACCCTCGCCAGCCCCCCCGCTGCGGCGTATATCTTCAAGGTCTCGGGATCGATCCTGATGCCGTTCATCGACCTGGTGGAGGCGCTCATCACCTACGCGCCGCTCCGCGCCAGGACGATTTTCCTCCCGCCCACGGCCCTGTTCGCCACCGGCCTTCTGGTCGCCATCGCCTGCCTCTATCGGAACATCCCCATGAAGAGGCTGGCCCTTGCCGGCCTGGCGGCGTCCCTGGCTCTCTGCCTGGCCGGCGTCGTCTCCCGCAACGACGCCGGCCTCACGGTCACCGCCCTCGACGTCGGCCAGGGGGACGCCACCCTGCTGCAGACGGCTGACGGCAGCGCCTACCTGATCGACGGCGGCGGGCTTTACGGCGAGAGCTTCGACACCGGAGAGCGGCTGGTCGCCCCGGCCCTGGGTCGCCTCGGCATCCGCCGGCTCCGCGCCGTCATCCTCAGCCACGACCACCCCGACCACCGCAAGGGGCTGGCATACATCCTCGAGCATTTCCCTGTCGACGCCTTCTGGAGTGCTTCCGGGGAAGCGGACATCCATCCGGACCTGCTCACCCCGATCCGGGCGAACGGGATCCCGGTCAGGACCTTTCCGGCCGGCTGGCACGCCGTCGATGCCGGCGGCGTTCAGCTGCAGATCTTTGTTCCCGGCAACGCCTCGACGCGCCTGAACGATCACTCGCTCGTCCTCTATGCCCGTCTCGGCGGTGACGGCCTGCTGCTGACCGGCGATCTCGAGAAGGAGGGGATCGCCGAACTTGCGGCCGCGGCCGCCCCGGGGCCGGTCACCCTGATCAAGCTCCCCCATCACGGCAGCGCCCGTTCCGACCCGGCGACGCTGCTGGCGAAGCACCGTCCGCAGTTCGCTTTCTGCTCCGTCGGTGCCGGCAACCGGTACAACCTGCCGAGCAGTTCAGTCCTGGACAGCCTCGAAAAGGCGTCCGTCACGTTGCTGAGAACCGACCGGGACGGCACCTTCCGCATGCACACCTCCGGCGATGGCTGGTCCATAACACACTGGAAAAAGGGGCTTTTTCGTTGACATGAAAAGGAGTGCTCTGCTAGTTTAAACACGTTTGAAATGCATCTTTCATGAGGGGCAATCATGACACAAGCAACAATCCTGGTCGTTGACGACGAGCAGTTTTTTCTCCGCCTCTATTCCGAGCTGCTGGAATCACCGGAATACAGCATCGAAACAGCGCCTTCGGGGGAAAAAGCGATCGAGAGGATTCGCCAGGGTGGCATCGACGTCGTCATGACCGATATGATCATGCCCGGAGCCGACGGTCTCGAGGTGCTCAGGGTCAGCCGCAGCCTCGACAACCCGCCCGACGTCATCATGGTCACCGGACATGCGACCACCGAGAGCGCCATCCAGGCGCTCAAGAGCGGCGCCCGCGATTACATCACCAAGCCGTTCAACCCGGACGAACTGCGCCACCTGATCCATACCTGCGTCGAACAGCGGCGCCTGCTGAACGAAAACAGCTCGCTCAAGTCGCAGATCCAGCTGTTCCAGCGCGGCCAGAATCTCGCCTCCCTGATCGACCTCGACCGGCACATGCCGCAGGCGGTCAATTCGATCCTGCACGAGCTCGGCGGTGGCCGGGGCGTCGCTTTTCTTCACGACGAACATCGCGTTCCGGAACTGAGGGGGTGCGTCGGCCTGACGGAAGACGAGGGGCTCGCCCTCGCCCAGTCCCTCTACACGAAGATCACCCAGAAAAGCGGTCTCAAGTTCCTCGCCGGCGAGGAGGTCACCCCTTCACCGGGCTGGCCGGGGGGGGTCAACACCGTCGGGACCCTTCCGCTCACCTGCCAGGGGGACCGCAAGGGAGCGATCATCGTCTGCAACCCGGCCGGGGGCTCTTTCTCCGCCGCCGCGCGCAACGAAAACCTGGTGTTCCTCGCCGAACAGATCGGCCTCGGCTTCGAAAACGCGTTCCGCTTCCTCGGGGCCCGGGAGATGATCTATACCGACGACCTGACCGGGCTGTTCAACCACCGCTACCTGCACATGGCCCTGGAAAAGGAAATCAGCAGGGCCTCGCGCTACGGCCTGCAGTTCTCGGTCATCTTTATCGACCTCGACCATTTCAAGCAGATCAACGACACCTTCGGCCACCTCGCCGGCAGCAAGACCCTGACGGAGATTGCCAAGGTGCTGCGCAAGACCGTGCGCGAGGTCGACACCCTCTTCCGCTACGGCGGCGACGAATTCACCGGCCTGCTGGTCGAGACCGACACCGAGGGGGCGAAGATCGCCGCGGAGAGGATGCGTGCGGCGATCGAGGCGGCGACCTACCTGCAGGAAGAGGGGCATAACGTCAAGGTCACGGCGACCATCGGTTACGCCACCTACCCCGACCACACCAAGAACAAGTTCGACCTGATCGACATGGCCGACCAGGCGATGTTCAACGGCAAGAAGGTGCGCAACACCATCCGAGCCGTCGGCGAAAACGGAGACATAGACGCGTGAAGCCTTCCATCCGCATTATCCTCGCTGCCGCCGTCATCCTCTGGGGACTGGCGCATCCACCCGCTCACGGGGCGGAATCGGCCGGGGACAATTCGATGATCGAACGCTACCGCCTGTCGCTGGAAATAGATCCGGACAACCCGACGCTGCATTATTTCCTCGGCATCGCCCTGATCCGCGAGGAGCGCATCGAGGAGGGGCTGAAGGAGCTGCGCATCGCCTACCCGGCCTACACCGACTCGATCGAGATGCAGTACAACATGGGGCTGGCCTTCTCCAAGCTGGGCGATCCGGACAGCGCCATGCTCTACCTCGAGCAGGCCGAGGCGCTCGGCGCCCTCGACGCTCCCGACGTCTTCCCGCTGATCAACGCCTATTACAATGTCGGGCTCACGTACCTCGAGAACGACGACCTGCGCCAGGCCGAGGAGATCTTCCGCAAGGTCCTGCGCCTCGATCCTTCGCGCGTCGAGGTCTACCGCCTGCTGGGGGACATCGCCGCCCGGACCGGGCGCATCGAGGACGCGCAGAGGTACATCGCCGACTACCTCAAGCAGTACCCGGACGACCAGTCGGCCCGGGAATATCTCTACGCGCTCTACTTCAACCAGGCGCTGCAGCAGCTCGGCAGGGAGGAGAATGCCGCCGCCCGGCAGTCCTTTCTCAAGGCATACGAGCTGACCCCGGACAGCCCGCTGGTCCTCTACTACCTCGGCTCGCTCGACTACAGCGCCGGCGACATCGCATCGGCGGTCGTAAAGCTCCGGCTGGCCTATCCGAACGCCCCGGAAGACCTCGGCAACAGCACCCGGGCGATGCTCTACAACTGTGCCCTGCAGCTGTCCCAGGCCAACCGGCTCGACCTGGCCCTGGAGGCGATCGAGCCGCTGCTCGACGGACCGAATCCGCGCCTCAAGGACCTGCTGATGGCCGGAAACATCTACCTGCAGAAAAAAGCGTATAAGGAAGCGCGGGACGTCTACCTGAAGGTCCTTGCCCGGGACCCCGCCAACACCCGGGCCGTCGTCAACCTGACGAACGCCGAGAACGGGGCGGTCGATACGCTGTTCGAAACGGGCCGCGACCGGTTCCTGAACGGCGACTACAACGGGGCGCTGGAGACCTTCAACGCCGTCCTCGACATCCGACCGGACGAGCACCGCGCCACGGCCTACAAGCGGAAAACCCTGGAGCGGATGGACTCCGATGCCTCCGGCGCCTTTGCCGAAGCGCGGCGGGCCCTGCAGCGGAACGATTTCCTCGCCGCCGTCACCCACGCCAATCGCGGCCTCGACATGCAGCCGGAAAGCCCGGAGGGGAAAACCCTGCGTCGGGACGCGCTGTCTGCCCTGCAGCGGGAGATCGGTCAGCTGATCGACAACGGCCACGCCCTGCTCGACCAGAACGAATTCATCGCCGCCCGGGCCCAGTTCAGAAAAGTCATCGAGCTCGACCCCGACAACCGGAAGGCGCAGGAGGGGATCAGCCGGATCGGCCAGCTGCAGCGGAGCAAGGCGCTGGAATCGGTTGCCGCCGGAAACCGGGCGCTCGACGAGGGAAGGATCAAGGATGCCCGGGCATTTTTCAACGGCGCCCTCGCGCTTTCGCCCGACCTCCCCGAAGCCAGGGACGGTCTCGGCCGGCTCGAATCGCTCATCGGCTCGATGATCTCCCAGGAGATCCAGTGGGGACGCAGGGCCCGGAGCGCCGGACGGCTCGACCAGGCGAAAACCCACTTTCGCAACGCCCTCGAACTGCGCGACACGCCGGAGATCAGGCGTGAACTGGCAGCCATCGACCAGGCGCGCAACAGCAAGATCGACGCGCTGCTCGCTGCCGCCCGCAAGGCCCGCGGCGGCAAGGACTACGCCTCGGCCAGGACCCTCTACCGGCGCATCCTCGATTTCAACCCCCAGCACGCGGCGCGGGAGGAGCTGACGGCCCTCGAGTCCGAGGTTTCGGCGTCGATCGCCGCCGCCCTGAACGAAGCGCGCCGTCACATGCTCAACGGCAAGTACCAGGAGGCCCTCTCAAGCTATCGTCAGGCGCTCGACCTCGACCCGGCCAACAAGGAGGCCCTCGACGGTCTCGAAAAGGGGCGCCGCCAGCTCGATTCGACCATCGCGCAACTGATCGCTGCGGGCAGCGGCAACCTCGACCGGGGGGATTTCTCCGGCGCCGAAAGCAACTTCAACAGGGTGCTGGCCCTCGATCCGTACAACGCCGAAGCGAAGGCCGCCCTGCAGCGCCTCGAAAAAATCCGGCTGGCCGGAGCGCAGTCGGGCGACGAGGAGAAACTTTACCTGCGCGGCATCGAACTGTATACCCGAGGGAAGTACGCCGAGGCGGTCGCCGCCTGGGAGCAGGTTCTGATGCTCTCCCCCGGGCACGACAAGGCGCGGATGAACATCGAAAAGGCGAAACGCAAACTGGAAAAGATCAAGGAGTTCCAGGGTGGCTAAAAAACCACACGGCGCCAAACTCCCGACAATAGGGTTCTTCTCCAGCCTCCGCTTCAAGTTCGCCCTGACCATGGCGATCTTCAGCGGCCTGCTGATGCTCGGCGTGATCTTCATTCTCGAACAGAATTTTCGCGAATCGCTGATCCGCGAGAACATCGAAAAGGGGCTCGGTATCGCCCGCGGCGTCGCCTTCAACGCCGAGGACCCGCTGCTGACCGGCGACGATCTCTACCTCTTCTCGGCGATCACCAACGCCACCCGCTCCCCCGGCATCCGCTACGCGATGATCGTCGACAACGAGCTGAAAATCAGGGCGGCCAGCGATGTCGCCAGCGTCGGCGGCACCTACCAGCTGCCGGCCCAGACCGAGCTCGTCGACAGCCAGAAAGACTTCCAGGTCAAGCGGGTCGGGCGCGGCGAGGACGCCATCTACGATCTGCAGGTGCCGATCTTCACCCTGGCCGACACCCCGGTCCGTCTCGGTGCCATCCACCTCGGACTTTCGGACGATCCGGTCAACCGGGAGATCATGGCGATGCGCTATCGCCTGGCGATCCTCACCGGGGTGGCGCTGGTCATCGGCACCGTCATCGCCTACGCCCTGGCCGGAGTCTCGGTCCGGCCGGTCCACGACCTGCTCCGCGGTGTCCGCGCGGTCGGCGCCGGCAATCTCGACCAGAGCATCGAGGTTTATCGTCGCGACGAGATCGGCGTGCTCACCCAGGCCTTCAACGACATGACCGTGAACCTGCGCGAGAAGGAGTTCATCAAGCAGACCTTCGAGCGCTACGTCAGCAAGCAGCTGGTCGACCGGCTGCTCAAGCGCAAGGATGAAATCAAGCTCGGCGGCGAGGAGATGGTCATCACCATCCTCTTCTCCGACATCCGCCGGTTCACCTCGCTGGCGGAGCGGCTCCCGCCGAGACAGGTCGTCGAGCTCCTGAATGACTACTTCACCCGGATGATCGCTGTCGTCAACCGGCATGACGGAGTCGTCGACAAGCTGATGGGCGATTCGGTGATGGCGCTTTTCGGCGTGCCGTTCCCCGGCAACGAGGACGCCCTGCACTCGGTCCGCTGCGCCATCGCCATGCAGAAAGAGGTCAGGGAGTTCAACAAGATCAGATCCGGGCAGGGGCTGCCGACCCTGGAGATGGGAATCGGGCTGAACACCGGCCCGGTGATCGCCGGCAACATCGGCTCGAAGGAGCGGATGGAATACACCGTCATCGGCGACTGCGTCAACGTCGCCGCCCGCCTGCAGGGCCTGGCCAAGCCGGGAGAAGTCCTCGTCTCCGAGGCGACCTACAAGCAGGTCAAGGGGAAAGTTCTGGCGACGCCGATGGAGCCGATGACCCTGAAGGGGAAAAGAATTCCGGTCGGCGTTTACCGGATTGACAGCCTGCTCGAAATCTGACAAGCTTCCCCCCTGCCCTGAACCGGAACGCCCCTGCCCTGAAGCGGGGCGTTCATTACTTTTAAAAAGGGAACGTTTTGAGCATTTCAGGCATCAAGGGGATGAACGATATCCTGCCCGACGCGGTTGCGACCTGGCAGTTTATCGAGACGAATGCCCACCGCATCTTCAAGAGCTTCGGGTTCAGCGAAATCCGCGTCCCGGTCGTCGAAAAGACCGAGCTCTTCTGCCGTTCGATCGGCGAGACGACCGACATCGTCGAGAAGGAGATGTACACCTTCAGCGACCGCAGCGACAATTCGCTGACGCTGCGCCCCGAAGGGACCGCGCCGGTGATGCGCGCGCTCATCCAGCACAAGCTCTACAATCTCGATCCGGTCCAGAAGCTCTACTATTTCGGCCCGATGTTCCGCTACGAGCGGCCACAGAAGGGGCGCTACCG
>JBFHOZ010000073.1:0-10816 GCA_041592975.1 Desulfuromonadales bacterium
CCCTTGACGGCCGGCGCGCAGGACGTCGCCGAGAGGAACAGCGGCAGCAACAGAAGCCAGAGCAGCAGGGGCAGGCGCGTCGAAGTCATAGTTCCACTATAAGGGAGCCGGGAGAGAACGCAACTTTCGAGAATCTCGACACCTTGACCGCACACCCGGGCCTGATAACCTGTTATTGATCCGAATTCATTCCCTTTTGGAGATCTGCGATGAAGCGACCGGCCCTGTCAATCCTCCTGCTGCTGATGATGTATCCGCTGCAGGTTTCCGCCGACAGCCAGAGGCTGCCGAGCAACACCAGCATCCATTACGACCTGCCGAGCAGCCGCTGGCAGGTGTCGTCCGAGCCCCCGAAGCTGGCAATCGACGCCATGTACGCCGACCTGGTCCACGGCAAGAAAAAGAAGGGAGAAGACTTCGATCCGGAGGAACTGCGGCAGAAGGCGGTCGGATACATGCAGGTCAACAACCTCTACATCTACAACGAGCTGACCGAGGCCTACCTGATGGTCAGCATCTCCCCCTTCAGCGAAACCGCCGGCCCGCCGGACAGAAAAGCGGTCCGGCGTTCAGCGGAGTGGGCGGCGAACGCCATCGGCGAACATGCCGACGTGAACGACCTTTCGCCCTTCGGGATGCTGCTCGCCGACATCGAAATTCCGGGGCTGAAATATGCCGTCCAGATCGACACCGACTATCCGCTCTTCGGCGAGGCACACCATTTCATTGGCATTATCGGTTTCTCTCATCCATACTGGGTCTTCCTCTACTACAACGACAAGGTCAGGGAGCGCCGCGACCTCGAGGAGATGAGGGGAATTCTCGCTTCGATCCGTTTTGAACCGATTTAGAAAAGGACGGACAATGACGACGGAGAAACGCAAGTTCCACCGGATTCCGTTCCAGTGTCAGTCACAGGTGCTGTGCGGAGACCGAACCTATACCGCCGAACTGCTCGACATCTCGATGCGGGGGGCTCTGCTGCTGGTTCGCGACATGCCGGAGTGGGAAATGGGGCATACCTGTTTCCTCGATGCGAAGCTGGTCAACAGCGACATTCACATGCAGTTCGAAGCGAGGCTCGTCCACCGGGAAGAAGGGCATTACGGCTTCGTCTTCCTTAGCGAGGACATCGACACCTTTTCCCACCTCAGGCGCCTGCTGGAGTTGAACCTCGGCGACGCCGAAATTGTCGATCGGGAGTTGAGCGACTGGATGAAGGCCTAGCCGGCGCGTTTTGGCGGTTACGTATCCGCCGTCTTGAACGAGGTGACAATCCGGGCCGCCTCCGATGGGGAGTACCCTTCCGCGCGCAGGGTCTTTTCGAACTGCTGCAACAGCTGATGCGCCATGGCGATGTTGCCGTTGCGCATCTGGCTGCGATACAGCCCCTTCATGATCGATTCGTTGCCGCGATCCATCGACAGGGCATGCTCCAGCACCTCGACGGCCCGGCGCGCCAGCCCCGATTCGTTGAGGATGACGCTCCATTCGAGGGAAGCCTCGAGACACATCTGCTGCAGCTGCCGGGCGAATCCGGCCGACTGATCGACATTGCAGGAGCCCGGCATGAACTGGCCGTGCCAGCGCGACAGCGATTTGGCATAGGCCGAATCGGCCAGCCAGAACTCCCGCCGCCGCACATGCTCCCGTGCCCGGGCAATGCCGGACGCAACCTCGGTCGCATCGACGGCAACCCCCTCCAGGCTCAACACCCCCTTCTGCATCTTCAGGTACCTCTTGACCGGCTGCGGCTGGAGCCTCTCCCTGAGGGTCCGCCTGAGTCTCGAGAGCATGGTATCGAGCGTCGAGCGCGCTTTTTCGGGACTGCTGTCGGGCCAGAAAGCGAGCTGGACCTCTTCCTGGTCGACGCGGTTTTCCGGCACCGCCGCGAGCAAGGCCAGACATTCGCGCTGGGTGCGGCTGAACTCTTCGGTTCTGGCGACCGTTTTCTCGCCAAAAGACATCTTCAGCCCCCCCAGGGTCGAGATATTGAGGATCGGATAGGTCTCGCCGCTGTCATCGACCCCGACCTGCAGTCTTTTTCGCAGCAGGTCGCGAGCGAACCTTTTGGCGGAGGCATTCCTGTCCGCCAGCCGGAAGAGGAGCTGATAGTCCTCTCCTGCCAGGCTCGGAAGATACCAGATGTGCCGCTCCTGCATGGCGGCAAACAGGGAATCGACGCCGCCCTCGTCGGGATCGCCATCGTCTGCCAGCAGAAGCTGCTGCGCCCGCAGCTGGAGCTGCAGGTTGTGCCACCCCCGCCCCTCGACTTCCGGTGCAAGCTCCCGGAGAATCCCGCAGGCCGTTTTCGCCTCCCCGATCTTCGCGCAGGCCCTGGCGCAATAAAGCATGGCGCGAGCTCGCAGAAACGTCTTCTCTCCGGAGTCGCTTCGGCACTCCTGGAGCGCCTCCCGGGCCGCCTCCCTGTTTCCGCACATTGCCGCACCAAGCGCCCGGAAACCATTCAGGAGCGGGCGCAGCAGGTCATTGGCGACGATTTCCTGCCGCTGCAGACCTTCGGATGCCAGCTGCAGCGCTTCTTCGAAGCGGCCGTCGAACAACAGCTTTTCAAGCCTTCCGAGCAGCAGCTGGCCGGAAGCGATGTTGCCGCTGGCGAGGGACCGCTGAAGTTCCTCCCGCATCCCCTCTTCCAGCAGCTGAACGTTGCGAAAATCACCGGTCAGTATGAAATAATTCAACTGCAGAACCCGCAGCATGGTTTTGTGCAGGCGGCTGACCTGAGGATGGTTGATGAACCGGAAGCATTCGTCAAGCCCGTCGGACATCGCGTCATGCTCCCCCCGGAAATACGCCTCGTAGATGGCAACCAGGCGATTCAGCACGACCTGATTGACCAGTCCGCGGTCCTCGGCCAGGGCTTCGGCAATCCCCAGATGCTCATTTGCGCCGGCAAAATCGTTCAGCAGCAACAAGCGCCCGGCCGCAAGGTTCTGGGCGACAGCGATGCGGGAATAGACCGTGAGACGGTCGAAGACGGCCTTGTTGAGGGTTTCGGCGCGATCGAGGTAGCGCTGCGCCCGGCGGGTATCGCCATCGAAAACAACATGATAGAACACCAGGAAGGAGAGCACGACAAGCTCGGCCCGGGGATCGTTCTCCGCCTGCAGAAGTCGCGCCGAGTCGGCGAGCTGTCGTCGCGCCGCCTCCGGCTTGCAGTCGAGCAGGGCAAGCCCGTAAAAGGCGGCCAGAACCGCGGACTCGCCCCCCGCGACGGAATCGAGCCCCTCGAGTACCGGGATCAGGTTTTCCAGGCGGTTCTCGGAAAAAAGGACCATCCCCTCCTGGCCGATGATGCTCACCGGGTTCGCCTCAGGCAACAGCTGCGGACACCCTTCGCTCCTTCGCTCCCCCATCAGGTGGCAGATCAGCAGCAGGGCGAAATGGTACTCCGTCGGCCCCAGGTCGGCCTCCTTGCCATCGACCTTGATACTGCCGCTGCGCGTGTCGACGAGCAGCGGTCCGAACGCGAATTCCTCGGCGTTGGCCGGCGCGCTCCCGGTCTGGGGCCTGCGCCGCAGGACCGCCTGTACGCGGGCATTGAGGATCTTGGGGCTGAATGGCTTGACGATGTAGTCGTCTGCGCCCATCTGCAGGCCGAGGACGACATCCGACTCCTCCCCTTTCCCGGAGAGGATAATGATCGGCAGGCTCTGTGTCGCGGGATTGTTTTTTAGCTCCTGACAGACGCTGAGGCCGTCCATGCCGGGGAGTTCGAGATCGAGGAGGAAGATGTCGGGCGGGTCCCGAAACGCCTCTTCCAGCCCCTCTTCGCCGCTGTGGGCGATCCTCACCAGGTAGTCTTCGCGCGCGAGGCTGTGCCGCAGGAGCCTGCAGACCCCTTCATCATCCTCGATCGCCAGAATCCGGTCCTTGCTCATCGCTTCACCGGCCGTTATCGGCCGCTCCCCCTAGCGCATCAGAATGTAACCGATCTGTCGCCCGGTGTCGCCCCTGTCGCGACGATACGAAAAGAAAAGCTCGCGGTGGCAACAGGTGCATTCGTCGACTTCATCGATATTGCCGGCCTCGACGCCGGCCGCCTCCAGTTGCAGGCGGCAGCTCTTGCGCAAATCGAGTTGCCACTGGCCGAGCGACAACTCCCGGCTGATCGCCTCCCAGTAGCCGCTGCCGTCGCGGAAGGCGTCCCGAACCGGGCGGTCGACCAGGTATTTGTGCGCCCCTATCCCGGGGCCGACTGCGGCCAGAAGATCGCCGGGCCGGCACGAGAAATCGGCCTTCATGGCGCTGACGACCTTGCCGATCAGCCCCGCTGCGGCCCCGCGCCAGCCGGCGTGAACCGCGGCGGCGACTTTTTTCACCGGGTCGTGGAGCAGAACCGGATAACAGTCGGCGACCAGGACACCGACCATGATCCCGGACTGGTTGGTGACGATGGCGTCGCTTTCAACATTCTGGAAATGGGTCAGGTCGGGGTTCTCTTCGTCGATAACGAGAATATCGGTCCCGTGCACCTGGCGCACCGTCAGCAGCTGATGCGGCTCCCGCCCGAAGGTGCGGGCCAGGGTGGCCCGGTTCGCTTCGACGTTATGCTTCGGGTCGTCGGTGCCGGCGCCGAGGTTCAACGAGTTGTAGGGGGGGCGGCTGACTCCGCCATTGCGGGTCGAAAAACCGGCTTCGATATCTTTCCCGGCCCAGTCGGGGACCAGGCAGGTCAATTTGCCCTGACGCTTATTCTTCATGATTCATCCAGTCTATTCCTGCGGCGTATCGCCGCCGTATTTCCTGTCGAGGTATTCGAGCAGTCCCGCCATGTCGGCAGGGAGAGGACTGCTGAACTCCATCCACTCCCCGGAAGCCGGATGGCGGAACCCCAGGAGCCGGGCGTGCAGAGCCTGACGCTTCAGCCCCTGCACCAGGCTGCGCAGGGCGGCGTCGCCGATGGCGTTGCCTCTTTTCTGCCCGCCGTAAACCGGGTCGCCGACCACCGGCAGGTTCATCTCCGAGAGATGGACGCGGATCTGGTGGGTGCGGCCGGTTTCCAGGGTCAGCTCGAGATACGTCAGGCGGTCACGATCGAACCGCCGCAATACCTGCCAGTGGGTCACGGCCCGCCGCCCGGAGCGGCAGGCGCCGCTCATCTTCTTCCGTTCCTGCGGATGTCGGCCGATCGCCCTGTCGACGGTTCCGGTCGCATTCTGCACCTGGCCGAAGACAAAAGCAACATACTTGCGGGCGATCGAATGCTCCTTGAACTGCGCCGCCAGCCCCTGGTGGGCGGCATCCTCCTTGCTGACGACCATGACGCCGGAGGTGTCCTTGTCCAGGCGATGGACGATCCCCGGCCGAAGGCTCCCGCCGATCCCCGACAGGTCGCGGCAGTGGTGCAGCAGGGCATTGACCAGGGTGCCGCTGCTGTGCCCGGGGGCCGGGTGGACGACCATTCCGGCCGGCTTGTTGATCACGATCAGGTGGGAGTCTTCAAAAAGGATGTCGAGGGGGATATCTTCCGGCTGGGCCTCGATCGGCTCGGGCGACGGTATTTCAACCTGAAGGGTTTCCCCTCCGCGGAGCTTGCTTCCGGCCTTGACCTTCTCGCCGTCGCAGAGGATCCGGCCTTCCTCGATCAGTTTCTTTATCTGCGAACGGCTCAGCTCCGGCAGCGCTTCGGCCAGAAACTGGTCCAGTCGCTGCGGGGTGCTTCCCCGTTCGAAGTTCAGGTGCTCGACCTGGTCCATCAGGATTACCAGATGGAGCTCTCGATACTGCCTGCCTGCTTGATCATGACATCGACGACCGCCCGGTCGAACATGTTGTCCTTGTCCGGCAGGTCGGGAATAACCCGGGAATAGAAGTGCTCGCGCCCCTCGGCCAGCTCTTCGGCGAGGAGATCGAAGATATTGTCGTTGGTAATACCCTCCTTGACCTTTTCCGGATTGTAGAGGGCGATGTCGGAAACAATCGCCCGCGCCAGCCTGAAGGCCAAAGCCGGGTTATCCACCAGTTTACTCATGGTTCCTCCCTGATCCATTTCGGGGCATCATATCATAAAACCTTGAAGGCCAGATACATTGTTGCCTCATCGCGTTTCAACAGCAAGACAATATTGTCGCCGCGCTTGATTTTCCCCGCCTCCCGGACAAAGGAAGCGACGTCATTGACCTCAACCCGGTTGACCGACAGGATGGCGTCGCCGACCTTGACACCGGCTCCGGCGGCGGCGCTTTCGGCATCGACCGCCAGGACGACGACCCCTTCGCCGGCTTCCGTACCCCCGACCTGCAGGCCGTGGACCTTCCGGGGGGTGCCGGGCTGTTCATGGCCGGCGGCGACCGTTGCCTCGTCGCGCTCGGCCATGACGACCTTCAGGGCCAATTCCTTGCCGTCGCGCAGGACCACAACCTCGACCTCCCTGCCGACCTCGGTGCTGGCGACCAGCAGCTGCAGCTGGCGTACGCCGCGGATCTCGGTGCCGTTGATCCGCAGCAGGATGTCGCCCCGGCGGATCCCCGCCCGCGAGGCCGACGTGTCGGGGAGCACCTTGTTGACCAGGGCGCCGATTGTCCGGTCGAGGCCGAAAGAACCGGCCAGCTCGTCGGTCAGGGGCTGGATGCTGACGCCGAGCCACCCCCGGGTCACCTCGCCCTTCGCGATCAGCTGATCGGCAATGAGCCGGGCGAGATTGATCGGGATGGCGAAGCCGATACCCTGCCCCGAAGCGACGATGGCGGTGTTGATGCCGATAACCTCGCCGTGAATGTTGAGCAGCGGACCGCCCGAGTTGCCCGGGTTGATCGAGGCATCGGTCTGGATGAAATCCTCGTAATCCTCGATGCCGAGGTTGGCCCGCTGCGTTGCCGAAACCACCCCGATCGTCAGGGTCCCGTCGAGACCGAAGGGGTTGCCGATCGCCAGCGACCATTGCCCGACTTTGATCCCGTCCGAATCGCCGAGCACGGCGACCGGAAGAACCCGGTCGGCATCCACCTTGATCACGGCGACATCGGTCCGCGGATCGGCGCCGATGACCTTCGCCTCGAGCGAGCGGCCGTCGGCCAGGCGGACCTTGATCTCCTCGGCATCCTTGATCACGTGCTCGTTGGTCAGGATGAACCCCTCGCCGCTGATGATAAAACCGGAGCCGAGACTCCTCTCTTCCTGCTTCGGCCGGGGGTGCTGCTTGAAAAGATCGCCGAAGAAATGTTCGAACAACGGTCCGAGGTTTTCGGGCGAACGCATCCGGGTCGCGCTGATGTTGACCACCGCCGGCATGACGCCGGCGTAGACATCGATAAAAGCGTTCTGGGTAGCGACGATTTCGGCAGCCGGATGCTCCACCGGTGGCGCCACGTCACGGCTGCGAACCGACGTGCTGACAACCGTCTCCGCCGGCTCGCTTTTGCAGGCCGGGAGGGAGCAAAGCAGGACTGCCGCCAGAAGAAGCGGATAAAATGTCGCAAGCGGTCTGATCATTCGATTTTCCTTCATGACGAACGCGACAAGATTATCCTTTTTCCGCCGGTTTTGTCAATCAAGACAGGGATTTCAAGGACTTCCGAAGTCCGTGCAAGGCATCGCCGGGCCGCTCCGGCAGACCGTCCCGGAAGGGACAACATTTTCTTGACTTGCCCCGGATGCTTAGGTAATAAATCTACCAGGGGAGAAACGGATTCAGCCATGGAAAACGCCCGAGACGAGATCAGGGAACTGCAGATCGGCAACAAGGTCCGCAAACTGCGCCAGCAGAAAAGAATGACCCTGCAGGCCCTTGCCGACGCCACCGGCCTTTCCAAACCGTTGCTGTCGCAGATCGAAAACGAGCAGGTCATCCCCCCGCTGGCGACCCTGCTGCGCATCGCCAAGGCGTTCAGGGTCGGCCTGCACACCTTCTTCGAGGAGGAAGGAACCAGCAAGTGCATCTTCGTCCCGGCCGGCGAGGGGCGCCAGATCCTGCGCCAGAGCCTCCCTTCCGGCAAGACCCACCCTTATATCTACCACTCGCTCGCTTCCGGCAAGAAGAACCGCAACCTCGAACCGTACATCATCGAGTTCGAGAACCGGGAGTTCAACGACGATATCATGGTCACCCACGAGGGGGAGGAGTTCTTCTACCTGCTCGAAGGCGAACTCGACTTCCACTACGGCGAACAGACCTTCCGGATGCGCACCGGCGACTCGATCTATTACGACTCGAACGAGCCGCACGCATTCGTCGCCGTCAGCCAGCAGCGCCCGCGGGGAGTCGCCGTCATCTACGCCGACACGCATTGAGGAACTTGACATTCGCGCTTTGCTTTCTAAGCTTGAAGCTTTCCATTCCGTTCACGATACGAAGTCACCGACCACCTAATCCGCTCTGATTCAGAAGGAGGAAATTATGGCAAAAGTTGGTGTTGTTCTTTCCGGTTGCGGCGTCTATGACGGCAGTGAAATCCATGAAGCGGTCATCACCCTTCTGGCAATCGATCGCGCCGGTGCCGAGGCGGTCTGCATGGCTCCCGATATCGCGCAGATGCATGTCGTCAATCACCTGACCGGCGATGTCGCCGAGGGGGAAACCCGCAACGTCCTGGTGGAGTCGGCCCGCATCGCCCGCGGCAACGTCAAAAACGTCAAGGATGTGACCGCCGCCGAATTCGACGCCCTGATTCTGCCCGGCGGCTTCGGCGCCGCAAAAAACCTCTGTGATTTCGCCGTCAACGGCCCGGATTGCACCGTCAACCCGGACGTCGCCAGGATCGTCCGGGAGACCGTCGCGGCAAAAAAACCGCTGGCCGCCGTCTGCATCGCTCCGGCCCTGATTGCCAAGGTCCTCGGTCAGAGCAATTCGCCGGCACTGACCATCGGCACCGACGAGGGGACCGCCGGCGCCCTGAACTCCATGGGGGCGAAGCATGTCGACTGCCCGGTCAGGGAGTTCGTCGTCGACAAGGAGAACAGGATCGTCTCGACTCCGGCCTACATGCTGGCCGGCCGGATCAGTGAAGCCGCCGACGGCATCGAGAAGACGGTCAGAACCCTGATCGACATGATCTGACATACCCTGTCTGCACTTGCAGGCCATCAACATCAAGGAGACTGGAATCATGCAAAAGTACCGCTGCATTATCTGTGACTACATCTACGACCCGGCCGAAGGCGACCCCGGCAACGGCGTTGCCGCCGGAACCGCGTTCGAGGACATCCCGGATGACTGGACCTGCCCGCTGTGCGGCGCCGACAAGAGCAACTTCGAGGCGATCTGACCGCCATGCCCCGCGCCGTTGTCGTCAACCGGAACGACTGCATCAGCTGTCAGCTTTGCGCTGACGTTCTTCCCGCCGTCTTCCGCATGGACGAGGACGGGCTGGCGGAAGTCCACGACAGCCGCGGGGCATCGGAAAAGGAGATTCAGGGGATCATCGATGCCTGCCCGGTGGCCTGCATCCAGTGGGCAGATGCCTGATTTCCCCGCGGGCCGGCTCCCTAGCCGGCCCGCTTTTTTTATGCTTTAATGCAACCATGGAAAGAGACCGGAAAAGAAAGCCGGGCTGGCTCAAGGTCCGCGTCCCCGGCGGGGACGGGTACAAGCGGATCGACCGCTACCACCGCGAAGAGGGGCTGCATACGGTCTGCCGTAGCGCCGCCTGTCCGAACCAGGGGGAGTGCTGGGGAAACGGCACGGCCACCTTCATGATCCTCGGCGACCGCTGCAGCCGCGATTGCGGCTTCTGCAATGTCCCCCACGGCAAACTCCAGCCTCCGGACCCGGAGGAGGCCGGCAAGGTTGCCAAGGCGATCGCCGAACTGCAGCTGAAACACGCGGTGGTCACATCGGTCACCCGCGACGACCTCCCGGACGGCGGCGCGCGGCAATTCGCCGAACTGGTCGCCGCGGTCCGGCAGCAGGCGCCGGGATGCGCGATCGAACTGCTGATTCCTGACCTGCAGGGGGACCGCGCCGCTCTGGCGATCATTCTCGCGGCCGAACCCGACGTTCTCGGCCACAACCTCGAAACCGTGCCGCGCCTCTACCCGCTGGCGCGACAGGGGGCCGATTACCACCGCTCTCTCCGCCTGCTGGCGATGAGCCGCGAGATCGCCCCGGCGGTGCCGACCAAATCCGGACTGATGCTCGGCATGGGAGAACAACGCCGGGAGGTCGAATCGGTCCTGCGCGATCTGCGTGACGTCGGCTGCGGCATGCTGACCCTGGGGCAGTACCTCTCGCCGACCCGCAATCACCTGCCGGTCGACCGGTACATCCCCCCGGACGAATTCGCCGAGTACAGGCGATGCGCCGAATCCCTCGGCTTCGCCCACGTCGAATCGGGCCCGCTGGTCCGTTCGAGTTACCATGCGGAAAAACAGCTGATGGAGGCCGACCATGGCGACAGCGTCTGATGCCATTTACGAGACCATCATCCTCGGGTCGGGCCCGGCCGGCCTGACGGCGGCGATCTATGCCGCCCGCAGCCGCTGCTGCCCCCTGCTGATCCAGGGGGTGCAGCCCGGCGGGCAGCTGACGACGACCACCGATGTCGAGAACTATCCCGGTTTCAGCGAGGGGATTGACGGGCCGACCCTGATGAACGAGATGGAGAAGCAGGCGCAGCGCTTCGGCACCCGGTTCGTCACCGGTGAAGTGACCAGAGTCGATCTGCGGGAGAGGCCGTTCCGGCTCTGGGTCGGCGAAGACGTCTACCGCTGCCTGACCCTGATTATCGCCACCGGCGCCTCCCCCCGGCTGCTCGGCCTGCCGAACGAGGAGGCGCTTTACGGGCGCGGCGTCTCGGTCTGCGCAACCTGCGACGGGTTCTTCTATCGCGACAAGGAGGTCGTTGTCGTCGGCGGC
>JBFHOZ010000074.1:0-10374 GCA_041592975.1 Desulfuromonadales bacterium
CCCTTGAAAGAAGATCCTTCGGAGAATCGCATAATGTTCAGGGTTCGGTTTGCTATTGCAGCCGGCCGCTCCCCCTGTCCACGGGGTGTGCGACACGTAAATGACACGCGCGCGACAAACGCAACGACCGGACCGATTTCGATTTAAGTTTCCTCATGAAAGTCGCTATTCAGGCATGAATGCATTTCCGGGGAGGATGTTTTTGCGGAAATTCCAGAATCGAAGGGACGCGGAAGCGGATGAGAGCGGGCTCACAAAAGAAGATTATAATTTCAACATTAAAGTGTGCCTTTGCGGCAAGATTGAATTGCCCTTATTCCAGTGGTTTAGGGTTCGGGCAAAACGCCATGGAGGTGTTCGTGAAATCGCCCAGCCGCTTCGGTGGGCAGGCAAAGGCGGCCACCGGCCGGAGAGGTCATGGCCGCTCGTCGGCAATTATTCGCCGGGCGCCTGAAAAATAATGAATTTCGTATAAACTGGACGGGTGGGCGCATTCGGAGACAATCCGGACGGCCCGCACGCTGCCTTGACCACATACCTGTGACACCTCCACACCTGAAACTGGCAGAAGATGAAGAGCGTACGATCTGTATCGGCAGATGGGCGGATCGTTGTTGATCCCGGTTCTGTCCGGACAGAGACGGCCCGACCGCGCGGAGACGGGCATGGGAGAGAGACGATGGGAGAGAATGAGGCAGTGACGGAGGCGTTCGTCAGGGGGCGTTGCCGGGTCTGCAGGGATGTGACCCGCCACGCCGTGCTTTCGGTGTGCGACCAGAAACCGAAAACGGTGCAATGCAGCCGCTGCAACGACGAGCACAAGTACAAATCGCCGCCGCCGACCAGGGCCGAGAAGGAGCGGATCGCCGCCGCACGGCTGCGGGCAAAGATGCAGAAGGAAGACCGGGAGGAGTGGGCACGGATGCGACCGAATATGGTCACGGCGAAAGCCAAGGATTATTCGATGGACGGCCTGTTCCGGAAGAAGGATATTGTTCGGCACCCGCTTTTCGGGCTTGGCGTGGTTGAGCGGAAGACCGGACACCGCAAGGTGGAGATTCTGTTCGCGGACGGGCGCAAGGTCATGCGCTGCCAGTAATGTCAGCGCTTGCCTGCAAAGGCGCGACATTCTGCTAGAGTTGCCGGTAGAGACCGACTCCGGGAGATGGCCATGTCCGTACCGATTTCGAAAGCATTCCTGCTGATGCTGGGGGTGATGATCCTGCTCTCCTGCCGGGAAGCTCCCCCCCCGGTGAAAGAGGCGGGGTTTGTCGAGGCCAACAGCGCCTACCGGCAACATTTCGGCGATCCGCCACCGGTCCGTTCCGGCCGGGCCTATGCCCGGGTCGCTTTTCTCCCTCTGCGGGATGCACCCGGAAAAGTCCGGGCCGTTCCCCTGTTCCTGTTCGACGATGACCGGCAGCTGGCGAAGATCATCGACCGGCTGGCCGGCGGGGAGCTGCGTCATCCCCCCGGCAGCTCTCTCTACAATCCGTTCCCGGAAGAGTCCAGGGTCGCAGCGCTCTTGGTCGCCGCCGGAGTCGTTACCATAAACCTCGAAATGCCGGATGACCGGTCCGTCGATTTGCCGGCGGTTGCAGACTCCCTGGTCGAGACGGCCGCGCAGTTCGGCGCTGTCGACCGGGTCGTGATCGAACGCAACGGCCGGCCCCTTGCCGGCATGCCGGCGGGCGGCTACCGCCCCGACCCCGGGCGGATCGCACCGGTCGGGCCGCCGGACCTGATCATGCTTGTCGGGGTGTGGGACGAGGGGAGCGACGCGCCTGAAGAGATACACGCCAGCTTCGACCGGCCGGTAACGGTCGGCGCGTTCCGCCTGGCAAGCCGGGAAGGGGATCCGATCGCCGGCGACCTGTTCACCTCGATTTTCGATATGGCGGTCGTTCTGCATCCGGAAAACCCCCAGTTCTTCAGGGAGGGGCTGCCGCTCAGGATCGAGTGGGAGGTGACCGACGCACTGGGAAGAACCGGCCGCGGCGCGCAGACCCTGCCGCTTCAGCACTACCTGCACAAGACCGTGAACGGGGACTTCCGGGAAAAATAATATTTTTGCTTTTTTTGCTTGCAAATGAAAATCGTTTTCAATATAGTAAAGACAACTGAGGCCTGTTGTGGCAGGCGGGCCGAAAGTTAAACCTTCTTCCTCCTTACTGTAAGATCAACGCGTGGCCGCCAGTTTCGATCTCCTCACGAAACTGGCGGCAGTCTTTTTTGCCGGTATTTTCCCTTCCTGCAACCCCCGAATCGCTCCCTTATGTTCAACCGGCAAGGGGTTCGTCCGTTATAATTGGATATATACCAGGAAAGGATGGTGGATCATGTACGAAACCAGAAGCCGCTATCAGCAAATCGTCGATGACAAGGTCATGGTCCTGGAAGCCTTTTACGGACACCCGATCCGGCATGGTCAGAAATCGACCTGTCTGCGCTGCCATGAAGAAGGATATTACGACCTGAAAGGGTTGGGGTTTGCCCCGGGCGGGGGGAATGCGATATATTACAGCACGGTGTTTTACGAATGGCGCTGCCGCCTCTGCGATTACCGTATGATCGCCTGACAGTCGCCGCGCGGCCGGGACGCATCTTCCGGCCGCGTCCTGATATACTCTATTGCAACGGGAATGATCTCAGGAGGTCGCTATGCCCCTTTTTGAGTGGTCTTCAAAATACGAGCTCGATGTTCCGCAGATCGACGCGCAGCACAAGGAACTGGTCGGCATGATCAACTCCCTGTACGACTCCATCCGTGGAGGTCGTTCGGCCGAGGCTGTCAACCTGACCCTGAATCGCCTGCTGCAATATGTCGAGGTGCATTTCGAGACCGAGGAGAGGGCGATGCAGGAGAGCCATTATCCCGGCTACGAGGAGCATCTGAACCGGCACGAGTATCTGCGCGAGAAGGTCCTTGATCTGAAAAAGGAGCAGTTGCAGGGACAGGCGATTGCCACCTTCGAGCTTCTCAACTTCCTCGCCGACTGGCTGAAGAGCCATATCGCCACGGTCGACATGGCCTTTGGCGAATACCTGCACCAGCAGGAGCGCTGCAACCTGGCCTGAGCTGGATTTTACATCAATCGATTATTCGGAGATGGACAGAACAATGGTATTTTTTCAATGGAAAGACGAGTATGAACTCGGCCTGCCGCACATCGACCTGCAGCATACGATGATCGTCAACATGATGAACGAGCTGTTCATCGACCTCGGTTCGCGGCAGGCTCCCGTCACCATCCGGAAGACCCTCGACAAGCTGCTGCTTTACGTCGAGGAGCACTTCGCCACCGAAGAGGAGGCCATGCGCGCCAGCGGCTATCCCGATATCGACGCACATCTTCTGGAGCATGAAAAGTTCCGGGCGGATGTCGAACGGCTGACCGAAAGGCACCGCCAGAACGAAACGATCGCCGCGTCGGAGATGATCGAATTCCTCAAGAGCTGGCTGCGCAACCACATCGCCGAAGTCGACAAGAAGTTCGGCGCACACGCCTGCAGCATCAACGAAGAAGCCCGCAAGGCGCACTCGGATTGACGCCCCGTCCCCGGAGCACTCTTTGCCATGAAACGCGATGTCCTCATCCTGATTGTCGAAGATGATCCGAACACGGCATCGCTGGTCGACACCTATCTCACCCGCGAGGGGTACAGGACCGTCACCACCTCTGGCGGCAGCGACGCCGTCGCGCTGGCGCACCGCCACCGGCCGGGATTTGTCATCCTCGACGTGATGCTCCCCGGCGCTGACGGCTGGGAGGTCTGCCGCGAGCTGCGCAAGTTTTCCGATGTGCCGATCCTGTTTCTGACCGCCCGGGAAGAGGAGATCGACCGGGTTCTCGGCCTCTCCCTCGGCGCCGATGATTACGTCGTCAAGCCGTTCTCGCCGCGGGAACTGGTCGCGCGGGTCGAGGCGATCCTGCGCCGCAGCCGGGGATCGGCACCCCCTTCCGGACCGGTGCTGACCGTTGGCGAGCTGGCGCTCGATGCCGACAAGCAGAGGGTGAGTCTCGCCGGACGGCCGGTCACCCTGACGTCGCTCGAATACCGGATTCTGCTCGCCCTGATGCGTTCACCGGGGCGGATCTTCTCGCGGGACGAACTGCTCGGCTACTGCTACCCGGACGGCGAAACCGTGGTCGACCGGGTGGTCGACGTGCATATCGGCAAGCTGCGGCAGAAGATCGAGAACGACCCGTCCCGCCCCGAGTACATCCTGACCCACCGCGGTTTCGGCTACTCCCTGGCGGAGGAGGTCGGCTCGTGAAGCATCGGCTGATCTGGAAGCTGCTGCTGATCAACATCCTGCCGGTGATCGCCGTCGTGGTGTTCGTCATCTGGCTGGCCATCGACCACCTGGCGGCCGACTACTTCATGGTGCTGATGGACAAGTACGACGTCTCCCCGACGGAGACGCACCGGATGTTCCTCTCGGCGGTGCACCGCTACCTGCTCTGGGCATCGCTCGCCGGGCTCGGGCTGGCGCTGCTGCTGAGCTACCTGCTCATCCGCAGGGTGCTGCGTCCCCTGTCGCAGATGGCGGCCATCACCGGCGAGTACGCCTCCGGGAAGTTCGGCCGCCGGGTCCGGGTGACCTCGGCCGACGAGGTCGGACAGCTCGGCATCGCCTTTAACAGCATGGCCAACAGCCTCGAGCGGCTGGAGATGCTGCGCAAGACCATGGTCGCCGATGTCGCCCACGAACTGCGGACCCCCCTGACCAACCTGCGCGGCTACCTCGAGGCCCTGAGCGACGGCGTGATCCCGCCGCAGGAGGGGACCTTCCGCATGTTGCAGACGGAAATCCTCCGCCTGGTGCACCTGGTCGAGGATCTCGGCCAGCTCGCCCGGGCCGACGCCGCCAGGGCGTTTCTCGACCGGCGCGAGATGAATCTCCACCAGGCGATCGAACAGATGGTCGAGCTCTACCGTCCGCGGTTCGAGGAAAAGGGGCTTCGCCTGCAGATCGACCTTTCGCCCGAGGCGGAAGTCGTCGTCGCCGATCGGGACAAGCTGCTGCAGGCGATCCGCAACCTCGTCGAGAACTGCTGGAAATACACACCGGATGGGGGCGGCGTGCGGATAGCGGCGGAGCGGAACGGTGACCGGGTCAGGGTCGTCTTCGAAAACGAAGGCGCCGGCATCGCCGCGGAAGACCTGCCGTACGTGTTCGAGCGGTTCTACCGCGGCGACCGCTCCCGCTCGCGCGAGGCCGGCGGCGCCGGCATCGGCCTGAGCATCGTCAAGGAGCTGGTCGAGGCGCACGGCGGCGAGGTCGGCGTCGACAGCGCGCCCGGCCGTACCGCCTTCCGTTTCACCCTGCCGAACTGACCCCCGGCCAATCTTTACCGAATCTTTACATCCCCTTGTTCCCCCCTTTACATCGTCCTGATACTCTTCACATACCCGGCAAGCGACCAGGCGCCGGCGGAGAGGAGTCGGGATGAAAACTGTCGTAGTGACCCTGCTGTTCGTTTCGGGACTGGCCGCAGCCGCCTGCAGCTATGGCGAGTCCCCTGCCGGCACCGCCCGGGCGTCCTTCGCCGTGCATTGCTACACCGTCGGCGAACACGCCCTGCACGGCCAGCCGGGGATCATTTCCGTAGCGCCGGGGTGGCGCGACTTCCGTGAAGTCGACCGGGTGGTGTACGACCCGGAGACGATCACCGTCGGGCAGATGGAAGAGCTGCTGCGCCGCGCCGGAACCTATATCGGCACCGTGGAGGTTCTCGGTGCGCCAACCGGAAAAAGAGAGGAGAGACGATGACCAGGTTACTGTTGCCGTTGGCGGTTGCCGCGGGGATTCTGGCCGGATACGGCACGGTTCTCGCGGAAACGATGAAGGCAGAGACGGGGAACGCGATCAGGGTCTATTCGATCGATAAGGGGGGATACGTCATGAGCGAAAAGGTGATCAGGACCGACGCGGAGTGGAAACAGCTGCTGACGCCGAAACAGTTCCGGATCCTGCGCGAAAAGGGGACGGAGATGGCCTTCAGCGGCCACCTGCACGACAACCACGCCGAGGGGGTCTACCGGTGCGCCGGATGCGGGCTGGAGCTGTTCCTCTCCGGCGACAAGTACGATTCCGGCACCGGCTGGCCGAGTTTCTACGATGTCGTCGCCCGGGAGAATATCGTCACCGAGGATGACTACAGCCTGCTGATTCCGCGCATCGAGGTGCTCTGCGCCCGCTGCGGCAGCCACCTCGGGCACGTTTTCGGCGACGGGCCGCGCCCCACCGGGCTGCGCTACTGCATCAATTCGGCGGCGCTGACCTTCGACCCGGGGCGATAAGAGGAAAGGAGACCGGCTGTGACAATCCGAATCGTGATGCTGGCTCTGATATTGCTGGCTGCAGGACTGCCGGCATCGGCCGGCAGGGAAGACAAGGGGATGAACATGACCATGAACAGCGGAAAACTGGAAAAGGCGGTCTTCGCCGGCGGCTGCTTCTGGTGCATGGAGCCGCCGTTCGAGAAGCTCGACGGGGTCCGCTCGGTCGTCTCCGGGTATATCGGCGGGGCGATCAGCAATCCGACCTATGCCGAAGTCTCATCCGGTCGGACCGGTCACACCGAGGCGGTCGAGGTGACCTTCGATCCGTCACGGGTCCGCTACGGAAAACTCCTCGAGGTGTTCTGGATGAATATCGACCCGACCGATGCGGGGGGGCAGTTCGTCGACCGGGGGAGCCAGTACCGCTCCGGCATCTTCTACCTCGACGACGCGCAGCGCGAGCTGGCGGAAAAATCGAGGGAGGAGCTGGAAAACTCCGGACGTTTTGACCGTCCTGTGGTTACCGAGATCACCCCGGCCGGCACTTTTTATCCGGCCGAGGATTACCACCAGGACTACTACAAGACGCATCCGTTCAAATACAAGTTCTACCGTTCCGGTTCCGGTCGGGACCGTTTTCTCGACCGGGTCTGGAATGCCGGGAGCCGGTGACAGGCTCTTCTGAGATCGTGGCTGGTGATGTGAAGCGGCCGCCCGGAAGCGGGTCGGCCGCTTCCGTATTTCTACGCGCCGATCCGGAAGCCGATGCCGGCGAACTGCACGGCCGTCGGGTCGTTGCTGCGGGGCGGGGCGATGGCGTGGATGCCGCCGCACTCCGGGCACCGGCCGACGAAGGTCGCGAGGGTGAAGGCGGCGCCGCACCCCTGGCAGGTCGTGCCGATACCGCCGCTCGGGATCGGTGCATTTCTCAGCCCGCCGCCGTGGGCGTGATAAACGAACTCAACCAGCTCCTGCCCTTCAGAAAACGGGCCGCTGCCGGCGCTGTGGCCGCATCCGCAATTGCTCATCGGTGCTCTCCTGTTGAATGGATTTTCGCCCGAGCTTACACGACCGGGCGAGCGGAAAAAATGACCGGCGTCAAGAACCGTCCTTCAGGAGCGGACTTTCTTCGGCATGCAGAGGTTGCGGCCACGGTTGGCCATCCCCTTGCAGATGTCGCACTTGTACTGCGGGTGGTTGACGAGTTGTTTCAGCTCCGACCGGCCGAGTGTCGATTTCAGCACTCAGAGGTGCAGATGATGCTCGTCCGGTTTCCTGCAGCTGAGCTCCGCGGCCATGTCCCTCTTCCGGTTCCGGTTTTCGCCGGTCGGCCGTCAGCGATCCACGTAGCGGCCGAAGTTGTGGAATTCGTCGAGGTTGCTGAATTCACCCCATTCGAGGAAATGGTTGGGGGCGTCGACGAAGTCGAAAATCTTCTCGATTTCGGACAGTTCACTCTGCTCGAGCGCAACCAGCCACTCCAGGTACTTTCGGGTGTCGGCCGATTTTTCCGCCGCCGCCGCTTTCATGTACTTGCGCATGACCTTGCGTTCGGTATCGCGGGCCAGACGATAGGCCTCGACATTGTTTTCCACATGCAGGCTCTCTTCGCGTTCGCGCATCTTTTCGAACACGTTGTCCCGATTTCGCAGGAAGCGGCAGTTCTTCTGGTCCATCTCGGGAAAGCGCTCGTGCATCAGTTCGAGTTTTTCCATAAGGCGCTTTTCATCATCGGCCAGCATGGTGAAGATATTCCGGACGCCCGTGCTGGGCGAATTTTCTGCCATCTCACGGTAAAAGCGGATGCCGCTCTCTTCGGTGTTTTTTGCGTACTGGTAGATATTCATCACTCCGCCCTTTCATTTTCAAAGGCATCATTGTTACGAAGTACACGTAGCATGTTAATTATAACAGAAATGGTCATTTATTCGGCGCGTCGATCGACAGCGCCAGGATTCTGCTGATCGCCGCCAGGCCGTAGCCCGACTCCTCCCGCCAGCGATTGCAGGCATCCTGGACTTTCTGCCGATCAGCCTTGCCGGTCGGCTGCCTGGCGATGACTCCGGCCGCGACCAGGGCGGCGACGCCGTCGCGCGAGAAGACGAAACCGTCCCTGCCGATGAAGCGGAGGAAGTACTGGGCGGTCATGCCGCCGAGTCGGGCGCCGTTCTTGCCGAGATAGTCGAGCAGCCCGATGAAGTCCTCATCCGGCCAGTCGGCGACGAAGCGGCCGAACCCCCCGTGTCGTTGCGACGTCTCGATGACCATCACCGCGTTGTGCGGCACGGTCAGGATCTTCTGCCGGTTGCGGACGATCCGCTCGTCCTTGCAGAGGGCCTCCTCCTCATCCGGCGACAGGCCGGCGCAGCGGCCGGGATCGAAGCCCCAGAAGGCCTCCTCGAAGCCGGGCCACTTGCGGTCGATCACCTTCCAGGCGAATCCCGCCTTGAAAATCGCCATGGTCATGGCCGAGAGCCAGCGATCATCCGGAGTGGCGGCGAGTTCCGCCGGAGTCCTGATGTCGTCCGGCAGCAGCGCCATGAGATTTTCCATGCTTCCCTTGCGGGCCGCGGCCCGCTCGACGATTTCCGCGAAAGCTTTCATCCCTGCCTCCGGATTCCGGTTCCGCTAACAGTATAACCCCTCCGCCGACAAAATCCGGAAGTGAAAGAAAGGTGTTGTTTTTTGGGCGGAAACCTGTATGATGCGTGGCGACTGAACACCAGACAGGCGGAGATCACCCGGCCCGACCCGGCTCCGCCACCCCGTCGCTCACTGATCCCTCCTGCAGCGGTTCCTTTTCCCGAATCTTTGGCAGCACATCACGTTGGCGATCGTTACTTTGATGCCAGTCCGATATTGCCGCAACCGCATGTTGCCGATGCAGCTGTCTGCCCGGCCGGTTGCCGCACGCCACTTTGTTGCCCTGCCGCCTCATTGCGCAAGGGAAAGGAATCATGATGTCTTTTGAACAATTGCAGCTCGCCGCCCCGATCCAGAAAGCAATCAAGCAGTGCGGCTACACCGAACCGACGCCGATCCAGGCCAAAGCGATTCCGGAGATCCTCGCCGGCCGCGACGTGCTCGCCTCGGCCCAGACCGGTACCGGCAAGACGGCCGCCTTCATGCTGCCGATGCTGGAACGGCTCTCGACCCTGAAGAAAGGTCCGAAGGGGGCGCCGCGGGTGCTGGTGCTGACCCCGACCCGGGAGCTGGCGGCGCAGATTACCGACGCCACCCGCACCTACGGCCGGTTTCTGAAAATCCGCAGCACGGTGATTCTCGGCGGCAGCTCCTACGTGCCGCAGTTCCGCGATCTCGGCCGGTCGATCGATTTGGTGGTCGGCACGCCGGGCCGCCTGATCGACCACCTCGAGCGGGGGAGCCTCGATCTCTCCCGGCTCGAAGTCCTGATCCTCGACGAGGCCGACCGGATGCTCGACATGGGGTTCAAGGCCGACATGGAGAAGATCACCGCCGCCGCGCCGGCCAGGCGCCAGTCGCTGATGTTTACCGCCACCCTCGACAGGACGATGGAGGCACTGGCCGGCAAATTGCTGGACAACCCGGTTAGCGTCGAGGTCGCCGGCAAGCAGGTGACGCACGAAAAGATCGCCCAGCACCTGCATGTCGCCGACGACATCCGCCACAAGAAGAAGCTCCTGCGGCACGTCGTCGCTCTTGAGGAGGTCTCCCGGGCCATCGTCTTCTCGGCCACCAAGCGGGGTGCCGACCTGCTGGCCCGCGAACTGAATGAAGATGGTCACCGGGCCGCCGCCCTGCATGGTGACATGAGCCAGGCGGCGCGCAACAAGACGGTGCGCAATCTGCGCGACGGTCGCATCCGCTTGCTGGTCGCCACCGACGTCGCCGCCCGCGGCCTCGACGTCAACGGCATCAGCCACGTCATCAACTTCGACCTTCCGCAGGTCGCCGAGGATTACGTCCACCGCATCGGCCGCACCGGCCGGGCCGGGGCATCCGGGGTGGCGATCTCCTTCTGCAATTCCGGCGAGGATGCGTTCCGTCTGCGGCAAATCGAGCGCTACATCGGCCAGAACCTGCCGCAGCAGGTGATCGAGG
>JBFHOZ010000075.1:0-10367 GCA_041592975.1 Desulfuromonadales bacterium
AGGCTGCCGAGCAGCCGGCCGTTGTTGCTGAAATCGCTGCCGCGCAGTGACCACGTGCCCGTCGGATCGCCGTTGGCCGTATCGAGACCCAGGGCGATGACGAGGAAGGAGGGGCCGAAACGCCGGATCCTCCGCACCGCTTTCTCGAGTGCGGCGGAGTATTTGTCGCCGTCGAGATGCTCGGGGAGCGGAAGGTTGAAGTTGTACCCCTCGCCGTCGCCATCGCCGGTCTCGTCTTCGAAACCGTTGAAATAGGGGTAGGCGAAGCGGGGATGACCGTGCAGGGAAAGGGTCAGCACGTCGCTGCGGTTGTAGAAGATGTCCTGGGTGCCGTTGCCGTGGTGGTAGTCGATATCGAGGACCGCCACCTTGCCGTAGCCGCTCAGCTCCTCCGCCGCCAGGGCGGCGTTGTTGAAGTAGCAGAAACCGCCGAACGCTCTCTTCTCGGCGTGGTGCCCCGGAGGTCGCACCAGGGCGTAGGACAGCCGTTGTCCCTCGAGCAGGTGACGCGCGGCGGTCAGGGCGCAGTCGATGGCCCGCTTGGCTGCGAGGAAGGCGTTGCGGGTGAGCGGGGTGAAGGTATCGATGCAGTAGTAGCCGGCCTTGACGGCTTTTTCCTTCGGCGGCCGCGCGGCGTTCCGGACCGGAAAGACGTACGGATACAGCGCCTTCTTCTCCGGCAATCCGGCGCACATCGCCTTGAGGTAATCGACGAAGTCGCCGGCATGAATCCGCTTGAGCTGACGCTCGGAAAAACGGCGGACCGGAACACGGCGGAAAAGCCCGGTTGGTTCGATTTCGCGGAGTATGGAGCGCAACCGCACCGGGGACTCGACGTAACCCCGTTCGCGGATGTGATGAATATCGTGCCGGTCATTGACCACCAGGGCGATCTGCCGGTCTGCAGGGATGGCGCTCGCGGCCGGCACCGGGGAGGTGTCGGTGCGGTAGCGGAAGGGACGGAGGCGGACCGGATCACGGAACGACCTGACCACCATGTCGATGTAGGATTGAGGACAGACCTGCGCGTATTTGCGCTCGAGGATGGCGCGAACGATCTTTCGGGCTTTTCGGGCTTTCAGCTCTGCGCCGGAGCCGAGGTCGTCGAAAACCAGGTAGGGGGGATTGTCGTCCTCTTCCTTGAGGGGCGTTTCGTAGGCGGTGCCGAAGAATGGTCGTGCTCCGTACTGCTCGTAAAACTTCAGCCGGGCCTTGTTCTGAGCCAGGATGGCGGGATCGCGGCAGAGCTCCGGGTCGTCGGGGAGACACTCCATGAAGATGCCGACCGCCTTCAGCGCCAGGGCCTCGGCTCGGATCCGCTCGTAGAGCGCGCCGCCGATGCCGCGCCCGGTCATCTTCTCGGCGGCGGAGACATACTCGAGATAGCAGAAGTCGAGGTCCGGGGCGTGCAGCAGCAGGGCGAACCCCCGAACATCCCCCTTGTCGTTCTCGGCGACGGAGAGAATCGAGCGGAAACGGTATTTGAGCGGATCGGTGAGCTGCCGCGGGAGCTTGGCGATGTCCTTCTTGTCGAGCCCCGGGAACTGGGTGCGGAGGATCTCCTGCACCTGGTGGATCGCCTGCCGGTTGACCGGCAGGATCGAATCGTAAATGCGGCGGATGCGAAACATTGTGGCGGTCCTGTTCGTGATGAAGGAAAGCGTCTCCGGTCCCGGATGGGGCAGAAGAGAGAAGATGGTTTGATAGTATCACGCCGGTGGTAGCGGGGGGAATGCGAAATTCGCACGTTAAGGGGGTGAAGGCGGCCGACGGAGTCGGGTCGCGGATGAACCGGTTTGATATCCCGGAGGCTCAAAAGGAGAATGCCGGGAAAGTACGGGCGCCAACCCTAGGGAACGGTGAGTTCCCCGAATCTGAAGCAGTCGATGGTATGGTCGTTGACCATTCCTGTCGCCTGCATGAAGGCGTAGCAGATGGTCGGGCCGACAAAGCGGAAGCCGCGTCTCTTCAGGTCGCGGCTGAGGGCTTCGGACTGCGGACTGCGGGCGGGGATCTCCTGTGGCGTCCGCCAGCGGTTCCGGACGGGAGCGCCGTCGACGAAGCGCCAGAGGTAGGCGTCAAAGCTGCCGAATTCGCGCTGCACGGCGAGAAAAGCACGGGCGTTGGCGACGGCAGCGGCGATCTTCAGCCGGTTGCGGACGATGCCGGGATCCTGTCGAAGGCGCGCTTCGTCGGCGGCGGTGAAGTGTGCCACGGTTCCGGGGTCGAACCCGGCGAATGCGTCGCGGTACCCTTCGCGCTTGTTGAGGACAGTCTGCCACGAGAGTCCGGCCTGGGCGCCCTCGAGGACGAGGAATTCGAACAGCCTGGTGTCGTCGTGTACCGGCACGCCCCACTCCTGGTCGTGGTAGGCGATCATCAGGGGATCGCTGCCGGCCCATTGGCAACGTTTTCTGTCCAAGGTCAACCCCTCTTGGCGAAGATCTTGCGGGTCGCCTCCTCGAGAATCTTTTCGTGCGGCTGGTTGAAGCTGACCGAGGCGCCGAGGTCGTGGATGATGCCGTTCTTCAGGCTGTAGATCAAGCCGTGGACAGACAGGTCCTGCTCCCTGCGCCAGGCCTCGCTGACAATGGTCGTCTGACAGATGTTGGCAACCTGCTCGATGACGTTCAGCTCGCACAGCCGCTCGAAACGACGCTTCTCGTCCTTCTCCCGGTCGAAGTACTCCTTGTGCTTGCGGATGAGGTCGTGGATGTGGCAGAGCCAGTTGTCGATCAGCCCGAGACGACTGTTTTCCAACGTCGCCTTGATGCCGCCGCAACCGTAGTGCCCGCAGACGATGATGTGCTTCACCTTGAGCGCCTCGACGGCATACTGGATGACGCTGAGGCAGTTGAGGTCGGTGTGAATGACCAGGTTGGCGACGTTGCGGTGTACGAAGATCTCTCCCGGCATCAGATCAACGATAGCGTCGGCCGAGACCCGGCTGTCGGCGCAGCCGATCCAGAGGTACTCCGGGTTCTGCTGCTTCGAGAGCTGGGCGAAGAACTCCGGGTCCTCTTTCTTGACCCGCTCCGCCCATTTCCGGTTCTTGTCCATCAGGTGCTGAAGTTTGCTCATCGTTGTCTCCTTGGTGTTACGATGCGGTCATCTCATCGGCAGATTCGCCGGCCATGGCCGGCTTGATATCGATCAGCGGCGTCCCGTCGAGGCAGTCGAGACCCCGGACATGGATCTCGTTCTCCTCGATGTCGTCGATGGTCACGACCGCCGCTCCGAGAGGGTTCGGCCGCCGCGGGGTTCGCAGGGCGAAAATGCCGCGCGTTTCGCCCGACATGCGCGACGTCTGCCGCAGCTTCCCGAGAGACGCCCGATCGAGCCAGTAGAGGACGAGAATGGCGTCACCGGGCGCGAGGCCGAACAGGCCGTCGCTCCATTCCGGATCGATGACGATGCGGCTGAAAGCCCCCCCCTGGATGGTGTTGCGCGGACATTCGTCGAGGCTTCTGTAGGGCGTCCGTATGGTGCCGATCGGCCTGAGCTGGTATGTCATGACCCCTGTCGCAATAAAAGCAGACATGCCGGTAAAATTGGTCGAAAAATGTTATTATAAACAATCGGACTCCAATTCTCATTAATTTTTGATGACGATGCCCCCTTTTCCCAGACCGGCCATCATTCTGCAGGTGCTGCTGTTCTTGCTGCTGGTGTTTCTCCTCGGCGCATCTTTGCATGCCGGCGCCGAAAACCTCGGCTACAACTGGCAGTGGTACCGGGTGACCCGTTTCCTGTTGCAGACCTCTGCCGACGGAGCCACCCCCGGCCCCCTGCTGAACGGGCTCATGATAACCCTGCAGGTGGTCGTCTCGTCCCTGATCCTGGCGCTGCTGGTCGGCCTGGCGACAGCCCTGCTGCGCCTCTCCGGGGGCGTCCTCGCCCAGCTGTGCGCCAACGTCTACCTGGAGACGGTCCGCAACACGCCGCTGCTGGTGCAGTTGTTCGTGGTCTACTTCGTGCTGGCGCCGCTGTTCGACATCGACCGCTTCGCCGCCGCCGTCCTGGCCCTGGCGCTTTTCGAAGGAGCCTATATCTCGGAAATCATCCGCGCCGGGGTCCTCGCCGTGCCACGCGGACAGTGGGAAGCCTCGCGGGCACTCGGGTTATCAACAACAGGCTGCTATCGTCACGTCGTCCTCCCCCAGGCCCTGCGAGCGATGCTGCCGCCGCTGACCAGCCAGTCGATCTCCCTGGTCAAGGATTCGGCCCTGGTCTCGACCATCGCCATCGCCGATCTGACGATGCAGGGGCAGAGGATTGTCGCCGAAACGTTCCTGACCTTCGAGATATGGCTCACGGTGGCGGCAATCTACCTGCTGCTGACGTTATCGCTGTCGGGAGTCGTCCGCCTTCTCGAGCGGCGGCTGCACGCCGGCAAAACCTGACTCTTTACAGGAGAAAAGCTATGAAGCGAATGATGACAGTGATGCTGACGGTTCTTCTGGTCGCTCTGTCGCAACCGATCCCTGCCGATGACCTCCGCCTGGAAATCTCCCGGCAGAGCACCCTCGAGCAGGTTCTGAAGAAGAACCGGCTGCGCGTCGGCTTTTCGACCTTCGTCCCCTGGGCGATGAAGTCGAAGCAGGGGGATTTCATCGGTTTCGAGATCGATGTCGCCCGCCGGCTGGCAGAAGATATGGGGGTCGAGGTGGAATTCGTGCCGACCAAGTGGTCCGGGATCATCCCGGCTCTTCTGACCGGCAAGTTCGACATCATCATCGGCGGGATGGGGATCACCCCGGAACGGAACCTCAAGGTCAACTTCACCCGCCCCTACGAGCACAGCGGCATGTCGTTACTCGCCCATTCGAAGCGGGCCGGCGCGCGTTCGTCGCTCGAGCAGTTCGACACGCCCGGAACCGTTGTGGTCGCGCGGATCGGTACGACGGCGGCCATGGCGGCGGAAAAATACCTGCCGAAAGCGACGGTGAGACTGTTCGACGACGAGGGGCAGGCGCTGCAGGAACTCCTCAATGGCCGCGCCGATGCCCTGGTCGCCTCGCAGCCGTTTCCCGAGTTCCAGGCGTTGAAATATCCCGACAGGGTTTATCTTCCGCTCATGGGGGAGACCTTCACCCGTGAACCGATCGGTTTCGCGATCCGCAAGGGGGATGCCGATTTCCTCAATTTCCTCGATAACTGGATACTGGTCAGGACCGCCGACGGCTGGCTGGCGGAACGGTACCGTTACTGGTTCACGACCAACGACTGGAAGGGGCAGGTGGAATAGCGTTGCGTTTGCGCGGAGGAGAGAACCGGCGCTGGGGGAGGGTCGACACCGTTCTCGTCCTGGTTCTGGCGGCGGCGGTCGCCTGGACCGTCTACCGGGTCGAGGTCGGTCTCGCCTACCAGTGGAACTGGTCGGCCGTTCCCCAGTTCCTGGTCCGCTTTGATGGCGAAGCGGGGTGGAAAGCCAATTTTTTGCTGCAGGGGCTTGTCGCGACGGTCAAGCTGAGTGTCTGGTCGCTGCTGCTGGCCACGCCGATCGGCCTCGCCGTCGGTCTGCTGAGGGTGAGCCGCCATCTCTTCAACCGGCTCTCCGGCGGTTTTTATGTCGGGTGCCTGAGGAACCTTCCACCGCTGGTCCTGATTCTGGTGTTTTACTTTTTCGTCAGCGACCAGATATTGCCGCTGCTCGGAATCCGGGAGGCGGTCTCCGCCGCGCCGCCAGTTCTCCGGGGTGCGGTCGAATCGCTGCTGGCGCCGGCCGACCAGCTGGAGGCGTTCGTCGCCGCCATCGTCACCCTGGCGCTGTTCGAAGGGGCGTATATTGCCGAAATCGTCCGCGCCGGGATCGAATCGATCGACTCCGGTCAGTGGCGGGCGGCCGAAGCGCTCGGCATGCGGCGCTGGCAGCTGATGCGCCACGTCATTCTGCCGCAGGCCTGTCGGCGGATGATCCCGCCGCTGGCCGGGCAATTCATCTCGACCATCAAGGATTCGGCGATCGTCTCGGTGATCTCGATCCAGGAGCTCACTTTTCAGGGGATGGAACTGATGGCGTCGACCTATCTCACCTTCGAGATCTGGCTGACGGTCGCGCTGCTCTATTTCGTGCTGACCTGGAGCTGCTCGCTCTCGTTCCGTCTTTTGGAACGGCGCTTGCTGCAGGCGTGACCAGGCGCGGCAGTCAGTTCTGTCTGCCGAAGCCGTCGGTTTCCAGGGCCGGCTGCAGGTCCCGCATCGGATTCGTCCTGTTCAGGATCCGGTTGTGGAGATAGTAGAGCAGGGTAAAGCCGCCGACGGCGAGATTGAGATCGAAAAGGACGGTGACGAGGATGGTGCCGACGATCATCATCAGTTCCCGGTTGGTGACAAAGATCGGCTCGTCGTCCTGGCGGGAAAAAAAGTTCCGGAACATCTTCCCTCTGTGGTGAACGATCTGACGGCAGTAGAGCCGCAGCGGCTTGAAGTCGAACACGTCGTAGCCGACCTTGATGAGAACCCCGACGAACACCGCCTTCGGGATCAGGTTGATCCAGTCCTGGAAGAGGATCATCTCCACCAGGGCGAAGACCCCGACCATGATGCCGGAAAGGCGCAGGGTGGCGTTCTCCTTCAGCATCAGGACTGAACGGATGGTCGCCTGCGCGCCCGGAATGCCGCCGACGAACGCGATGGCACCGTTGGCGACCCCCTGGGCAAACAGCTCCTTCTCCCGGCGGGTCGCCTCGCCGCTCATCTTGTCGATGACCAGGGATGTCAGCAGGGTGTCGAGGTAGCAGAGCAGGGCCAGCTGCAGGGCGAAAGGGAGGGCCGTCAGGAGAATCGACATGGTCACGTCGGCGGGAATCTGGGCGGCGATCAGCGTGACGAGACCGCCGACAGATTCGATCCCCCCCTTCAGCTGGACGTGCTCGATCGGCAGTTGCAGCAGATTGCTGACGACCGACATGACGACAATGGCCAGCAAGGTTGCCGGCAGGTACTTCGCCCTGCGGCCGACGAACTTTCTTCCCAGCGGCGCCAGCAGAAAGATCAGGGCCAGAGTCGCTGCTGCTACGAGCAGGTTCTGGTCTGTCGATCCTGCAAGGGCCGGTTTGCCGTTCCAGCCGAACAGGACGAAGATCTGGTCGGTCCAGATGAGGATGGCAATGCCGCTCATGAACCCCGAGATGACGACGTTCGGAACGATCGAGATGAAACGACCCAGACGGAATAGCGCCATGACGAGGAGCAGGACGCCGCTCATGAAAAAGACCAGGTTGACGAACTGCCCGGGCAGCAGGGGGGAACTCTGGAGCAGGTAATGCTCGTGGGCGAAGGCGACCACGACAGCGCTGACCGCGCTCATCGGTGCGGTTGGCCCGGAGCACTGGACCCGGGTGCCGCCGAGACAGGAGGTGATGACGGCGATCAGTCCGGCCGACATCATGCCGGCAAAAGCGCCGCGTCCGGAAAGGATGCCGAGCGCCGCGCCGAGACTGAGGGCGACGAAGCTGACCGTCAGGCCGACGACGATGTTCGAGAGGCAGTCTGAGTATCTGCCGGTTGAAGGTGTCATGGCTCACCGGATGCCGGTTGGGGGTTCACGCGACTGGGCCGATAGCGGCCTTCGACAAAAACCTGTGCGACGGCCATCATGCATACTGCGAGCAGGTTGTTTGTCTGCCGGGTTAAGCCGGATTATGCGCCGACAACAGGAAATGTCAAACGGAATTTACAGGCTGATCCGGCCGCGGCACCAGCGCCTGCACGCGTCCAGCCGTCCGGTCACTCGCCGTAGGTTTCCTGGTAATCGTCCATGGCCGCGCGGATGACCCGGAGGGCGTGCTCCTTGCCGTAAGCATCGGAGACATCGACCGCGGCCTTTTCCCCGGGGACGAGCTTGTAGGTGCTGAAATAATGGCGCAACCGCTCGACGTAGATGTCGGGGAGTTCGGAGACATCCTCGATATGGGCATAGAGGTTGTCGTTGGCGAGGACGGCGATGATCTTGTCGTCGGCCTCGCCGTGGTCGATCATCTGCAGGCCGCCGACGACCTTGGCGTTGAGGATCACTTCCGGCTGGCTGATCGGCCGCTCGCTGATGACGCAGATGTCGAGCGGGTCACCGTCGGCAACGTCGGTCTTCGATGCCAGGGCGGCCACCCGCGCGCCGCAGAAGGTCTTCGGGATGAAGCCGTAGAGGTTGGGCGGCTGCGAACTGGCCCGGTGCGGCCGGTCGACTCTCAGGTATCCGGTCTCCTTGTCGATTTCGTACTTGACCCGATCGAATGGCGTGATTTCGATGTAGGCCTGGACGATATGCGGCGCGTCCGGACCGGCCTCGAGGCCGTGCCACGGGTGCGGCCGCCAGCGGTAAAAGGGCTTGGGGAAGGGCATAAAACACTCCTTTGCAGATTCAAGCTGAAAGATTAAAGGAAAAAGGACGAAAGGCAAGTGTTCAACCCTGACCTTTCACCTTCTGCCCGAAGTCAAAGAAAAAGCCCGGCAGTTTCCTGCCGGGCTCTGAGTGATGCAGTGAAGCGATCAGTTCATCGCTTCCTTGACCTTGTCGAAGCCGAGGCTGTAAGCCTTCTGGTTCAGCTCCTTGAAGGCCTCCGGTACCTTGGACAGAACCGCTTTTTCGCCCGCCTCGCGCGAGACGATGCCGGTCAGGGCGATCATGGCGCCGAGGGCGACGACGTTGGCGACGATCTCGCGGCCGATGTCTTCCTTGGCGGTCCGCATGATCGGGATGCGGATGACCTTGTAGTTCCCTTCCGGGGTGCGCGGCACGAAGTCCTCGTCGAGCAGCAGGACGCCCCCCTCCTTGATGCCGTTGGCGTACTTGTCGGCCGCCTCCTGGGTCATCGCCAGGCAGGCATCGACGATGGTCGCCTTCGGGTAGTCGATCGGGCCGTCGGAGATGATGACCTCCGACTTCGACGCGCCGCCGCGGGCCTCGGGGCCGTAGCTCTGCGACTGGACGGCGTGCTTGCCCTCGATGATGGTGGCCGCTTCGGCCAGGATGATTCCGGCGGTGATCAGACCCTGACCACCGGCACCGGAAAAACGGATTTCGTAACGTTCAGCCATTTTTTCCTCCTTGGTGAGTGATCAGGCGCCCTGCGCCTTGTTGATGACCGCCTGGTACTGTTCGCAGTACTCCGGCTTGTCTTCCTTGTGCAGTACGCCGGTGAGGATCTTCCCTTCCAGCTTCTCGGCCGGCAGCTTGGCGGCGGCGGCGACCGGAACGGCGATCTCCTTGAGGCGCTCCATCATCTGGACGACCGAGCGGAACTTGTTGCGGCGACCGTAGGTGGTCGGGCAGTCGTCGAGAACCTCGATGACGGCCATCCCCTTGTGCCGGATCCCCTCGGCGATCAGCTTGTCGATCTGGGTGGCGTGGAAAGCTGTGGTCCGGGCCACGAAGGTGGCGCCGGCGCCGATCGCCAGCTTGCTGATGTCGAAGATCGGGTCGGGGTTTCCGTACGGGGTGGTCGACGCCTTGTCACCGGTCGGGGTGCAGGGCGAGAACTGGCCGCCGGTCATGCCGTAGATGAAGTTGTTCATGATGACGTAGGTCATGTCGATGTTGCGGCGGCAGGCGTGGATGAAGTGGTTGCCGCCGATGGCGGTGCCGTCGCCGTCACCGCCGCAGACGATGACGTTCATCTCCGGCTTGGCCATCTTGACGCCGGTTGCGAACGCGGCTGCACGACCGTGGGCGGTGTGCAGGGTGCAGGCGTCGAGGTAGCCCGGCATGCGGCTGGCGCAGCCGATACCGGAGACGATGGCGGTGTTGTTGCGATCGAGTTCGCAGGTGTCCATGGCCCTGATCAGGCCTTTCATGACAATGCCGTGGCCGCAGCCGGGGCACCAGATGTGCGGCAGCTTGCCCGGGCGGATTGATTTTTCGTAATCGTAAGCCATTACAGTACCTCCTTGACCTTGGCAGCGATCTGTCCCGGGTTGATCGGTTCGCCGTCGACGCGGAACACGCCTTCGACCTTGCACTCGCCCTTGGCGACGCGCTCGACTTCGTAGATCATCTGGCCGAGGTTCATCTCGGCGACGACGATCCCCTTGCACTGCTTGGCGAGTTCGTGGGTGCGCTTTTCCGGAAAAGGCCAGAGGGTGATCGGACGGAACAGGCCGGCCTTGACCCCCTGCTCACGCAGCTCGTTGACGGCGTAGCGGGCGCTCCGGGAGGTGGAGCCGAATGCCCAGATGACAACTTCGGCGTCATCGGTCATGTATTCTTCGTTCTTTTCGATGGCGGCGGCATTGCCGTCGACCTTGGCGATCTGGCGGCGCTCCTCGGCGTCGACCAGTTCGGCCTTGGTGGTCGGGAAGCCGTCGGCGGCCTTGTTCAGGCCGGTGACGTGGAACTTGTACCCGGAACCGAAGGCCGCCAGGGGAGG
>JBFHOZ010000076.1:0-10334 GCA_041592975.1 Desulfuromonadales bacterium
AGCCCGGCGATCTTGCCGGCGTCCTTGGTCGCCTGGCGCTGCGAGTCGTTGAAGTAGGCCGGGACGGTGATGACCGCGTCGGTGACCTCCTCGCCGAGGTAGTCCTCGGCGGTCTGCTTCATCTTCTGCAGGACCATCGCCGAGATCTCCGGCGCGCTGTACTTCTTGCCGCGCGCCTCGACCCAGGCATCGCCGTTGTCCGCCTCGATGATCTTGAACGGGCTGATCTCGATATCCTTGCGGACAGCGTCCGAGTCGTACTTGCGACCGATCAGCCGCTTGATGGCGAACAGGGTGTTCTCCGGGTTGGTGACCGCCTGGCGCTTGGCCTGCTGACCGACCAGGCGCTCGCCGCTTTCGGTGAAAGCGACCATCGACGGCGTGGTCCGCGCCCCTTCCGAATTGGCGATGACTTCCGGCTCGCCCCCTTCCATAACGGCAACGCACGAGTTGGTGGTGCCGAGGTCGATTCCGATGACTTTACCCATGATGACTATCCTCCTTTAAACCTGCTTTTCTGTATGTTTTTCGCAGTCCGTTTTCAGTTGTCGTCGGCCCCGTTTTCCGGGCCGGGGTCTTCGCTGTTTTCTTCCGTTCCGGCCGCCGCCGGAGCCTCATCGGCGCTGGCGTCTGCTTCCGGCGCCCGGGCCACCATCACCAGCGCCGGCCGCAGCAGGCGGCCGTTCAGGGTGTAGGCCTTCTGCAGCTCCTGGGCGACGCTCCCCGGGGCGCAGTCGTCGGTCACCATTTCCCCCATCGCCTGGTGAAACTCCGGGTTGAACGGCTCGCCGTGCGACTCGACCACCTTCACGCCGAACCCCTCGAGGACCTTGCGGAACTGCACCAGGGTCATCTTCACCCCCTCGAGCAGGACCTGGTTCTGCTCCTCGCTGCCGTTGGCGTGCTCGACCGCCCGCTCGAGGTTGTCGATCACCGGGATCATCTCGCGCAGCAGGTTGCTGTTGGCAAAGCGGATGGCGTCCTCCTTTTCCCGCTGCGCCCGCTTGCGGTAGTTCTCCAGGTCGGCCAGCGCCCGCAGGTAGAGGTCCTTGTTCCGCTCCGCCTCGGCCCGGTGATCGGGGGCGGCGTCTTCCGGCGCCTCCTCCGCGTCGGTCACCAGGTCCGACTCGTCAACCGGTATCTCCTGCCCGTCCGACATGTTTGCGTTCTCTTCCGCCTCCGGCGGCAGGGTCTCTGCATTTTTCTTCTTGCCCACCTTCTATTTCTCCTTGTCCAATCCTGATTCCAGCAGCCGGCTCACCAGCTTGGCGGTGTAGTCGACGATCGGAATGACTTTCGAATACGACATCCGGTTTGGGCCGATGACCCCGAGGGTGCCGATGGTGCCGTGAACGTTCTGGTAGCTCGAGGTGATCAGGCTGCAGCCCTCGATCTGGTTGTAGCTGTTGGCGCTGCCGATGAAGATCTGCACGCCGCCCGCCTCCTGGCTCTTGTCGAGCAGCTCGACCAGGCGGCTCTTCTGCTCGAACGCCTGGAAAAGCTTCTTCATCTGCCCGACCTCGGCGAACTCCGGCAGTTCGAGGAAGCTCGAGGCCCCCTCGATGAAGACCTTCCCCTCGATATCCTCCTCCAGCGCCTGGCCGGAGAGCTCGAGCGCCTTCTTCATCAGCTTGTCGTAGAGCGCCTTCTCCCGCTTCATCTCGGCGGCGATCTTCTCGCGGGCCTCCTGGATGTTCATGCCGGAGAGCGTCTCGTTGAGGTAGTTGGTCATCTGCTCCAGCTCGCGCTGGCTCAGGTCCTCGTCGAGCTCGATCAGCTTGTTCTGCACCAGGCCGGACTGCGACACGAAGATCACCAGGGCCCGTCCGCCGGAGAGGCGGACAAACTCGATGTGCCGGAAGACCGTCGAGGTGAACTTCGGCACCATGACGATGCCGGCGTAGCTCGACAGCGAGGAGAGCGCCTTGCCGGTCTCCTGCAGCAGCGCTTCGACCGTCCCCTTGCGCCCGAGGTAGTGCTTCTCGATGGTCTGCTTCTCCTGCCGGGTCAGGTCCCTGATCTGCAGCAGGCTGTCGACGTAGTAGCGGTACCCCTGCTCGGTCGGCACCCGGCCGGCCGAGGTGTGCGGCGAGGCGAGGAACCCCATCTCCTCGAGGTCGGCCATGACGTTGCGCACCGTCGCCGGCGAGATGTTCATGTTGTGCCGCCGGGTGACCGCGCGCGAGCCGACCGGTTCGCCGGAAGCGATGTAGTCGTCGACGATCGCTTCGAGGATGGCGCGCCCGCGTTCGTTCAGCTCGATAGTCATTGCCGTTGTCCCGTCAAAAAGCAGGAGCCGGTCAGACCGGCCCGCACCCCTTGTTAGCACTCAACCTGCCCGAGTGCTAACGGGCTCAAGATAACAACGGGTCTCCCCTTTGTCAAGGCTTTAGAGGGCGGTTTTTCCCGGCTCAGCGGAAACGGGCGAGGAGGGTGTTGAAGAGCAGCCAGCCGTCGAGGCTCAGGCGCCAGCGCCCCCCTGCGCGGGAGAGCAGCTCGCCGCAGCGGGCGACCGCCTCCGGCCAGGCCGCCTCCACGGAGACGCCGAACCGTTTCTTGAACAGATCGTCGTCGACGCCAGCGGCGGTGCGCAGGCCGAGGTAGAGGGTTTCGAACATCGCGCCGGGCTGATCGAACGTCTCGATCCGCTCGGCCGGGTCGCGGCCGGCGCCGATCTTCTCCGTGTAGGCGGGCAGGTCGTCGGCCACCGCCAGACGCTCCCCCCAGCCGGAATCCCTGAAACTGTGCGCCCCGGCGCCGATCGCCAGGTTCTCCCGGCGCCGCCAGTAGCGGAGATTGTGGCGGCATTCGAAGCCGGGCCGGGCGAAGTTGGAGATTTCGTAATGGCGGTAGCCGGCCTCGCTCATCGTCCTGTGCATCAGCCGGTAGCCGTTGACGTAGATCTCCTCGTCCGGCTCCGCCAGCATCCCCGCCTGCAGCCGGTCGAAGAAGGGTGTCCCCGCCTCGATGGTCAGGCCGTAGATGGCGAGGTGTTCGGGGTCGTGGGCGAGGATGCGCTCGAGGTCATCCTTCAGCTGGCCGATCGACTGCCCCGGCAGGGCGAACATCAAATCGCAGGAGAGGTTGGCAAAGCCGGCATCCCGCGCCAGGCGGATTGCGTCCTCCGCCTCGGCCGCCGAATGCGGCCGGCCGAGCAGGTGCAGGTTCCTGTCGCAGAGCGCCTGCACGCCGATCGACAGCCGGTTGACGCCGGCCGCCCGGAAGCCGGCGAGGTTGCCGGCATCCACCGTTCCCGGATTCGCCTCGAGGGAGATCTCGATGCTCCCGGTGAAGCCGAACAGCCGTTCGGCCGTTTCGAGAATCCGGCCGACACCGGCCGGCGACAGCAGCGACGGCGTGCCGCCGCCGAAGAAGACCGCCTCGAGCCGCTTCTGTTCACCGTTTCCGGAAATGATCTGCAGGTGCCTGATCAGGAGATCGGCGTAGGAGCCGATATCGGCCGTTGCCGCCGGAACGGAGAAGAAGTCGCAGTAGGGGCATTTCTTCAGGCAGAAAGGGACGTGGATGTAGAGGGAGGTTGCTTCGGTAACTTTATCCAAAGGGGGCCTTTTCACGCGAAAACGAAAGGGTCGTAAGCGTTCTAAAAGTCCCTAGATAATATAAGAATGGGTTGCGAGAGGATATATAAAAAACTTTTGCGAGAATTGAATGCTTTTCTTAAAAGTCGTGACTTATGGGAAACACAACGCCACGGCTGAGGCGCGGCCAAGTCAGGCCGTAGCCTCCAGCCGGTTGTTAGTTGATGATGCTCAGAAGTGGTAGAGCATAGCCAGCTCTACTTCCGCCGCAAAGTCTTCACGAGCAATGGGACTGTCTTGCACATCGTTGCTATAGTACTCAAATTCCAGGCCGGATACGATTTGGATATGCTTGCTGACAAAGCGTCGATCGACAACGCGCAGGCCGGAGGAGCGGTATCCGCCATCCAAATCCGTCTCCGCAAGTCCGGATGTGATAGCCTCTGATGGGCTAACTCCAAACTCTCTATTCAGATTGTCACTGTCTGCAAATGTGGCATAGAGGAATACTTCTGCTCCACCGCCATCTTGCCGGTCGCCGAACCGGTGCCCGGCAAAGATGAACCCCTTCGTACCGAAATCGCTATTCCCCGCAGAAATCCGAGTACCGACATAATTCCGCCACTCCCCATGAAAGGCATACCTCACCTCACCCGTGACCGTAAACTCATCATCCCTCTCATCAAGGCCATCCAGCCTGCCGTCATCAGAATCATCTTTTTCACGTTCACCATCTAAACCCAACTCGACCTGAATGTACCATTGATCCTTCTGGCGAGTCGTCCATGACAGTTCCAGCCCTTCCCAGGAGAAAAGGTGGTTCCCCTTTCTCCATTGGATGGCCCCGGCCGGGTCCAGTTCAAACTCATATTCGTCCGAACCAGCGTAGGCGGTTTCGTATTCAACCCCCAAGCCAAGTGCAACTCCCCAGCCCGAGCCTCGGGTGAAATCCGGGGTAAATGGCAGGGGAAACAGAGGTGCCCCCTCCTCAGCGTGAACCGCTGTCAGATTGAGGGCGATCATCGCCGTTACAATAACTGTTATCAGTTTAAGTTTTCTCATTTGGTTTCTCCTGTTCTCCGCTTCTATGCTTCTATAGCAGACCTCTTCATGTCGCATTTTTCGGCAGCCGCGTTGATACCTTACAAAATAGTACGCTTTGCCCCCTTCTTTCACTCAAAGGGACAATTAACGGACCGAGCTAAGCGACAGTGCTCGGTCTTTTCAATTTACTAAAAACCTTTTCGCGAACCGCCGCAGCCCCATACTGTCCGCTTAAGTGTTTGGTTAAGTGCCTACTTTGTAAGAATGCTGATCCCTTCCCAAGATAGTGACCCACTAATAATCCTTGTTCCGGATGGAATCGTAACTGCACTTATGGTATCAGATAGCCAAGCAACCTCAACGGGAACGGTTTCTGTGACTACCAGCAAATGATTGGACGTACGCTTCTCTTTGCTTAGTGATACTCGTGTTTCTGTATTGCCACCTACAAGGCAGTTATCCGTAGACACTGAGGCAAAAACCGCCAGATTCCTACAAATCTATATAAAATAACTAACTCAGGTGGAGTTAAAATAAAAAGAACGGTCAAACAAATGACCGTTCCTATAAATCCTACTATTTCCAATGAAGGGCTAAATCGCCCTCAATTCTTACAACGACAGGGACCTTTCCCCTTTTTCAACGTCCGCAGCTGCCGCTCATTGACTCATGTAACCGATGATCTCGTCGATGAATTCGGCGCCGTAGCGCTCCAGCTTGGTCTGCCCGACGCCGTTGATGGCCAGCATCTGGTCGCGGCTGGTCGGCAGGGTGGCCGCCATCTCCGCCAGCGAGCCGTCGCCGAAGACGACGTAGGGCGGCACCCCGGCGCGGTCGGCGATCTGCTTGCGCCGCGCCCGCAGCCGCTGAAAGAGCTCCTCGTCGTATTCGAGGCCGACGATCTTTCGGGGTGGCTTCTGGCGTTTCTGTGGCTGTTGGCGGGGCCGGCTCAGATTCAGCTCGATCTCGCCGTGCAGCAGCGGCCGGGCCGCCTCGGTCAGCTTGAGCACCGAGTAGTTGGCGATGTCCTGCTCGAGGTAGCCGAGATGGACGAGCTGCCGCAGCAGGTGGCTCCAGTGATCCGGGCTCTTGTCCTTGCCGATGCCCCAGGTCGAGAGCCGGTCGTGACCCAGGCCGAGGATCCGCTCTGATTTCGCGCCGCGCAGCACGTCGACGATGTGGCCGACGCCGAAGCGCTGGCCGACGCGGAAGACGCAGGAGAGCGCCTTGCGGGCGTCCTCGGTGGCGTCGAAACGCTCCGGCGGGTCGAGGCAGATGTCGCAGTTGCCGCAATCCTCCTGCAGCTGCTCGCCGAAGTAGCCGAGCAGCGCCCGCCGCCGGCAGGTGCCGGTTTCGGCGAAGGCGGCCATGGCGTTGAGCTTCTGGGCCTCGATCCGGTTCTGCTCCGGGTTCCCCCCCTTTTCGATCAGGCCACGGGCCAGGGCGATGTCGCCGTAGCCGAACAGCAGCAACGCCTCGGCCGGCAGGCCGTCGCGGCCGGCGCGGCCGGTCTCCTGGTAGTAGCTCTCGATGTTTTTGGGGAGATCGTAGTGGACGACGAAGCGGACGTTCGGCTTGTCGATCCCCATGCCGAAGGCGACCGTGGCGACGACGATCTGCAGGTCGTCGCGCAGAAACCGCTCCTGGACGTCGCGGCGGGTTTCGGCATTAAGCCCGGCGTGATACGCCGCGGCGCGATAACCCTCCTGTTGCAGGCGGGCGGCGATCTGCTCGACCCGCTTGCGGCTCAGGGCGTAGACGATGCCGGCCTCGTCCTTGCGGCCGGAAAGGTAGCGGCGCAGCTGCTCGCCCGGCTGCTTCTTGTCGAGCAGGGTGTAGCGGATATTCGGCCGGTCGAAGCTCGCCCTGATCTGCAGCGGATCGTCGAGGTCGAGGCGCGCGAGGATGTCGCGGCGGGTCTGCTTCTCGGCGGTCGCGGTCAGGGCGATCACCGGAACCCCCGGAAAGGTCCGGCGCAGCCGGCCGAGCTGGACATATTCGGGGCGGAAATCGTGCCCCCACTGCGACACGCAGTGGGCCTCGTCGATGGCGAACAGGGCGATGTCGAGCTGTTGCAGGCGTTCGGCGAAGCCGTTGCCGAGCAGGCGCTCGGGGGAGACGTAGAGCAGGTCGAGTTCGCCGGCGTGCAGGCGGGCCAGCACCTGCCGGGCCGCGGCGGCATCGAGGGCCGAATTGTAGCAGGCCGCCTTGACGCCGTTGGCCACCAGGGCGTCGACCTGGTCCTTCATCAGCGAGATCAGCGGCGAGACGACGATGCCGACGCCGGGGCGCAGCAGCGCCGGGATCTGGTAGCAGAGCGACTTGCCGCCGCCGGTCGGCATCAGCACGAAGGCGTCGCCGCCAGCGGTGACCTGGTCGATGACCTGCTGCTGGCAGGCGCGGAACTCGCGGTAACCGAACACCTCCCGGAGGATGCCGAGCGCCTTGTTGTCGCCTGTTCTGGACTGTTTCTGCATGGTTAATTGTTTTCGTCAGGGGAGGATGTACCGGACGTACCGTTGCCTGCAGTATACCCGAAGCGGCATGGCAGGGACAGCAAGCAAACGGCCAAGACGTTCGCCGACGCCGGGAATAAACGGGGGCGGGGGAGGCGATCAGTGGAAATAGAGGAAACTGACCACGGCCAGGAACAGGACCGCCAGCAGCACGCCGCCGCCGACCGGGTAGGTCGAAAACCTGCTCCGCCGGTCGATATGCTGCTTGAGCTGCGGGTCCGGCTCCTCGCCGGCCGCTTCGGCGACCAAGCGCAGGCCGTACTTCTGCAGGTTCCCCCCCGGCTCGTCGAAATAGCGCGCCAGCAGCGAAGGGATGTATTCGGCCAGCCACTTCTGCGCCCAGCTGTTGAGACCGTTGAAGGTCTTGTCGCAGAGAACGTAGAAGCTGCGGGCGCCCTTGCGGTAGAACCAGTCGGTGTCGAGGTTGATCGAGCGGATCTCGGCCGGGTAGATGCCGGAGAGCATCAGCAGGGCGAAGGCGAGCGCCCCGAACATCAGGATCTGCAGCTGGCCGACGACATGGGCGCCGGTGTACGGCACGTAGTCGACCGCGTACGGCAGGATGGTGTAGAGCGGGTCGGGGTAGACGCCGATGCCGACGCAGAGGAAGGCGGCGAGGCCCATCGCCAGCTTCATGTTCCACGGCGCCTCCTTCGGCCGCAGGCCGGAGTCGTGACCGAAGAACATGAAGAACGGCACCTTGATGCCGGCATGGTGGAACACGCCGGCCGAGGCGAACTGCAGCATCAGCCATACCAGCAGCAGATGGCCGGCGCCGGCGGCGGTGATGATCATCGACTTGCTGACGAAGCCGGAGAAGAGCGGGAAGGCCGAGATCGAGGCAGCGCCGACGATACAGCAGATGCAGGTGAACGGCATGTACTTGTAGAGGCCGCCGAGATCGGTACACTTGGTCTTGCCGGTCCGGTACATGACGGCGCCGGCGCTCATGAACAGCAGCCCCTTGTAGAGGATGTGGGCGAAGGCGTGGCTGACCGCGCCGTTGATCGCCAGCTGGGTGCCGATGCCGATGCCGCACATCATGAAGCCGACCTGGTTGATCAGGCTGTAGGAGAGCACGCCGCGGATGTCGTTCTCGAGCACCGCGTAGAAGATCGGCACGAAGGTCATGATCGCCCCGAGCCAGATCAGCAGCTCGGTACCGGCGAAGGTCGCCGCCATGACGTAGACCGCCGACTTGGTGGTGAAGGCGCTGAGGAACACCGCGCCGCTCCAGGAGGCGGTCGGGTAGGCGTCCTTGAGCCAGGCGTGCAGCGGCGGGATCGCCGCGTTGACGGCGATGCCGAGGAAGATCAGCAGCGAGGCGATGCCGGTCAGGCCGATCTGCTCGACGGCGATCGAGCCGGTCTCGTGGAAGCGGATGAGGATGCCGGCCAAGAGCAGCAGTCCGCCGCCGAGATGGACCAGCACGTAGCGCAGCGCCGCCTGGCGGGCCGCGTCGGTGCGGCCGGAGAGGACGACGAAGGTCGAGGCGATCGCCATCAGCTCCCAGAAGACGTAGAGGGTGAAGAAATCGCCGGCGAAGGTGACGCCAAGGGCGCCGCCGGCGTAGACCATCGCCGAACTCGCCTCGCTTTTGTCCTCCTGCTGGAAGGAAAAAAGGACGGCGAGAATCGAGACGATGCAGAAGATGTAGCCGAACACCCGGTTGAGCCGGGTCACCTCGCAGAGAACCAGGTCGATCCCGTTGAAGGTCAGGGTGGCGATCACCCCTTCCGGCAACGAATGCACCACCGCCAGGGCGCAGATCGGCGCCGCCAGCAACACGGCCTGGCGCACAGTCCCTTTCAGCAGCGGGGCGATGAACGCCGCCAGCAGGAATATAAACGCCGGCGGGATCTCAATCATCGTAATACTCCTCTTTCTTCATCAGCAGTACCCGCATCACCTTGGCGATCAGCACCAGCATGACACAGGAGATAAAGCCGTAGGCGGCATAGAAGTTGGTAACACCATCGAAGCCGAAATCGGCGTGCTTCTCGATAAAGAAATCGACCATCAGCAGCACCACCAGCGAGGCGTAGAAGACGCGCAGGAAGAGCCTGAGGTTGCCCGGCTTGTCGAACCAGCCCTTTTTATCGGCCATGATCAGTGCCCTCCGCCGCCGAGCACGCCGGAAAAGGCGAGCAGCAGAAACGCCCAGCCGATGCCGAAGGCGATGTAGAACGCCTTGCGGTAACCGGGCCAGGGGGAATGGCCGAGCTCGATGATTTCACCCGCTTCATTCCGTTTGATCTCGTCACCCATAGCTATCCTCCCAGGCCGAGCGCCAGCCGCGCCAGCTTCAGAAAGGTGTCATGGCAGAAGAACAGAACCAGCGAACCGAAGGCGGTCAGGCAAATCGGCACCAGGCAGAAGAGCGGCGCCTCCTTAATCCCTTCGACCGCGCCTTCCGGCGGTTCGACGAAAAAGGCCCGGTAGACGATCGGCAAAAAGTAGGCGGCGTTCAGCAGCGAGCTGACCAGCAGCACCGTCAGCAGGGTGAGCTGGCCGCCGTCAACCGCGCCGAGCACCAGCTTCCATTTACTGATGAAGCCACCCATTGGCGGCAGGCCGATGATGCTGAGCGCGCCGAGCAAAAAAGCGCCGAAGGTGATCGGCATCTGCTTGCCGAGGCCGTCCATCTGGCTGATATATTTCTTGCCGGCGGCGACATAGATCGCCCCGGCGCAGAAGAACAGGGTAATTTTCCCGAAGGCGTGCATGCCGATATGCATGATGCCGCCGGTCATACCGATGGCCGAGACCATGCCGGCGCCGAGGACCATGTAGGAGAGCTGGCCGACGGTCGAGTAGGCGAGCCGCCGTTTCAGATTATCCTGGGTCAGAGCGACCAGCGAGGCGACCAGCAGGGTGACTGACGCCAGGGAGGTGACAATCCAGCCGATGTCGGCTGCCGCCAGCTGATCCGGACCGATGATGTGAAACAGGATGCGCAGGATCGAGAAGACCCCGGCCTTGACCACGGCGACACCATGCAGGAACGAACTGACCGGCGTCGGCGCCACCATCGCCGCCGGCAGCCAGCCGTGGAACGGCATGATGCCGGCCTTGGCGAAGCCGAACAGGAACAGCACCAGCAGCACCCCGAGGGCGGTCGGCGAGGCCTTGTCGGCGAGGATGCCGCCGACGGCGAAGTCGAGGGTGCCGGTCAGGGCATAGACCACCAGCATCGCCGGCAGGGCGAGGCCGATCGAGGTGCCGAGGATGTACG
>JBFHOZ010000077.1:0-10144 GCA_041592975.1 Desulfuromonadales bacterium
GACCAGCATGACGATCGACGGCGGGATCAGGATGCCGAGGGTGCCGGCGTTGGTAATGACGCCGGCCGCAAGTTTCTCCGGGTAGCCGGCCTGGACCATGCCGGCGATGACGATCGAGCCGATGGCGGCGACGGTCGCCGGCGAAGAACCGGAGACGGCGGCAAAGATCATGCAGGCGAGGACCGAGGCCATGGCCAGGCCGCCGCGGATCCAGCCGACGCAATCGATGGCGAAATTGATGATGCGGTTGGCGACGCCCCCGGTCGACAGGAAGGTCGACGACAGGATGAAGAACGGGATCGCCAGCAGCGTGTAATGCTCCGATTCGGCCTCGAACAGCTTCAGGGCGATCGAAGCGAGCGAGTCGTTCGAAAAGAGCAGGATGGTCGTGATGCTCGAGAGGCCGAGCGCGAAGGCGATCGGCATGCCGGTGAGCAGGCAGAGGAGCAGGATGATAAAAAGGGCTGCTGTTGTCATGCCGGATCACCTCCCTTGGTGCTGGCCATGGCCTTCTTCGCCTCTTCGGCCAGGTGCATGCTCTCTTTCGCTTCGTCGACCATGTGGAATCCGTCCGCCTTGCCGGTGAAGATGTTCACAAGCAGAATGATCAGGCGGATGGCGATCAAGATCATGCCGATGAACAGAATGCTGTGAGCGATCCACTTGGGGATGGGCATGTCCTCCATTTCGATGCCGATCGAATAGATCTTGCTGAGGTAGACCCATGCGCCCTTGGCGAACAGCCCGCAGTAGGCGATGCAGGCGAGGATGGCGACCACGCTGACGACCTTGCGGGCGGCCGGCGGGAGGATCTTGACCAGCGCGTCGACGCCGATGTGCGAGCCGACCTTGATGCCGTAGGAGGCGCCGAAAAGGACCATCCAGGCCGAGAGATGCAGGGTCAGCTCCTGTGCCCACATCAGCCCGGTACCGAAGCCGAAGCGCAGGACGACCTCGACGAAGACCAGCAGGGTCATGGCCGCAAGAAGAATCGCGATCACCGATTCTTCAATGCTGTTGATAACTCGATAAAACATGTTGGTACCTCACTTAGATGTATTCTGCCGGCAAAAGTACGGACCCCGTTGCCGGGGTCCGTAGGGGTTTGCTCAGATCGCCATCGATCACTTGTTGGCCGCAACGGCCGCGTCGATGTATTCCTTGCCGATCTTGTCTTCGAACTTCTTCCAGACCGGTTTCATCGCCTCGACCCACAGCTTGCGCTCGGCGGGGGTCAGGGTGATGACTTCGGAGCGGCCGGACTCGATGATCTTCTGCTTGTCCTCGATCGCCTTGTCAAGGGAGACCTTGTTGCCGTACGCGATGGCATCGTCGAGGGCCTTCTTGACTTGGGTGCGGATGTCGTTCGGCAGGCCGGTCCAGAACTCGGTCGAGGTGACGACCAGGTAGTCGAGGACGCCGTGGTCCGACTCGGTGATGTACGGCTGAACCTCGAAGAATTTCTTCGAGTAGATGTTCGACCAGGTGTTCTCCTGACCGTCGATCGCCTTGGTCTGCAGCAGGGTGAAGACCTCGGAGAACGGCTTCTTCAGCGGGATCGCGTCGAGAGCCTCGAACTGGGCGGCGAGGACGTCGGAGGTCATGATGCGGAATTTCTTGTCCTTGGCGTCAGCCGGGACGCGCAGCGGCGAGCTGGCGGAGATCTGCTTCATGCCGTTGTGCAGGTAGCCGAGGCCGATCAGCCCCTTGTCCTTCATCGAATCGAGCATCTTCTGGCCGACCGGGCCCTGCTGGAAACGCTCGACGGCAGCCATGTTGTCGAACAGGAACGGCAGGTCGTAAAGCTGTAGGACGTCGGTGTACTTTTCGAACTTCGAGAGCGACGGAGCGGCGAGCTGGACGTCGCCGAGCAGCATCGCCTCGATGACCTTGTTGTCGCCGAACAGCTGCGAGTTCGGGAAAACCTCGACGACGACCTTGCCGCCGAGACGCTCGTCGACCAGTTCCTTGAACTTGGTGGCCATCTGGCCCTTGGGGGTGTTCTCGGCGACGACATGCGAGAACTTCATGACGATCGGTGCCGCCATCGATACGGTCGCGGTGAACACCATTGTTACCGCTACCATCAGTCCGACTAACAGAAGCTTCTTTTTCATTTCTACTCCTCCTCAATAAAAAGGGTTGGTGAACATGTTGCCAGCAAGCAACATAAACGAACGCGGGGACTTCTCTTCTTGATTGGAGTGGATCAATCAATACTACAAGGTTATATTACATTGGCAAGGATGGTGCCATTTTTAAAATGGTGTTATTTTATTTCCGGAACTGTCCGGGATTGCAGCATTTTTCAATAGCGCCTAGGCAGGGCGCGGGATGAGAGGCGCAGCCGGACGTGGCTGAAATTGGCCATGATTGCCGGATGGTGGCGGAAATAGGCCGATCGGGGTTCTGGTAGAACCCGGTTTTGTGAGCGCGGGCCAATGTTGGCCGGGTCGGCCGGCTCTTGACAGCGGCGCGTCGTTCAAAGATGATGGCAGCCGATCGATACTTGACCCGGAAGGGAGGGCGGATGGCGGCATGACACGGAATTTCAGGGCACCGGCGAAAATCAATACCTGTCTGCATGTGCTGCGCAAAAGGGAGGACGGCTATCACGAGCTCGCCATGCTGATGCAGCCGGTTTCGCTGTTCGACGAAATCGAGATCCGTTGTGCGGAAGGTTCCGGCGTCCGGGTTGACTGCCCGGGGGTCGAGATGCCGCCCGGTGCCGAGAATATCGTCGCCCGGGCCGCCCGGGAGATCATGCGGCAGGCCGGGGTCGATTATGCCGTCACCATCAGGGTCGAGAAGAACATCCCTGTCGCCGCCGGATTGGGGGGAGGGTCCTCCGATGCAGCCGCCGTGCTGCGCGGCCTGAACGGGATGCTCGGTCTCGGCTTCGGCCGCGACGAGTTGATGCGGATCGGCGTGACGCTCGGCGCCGATGTCCCCTTCTTTCTGCTCGGTGGCCCGGCCTGGGCGACCGGCATCGGCGACGTCCTGGAGAAGGTCGATGCGATGCCCGATCTCTGGTACGTTCTGGTCAACCCGGGAATCGCCGTTTCGACCGCCTGGGTCTACGGAAATTTAAGGTTGACTTCCCCCGGGGATGTGGATAAACTGCGCAGGTTTCCCGGAACGGCAGCGGAATTCGTGCGTCTTCTCCATAATGATCTGGAGCCGGTGACGGCGGGTCGATACCCGGTTGTCGGGGAGATAAAGAAGAGACTTGCCGGGTGTGGCGCGATCGGCTCCTTGATGTCGGGCAGCGGCCCGACGGTCTTCGGCGCTTTCGAGTCGGAAGAGGGCGCGCGCGACGCCGCCGGCCAGATGTCGGAAATACCCGGATGGCGCGTATTTGCTGTTCAGCCTTTGAGCCGGCAGGTCTGATCTGATGGGGCGTCGCCAAGCGGTAAGGCACCGGATTTTGATTCCGGCATTCCCAGGTTCGAATCCTGGCGCCCCAGCCACTAATTAACTGCTGCAAATAGCATAAAGTAATCAATAGCTTTTCATGGGGGACAGGTCATGACGCTGGTTCATGACCTGCTCTCTTTCATCGGTTCGATCGGGAGATGTTGTGGAGAAACTGAAGATCTTTTCAGGCAATGCCAACCTTCCTCTGGCGCAGGAGATCTGCGATTACCTGGACGTTCCCCTGGGGCAGGCCGTTGTCAAGGGGTTTTCCGACGGGGAAACCATGGTTGAGATCGGCGAGAATGTCCGGGGGCGGGATGTCCACGTCATCCAGTCGACCTGCGCCCCGGCCCACAAGAACCTGATGGAACTGCTGATCATGATCGACGCCCTGAAGCGGGCGTCGGCCGACACGATTACCGCGGTCATCCCCTACTTCGGCTATGCCCGCCAGGATCGGAAGGTTGCTCCGCGCACGCCAATCACCAGCAAGCTGGTCGCCGACCTGCTGACCACCGCCGGCGCCGACCGGGTCCTGACCATGGACCTGCATGCCGGCCAGATCCAGGGTTTTTTCGATATCCCGGTCGACCACCTGTTCGCCGCCCCGGTGCTGCTCGAGGAGGTGCGCCGGGTGTTCGATGGCCAGCGCCTGGTCATCGTTTCGCCGGATGCCGGCGGCACCGAGCGGGCGCGGGCCTTTGCCAAGCGTCTCGACGCCGGGTTGGCCATTATCGACAAGCGGCGCAGCGGTCCGAATGTCTCCGAGGTCATGCACATTATCGGCGAGGTCAAGGATCAGACCTGTATCATCGTCGATGACATGATCGATACGGCCGGCACCCTCTGCCAGGCGGCTCAGGCCCTCAAGGACCACGGCGCCCGCCAGGTTTACGCCTGTGCTTCGCATCCGGTTCTCTCCGGGCCGGCGATCGGACGGATCAACGACAGCTGCCTGGAGCAGGTGATCGTCACCAACACGATCCCGACCGATGGCAAGATGGTCGATTGTCCGAAACTGAAATCCCTGTCGGTGGCGGCGCTCCTCGGCGAGGCGATCAAGAGAATCTACAGCGACGAATCGGTCAGTTCCCTTTTCGTCTAGAACGTCGGGCCCGTGGCCCGTACTTTATTAAAGAACAACTGTTTGGAGGAAACATCCCATGGCCAAATCAGAACTGCAAGTCATGCCGCGAAACGAAGCAGGCAAGGGCATCTCCCGCTCCCTGCGCCGCCAGGGGCTCGTCCCCGCCGTGGTCTATGGCAAGGGGATGGACCCCTGCAGTATCACCGTAGACCCGAAGGCCCTGAAAAAGGCCATCTCGACCGAAGCCGGCTGGAACACCCTGATCACCCTGAAAGGGGACGGCCCCTTTGACGGCAAGGTGGTGCTGCTCAAGGATATGCAGGTCGACGCGATCCGTCGCGATGCGATCCACGCCGATTTCCAGACCATCGACCTGAAGAAGAAGATTCACGTCATGGTGCCGGTCAATGCCATCGGCACCCCCAAGGGGGTCAAGGAAGGCGGGACCCTGTCGGTCATCCGTCACGAACTCGAGGTCATCTGCCTGCCGACCAACATCCCGAAGTCGATCGACATCGACGTTTCGGCGATGGAGATCGGCGACGTCTTCCACGTGGACGATCTCGAGGTCGAGAAGGGAGTCGAGGTTCCGCACGATGTCAACTTCACCATCATCACCGTCGTCGGCCGTATGGCTGAAGAGGTCGAGGAGGGCGAGGTTGCCGAAGGTGAAGAGGTGGCTGCGGCTGCTGAAGCTCCGGCGGAAGAGGCGTCGGAAGAGACGGCTGAATAAGCCCGAAACCTTCGAACATGAAGCTGATTGTCGGTCTCGGGAATCCGGGCGACAAATATGCCGACACCCGGCACAATATCGGGTTCAGGGCGGTCGAACTGCTGGCGGCCCGAAGCGGCATTCCCTTGAAGAAGAGCGGTTATCAGGGCACGTACGGCGTTGGGCGTCTGGCCGGCGAAGAGGTGATGTTCCTGCTGCCGCAGACATTCATGAACCTCAGCGGCGCCAGCGTCGGCTCCGCCTGCAAATCCCTCGGCATCGATCCGGGGGATTTGATTGTGATTCATGATGATATCGACCTCGACTACGGTGTCCTCAAGATCAAGGCCGGCGGTGGACATGGCGGCCACAACGGCATCCGTCACATCCGCGAGGTCCTCGGAACAGGGGATTTCGTCAGGGTCAAGGCCGGGGTCGGACGGGGGAGCGAAAAGGGGGATGTCTCCGGGCACGTCCTCAGCCGGTTCAACGCCGCCGAACGGAAAAGCCTCGAGAGTTTTCTCGCCGGGATCTGCGAGGCGGTTGAAAAGATTGTCGACAGCAGCGTTCACGAAGCGATGAACGCATATAACAATTCGGATTATTCGTAAGGTTCGAACAGACGGAGGAGAAGAGAAAAAATGAGTGCACAAGTTCTGGCCCCGATTCTGGGTGTGGTCGGTTTTGTCATCGCCATCGTTCTCTACAACGTGGTCAAGGCACAGCCGATCGGTAACGACAAGATGAAGGAAATTTCCGCGGCGATCCACGACGGCGCCATGGCGTTCCTGAGCCGCGAGTACAAGGTCCTGGCGATCTTCATCGTCCTGGTCTTCTGCCTGGCATTCCTCGGCATGGGCTACCAGACCGCTTTCGCATTCCTCGGCGGCGCGATCTGCTCGATGACCTGCGGTTTCATCGGTATGAAAGCCGCGACCCGCGCCAACGTTCGCACCTCGGAAGCCGCCCGCGAGTCGGGACAGGCCAAGGCCCTCGAGGTCTCCTTCAACGGCGGCGCCGTCATGGGACTGGCGGTCGCTTCCCTCGGTCTGGTCGGCGTCGGCATCGCCTATATATTCTACGGCGGCAACCCGGAAACGGCCAGGTACATCAACGGCTTCGCCATGGGCGCATCCTCGATCGCCCTGTTCGCGCGTGTCGGCGGCGGCATCTACACCAAGGCGGCCGACGTCGGCGCCGACCTGGTCGGCAAGGTCGAGGCCGGCATTCCGGAAGACGACCCCCGCAATCCGGGCGTCATCGCCGACAACGTCGGCGACTGCGTCGGCGACACCGCCGGCATGGGTGCCGACATCTTCGAATCGTACGTCGGTTCGATCATCGCCACCGTCGCCATCGCCGCCGCCGCCAGCCCGGTCCTGCTGACCAAGCTCGCCGGCAGTGTTTCGGCGCTGCCGACCGTCCAGTCCTCGGCCATGCTGCTGCCGCTGGTCATGGCGATGGTCGGCCTGGTCTTTTCGGTCGTCGGCATCTTCTCGATGAAGGTCCTCAAGGGTCTCGACCCGGCCAAGGCGCTGCACTACACCACCTTCGTCGCCGCCGCCGGCTTCCTCGTCGCAAGCTTCTTCATCGTCAAGTCGATGGGTCTGGCCACCGGCATTTTCTGGGCGATCCTCGCCGGCACCCTCGCCGGCATCGCCATCGGTCAGATCACCGAGTACTACACCGCCTCGACCCCGGTTGAGCGCATCGCCGAGGCGAGCAAGACCGGCCCGGCGACCAACATCATCCACGGCATGGCGGTCGGTCTCGAGTCCTGCGCCCTGCCGATCCTGATGATCTGTATCGCCATCTTCGTGGCCAACCACTTCGCCGGCCTCTACGGCATCGGCATCGCCGCGGTCGGCATGCTCGCCACCGTCGGCGTCACCATGACCGTCGATGCCTACGGTCCGATCGCCGACAACGCCGGCGGGATCTCCGAGATGGCTGGCCTCGGCCCGGAAGTCCGCAAGATCACCGACGGCCTCGACGCCATCGGCAACACCACCGCCGCCATCGGCAAGGGTTTCGCCATCGGTTCGGCCGCCCTCACCGCCCTGGCCCTCTTTTCGGCCTATGCCGCCACCGTCGGCCTGAAGGCGATCAACCTGATCGACCCGGCCGTCGTCATCGGCCTGCTCATCGGCGGCGCCCTGCCGTTCTTCATCGGTGCCCTGACCATGACCTCGGTCGGCCGCGCGGCCGGCATGATGGTCGAGGAGATCCGCCGCCAGTTCCGCGAGATCCCGGGCCTTCTCGAGGGCAAGGAAGGCGCCAAGCCCGATTCGGCCCGGTGCGTCGATATCTCGGCCCGCGCCGCACTCAAGGAGATGATCCTGCCGGGCGTGATCGCCGTTGTCGCCCCGGTCCTGGTCGGCTTCCTGCTCGGCAAGGAGGCCCTCGGCGGCATGCTCGCCGGCGCGACCCTGGCCGGCGTCCTGCTCGCCCTGATGATGGCCAACGCCGGCGGCGCCTGGGACAACGCCAAGAAGCTGATCGAGAAGGGCGGCCTCGCCGGCGAATCCAAGGGGGGCGAAGCCCACGCGGCGTCGGTTATCGGCGACACCGTCGGCGACCCCTTCAAGGACACCTCCGGTCCGGCGATGAACATCCTCATCAAGCTGATGAGCGTCGTCTCGCTGGTGATCGCGCCGCTGCTGTAAGCGCGGTTAACATCGTCGTATCCGATAGCCGGAACCGCATGTGGTTCCGGCTATCGTTTTGTTGAAGGAAAAGGACATGGGATTCAAATGCGGAATCGTCGGCCTGCCGAACGTCGGCAAGTCGACCATCTTCAACGCCATCACCTCGGCCGGCGCCGAGTCGGCCAACTACCCGTTCTGCACCATCGAGCCGAACGTCGGCATCGTCTCCGTTCCGGATCGCCGTCTCGACGAGCTGACCGCCATCGTCAAGCCGAAGAACGTCGTGCCGACGACCATGGAATTCGTCGATATCGCCGGCCTGGTCAGGGGGGCGAGCAAGGGGGAGGGGCTCGGCAACCAGTTCCTCGGCCATATCCGCCAGGTCGACGCCATCGCCCATATCGTCCGCTGCTTCGTCGACGAGAACGTCGTCCATGTCGACGGCTCGGTCGACCCGCTGCGCGATATCGAGGTGATCCAGACCGAACTGAACCTGGCCGACCTGGAGACGGTCGAAAAGCGCATCCAGCGTGTCGCCAAGCAGGCGAAGAGCGGCGACAAGGCGATGCAGCAGGAACTCGCCCTGCTGCAGAAGGTCGAGGCCGTCCTCAACGAGGGGAGGCCGGTGCGGAGTACCGAGTTGGGCAAGGAAGAGCGGTTGCTGCTGCGCGACCTGCACCTGATCACCGCCAAGCCGGTTCTCTATGTCGCCAACGTTTCGGAGGATGACCTGGCCGAAGGGAACCCGCTGGTCGACAAGGTTCGAGAGCATGCTGCCGCGGAGGGGGGCGAAGTGGTCCGCGTCTGCGGAAAGATCGAGGCGGAGATCGCCGAACTCGACGCCGACGGGAAAAGCGAATTCCTCGCCGAACTCGGCCTCGAGGAGTCGGGCCTCGACCGGATGATCCATGCCGGCTACCGGCTGCTCGGCCTGCAGACCTACTTCACCGCCGGGGTCAAGGAGGTCAGGGCCTGGACCGTGCGCCAGGGGGCCCGCGCCCCGGAGGCGGCCGGAGTGATCCATTCCGACTTCGAACGCGGGTTCATCCGCGCCGAGGTGGTCGCCTACGAAGACTATGTTGCGGCGAGGGGGGAAGCCGGCGCCCGGGAGAAGGGGCTGCTCCGTTCGGAGGGGAAGGAGTACGTCGTCCGGGACGGCGACGTCATCCATTTCCGCTTTAACGTGTAACCCGCTTAATGCTTGCATTGGCGCGCCGTATGTGTTAATAAATCTAGCTTTCGCCGACAGGACGCACAACCTTTCGGCCTGTCAGCTCCTTGCTCCGGACCGGTTCCGGGGCTACCAACCCAAGAGGAGGTCATATGCGTACCTACGAAACCATCATCATCATCCACCCTGATGTCACCGGTGACGACTACACCGGGGTCGTCGACAAGTTCAAGGGGATTCTCGGCGAACTCGGCGCGAACATGCTCGCCGTCGAGGAGTGGGGGACCCGGAAGCTCGCCTACACCGTCCAGAAGCAGGAGCGTGGGGCTTACGTGCTGTTCGCCTACGAGGGGAAGTCGGACTCGATCCGCGAACTCGAGCGCCGCATGCGCATCGACGACAAGGTCATCAAGTTCATGACGGTCCAGCTCGACGGGGGCTACGAGCCTTCAGGCTTCGCCCGCAAGGGGGAGGAGACGGAAGCCGCCGCTTCGGAAGCGGGAGAGGTCCGCAAGGAGGCCGCCGTGGCCGAAGAGAAGCCGGCCGACGAGCCTGCTGCCGAGGACGCGGCTCCGGCCGAAGAGGAAGAGCAGTCCGCCTGAACCAATTGACTATTTTCTAGAACCTGGAGGTTATTCGATATGGCTTTTCAACCACGTCGCCGTTTCACCCGTCGCAAGGGGTGCCGTTTCTGCATCGACAAGATCAAGATCGATTACAAGGATACCCGGAGCCTGCGCTATTTTGTGTCCGAACGCGGCAAGATCGTACCGCGCCGCATTTCCGGCAATTGCTCCGAGCATCAGCGCAAGGTGACCGAGGCGATCAAGCGGGCCCGCAACATCGCCCTGCTGCCGTTTACCGCCGGCCACTCGCTCGACCGTTAAGCAGCAGGGTCTCCCTGTGGAGCGACAGAGCAGCGCCCAGAATCTCCTGCAGATGACGGCAGGAGCGGCGATCACGCTGCTGATGCTGGTCGCTGCCGGCTATCTCGGCATCGCCGGCATCCTGCTGAACCTGTTCGTCGCCGTACCGGTCGCCTACGTGCATATGCGTTCCGGCACGGCTGCCGGCCTCGGCGCCGTGCTGCTGGTCGCCGCCGGCGGCTA
>JBFHOZ010000078.1:0-9995 GCA_041592975.1 Desulfuromonadales bacterium
ATCGACAACATGCGCACCCAGCTGAAAAAGATGGGGCTCTCCTACGACTGGGACCGGGAATTCGCCACCTGCGACGCCGACTACTACCGCTGGGAGCAGCTGGTGTTCCTGAAAATGATGGAGAAGGGTCTGGCGTACAAGAAGAGCTCCTCGGTCAACTGGTGCCCCGACTGCCAGACGGTGCTCGCCAACGAACAGGTCGAGGACGGCTGCTGCTGGCGCTGCGACAACGACGTGGTGCAGAAGGAGCTGGAGCAGTGGTTCTTCCGGATCACCGACTATGCCGAGGAGCTTCTGGGGTGGATCGACCGCCTCGAGGGGTGGCCGGAGTCGGTGCTGACCATGCAGCGCAACTGGATCGGCAAAAGCATCGGTTGCGAAATCGACTTCAGAATCGACGGCAGCGACGTGAAGATCCGGGTCTTCACCACCCGCCAGGACACCCTTTACGGCGCGACCTTCATGAGCCTGGCCCCGGAACACCCGATGGCCCGGAAACTGGCCGTGGGGGAGCAGAAGGAGGCTGTCGAGAGCTTTATCGCCAGGGTCGCCAGGCAGGACAAGGCCAAGCGCACCAGTGACGACTACGAGAAAGAGGGGGTCTTCACCGGCAGCTACTGCATCAACCCGGTCAGCGGGCGGAGGATGCCGGTCTATGTCGCCAATTTCGTCCTCATGGACTACGGCACCGGTGCCGTTATGGCCGTGCCGACCCATGATCAGCGCGATTTCGAATTCGCCCGGAAGTACGATCTGCCGCTGGTGGTCGTCATCCAGCCGCCAGAGGCGCTCGATCCGGCAACGATGACCGAGGCCTGGACCGGGCCCGGGTGCATGGCCAACTCGGACCGGTTCGACGGTCTGGACAACGAGTCCGCCAAGGAGAAAATCGCCGACTATCTCGAAGCCGAAGGGATCGGCAAGAAGGCGGTCAACTTCCGGCTGCGCGACTGGGGCGTCTCCCGGCAGCGCTACTGGGGGACACCGATCCCGGTGATCTATTGCGGCGCCTGCGGTGTTGTGCCGGTGCCGGAAAAGGATCTGCCGGTTGTCCTGCCGACCGACGTCAGTTTCACCGGCGAGGGGGGGAGCCCGCTCGCGGCGCTCGATTCCTTCGTCAGTGTCGACTGTCCGAAGTGCGGCAAGGCGGCGCGGCGCGAGACCGACACCTTCGACACCTTTGTCGAGAGCTCCTGGTATTTTGCCCGCTATGCCTGCGCCGATTATGATCGCGGCGTGCTCGACAAGGCGAAGGCGGAGTACTGGATGCCGGTCGATCAGTATATCGGCGGCGTCGAGCATGCCGTCATGCACCTGCTCTATGCCCGCTTTTTCACCAAAATCCTCCGTGATCTCGGCCTGATGGATGTCGACGAGCCGTTTATCAACCTGCTGACCCAGGGGATGGTCTGCATGGAGACCAAGTCCTGCCCCGAACATGGCTGGCTCTACCCCGAAGAGGTTGTCGACGGCCAGTGCGCCAAGTGCAGTCAGAAGGTGGCGACCGGCCGTAACGAGAAGATGAGCAAGTCGAAAAAGAACGTCGTCGATCCGGATCACCTGATCGCGCGCTATGGCGCCGACACCGCGCGTATGTTCTCGCTGTTCGCCTCGCCGCCGGAAAAGGACCTCGAATGGAACGAGCAGGGGGTCGAGGGGTGCTACCGCTTCCTCAATCGCGTCTGGCGGGCGGTTTTCGACAATCTCGAGCTGATCAGGGACGTCCCCCCGGCGACCTCAGCCGAGGGGAAAGGCGTCGAGCTGCGACGGGTCGTTCACCGGACCATCAGGAAGGTGACCGAGGACATCGACGGGCGCTTCCATTTCAACACGGCGATCGCCGCCATCATGGAACTGGTCAATGCCATCTACCTGTTCGATGAAAAGAGGGAGCATCCGGAGGTCATGCGTGAGGCACTGGAGACCGTGGTGACGCTGCTGACTCCGTTCGTGCCCCATATCGCCGAAGAGATGTGGGGAGAACTCGGACATGCCTCCCGGCTGTCGACCGGGCGCTGGCCTTCATGGGACGAGGCGGCGCTGGTCGAGGAGAACATCCTGATCGTCGTCCAGGTGAACGGCAAGGTGCGCGGCAAGGTGACCGTTGCCGCCGATGCGACCAGCGAGGCGGTGGAGAAGGCCGCCCTGGAAGATCCGAACGTGGCGCGCTTCATCGCCGACAAGACCGTGCGCAAGGTGATTGTCGTTCCCGGACGCCTGGTCAACGTGGTGGCGACGTGAACCGATTAGCCCCTCTGTTTCTGATGGTCGTCATGGTCGCGACGGGTTGCGGTTACCGGTTCGCCGGCGAAGCCATCGATCTGCCGGGAGGCGTTCAGAAGGTGCGCGTCGAACTCTTCGCGAACCGGACGCAGGAACCGTATCTCGACACCCTGGCCACCGGAAGTGTCATCGAACGCCTGATGCGCCTGCACAACGTCGAGATCGTCGAATCGCCGGATGCTGCCGATGCGGTGCTCGACGGAGAGGTGCTGCAGTATTCGATCAGCGCATCGGCGTACGACGCCGGTGATGCCATCCAGTCCTACCGCGTAACCATGAGGGTCGCGGCGACGCTGACACGGGTCTCCGACGGCAGGTTCCTGTGGCGCGGCGAGGCGGTGCGCTTCGAAGACTTCGTCAGCGCCGGTGTCGACATCACCACCCAGGAGGGGCTTGAGTCCGAGGCGCGCAAGCGTGCCGCCGATCGTATCGCGGAAGACCTGTCATGGCAGATGGCGACCGGCTTCGGAGCGCCTGAATGACCCCGGGCGAGCTGTTGAAAGCGATCCGCGACCAGAGGATCCCCGGACTGGTTTATCTTTTCGGAACGGAAAAGTTCTTTATCGAGCGCTCTCTCCGCCAGATCACCGATGCGGTTGTTGCCGCGGACGCTCGCGACTTCAACCTGCAGGTCTTTCACGCCAAGGAGTTCCGGGTCGACGACCTGCTCGACAGTGTCCGCACCCTGCCGGTCTTCGCCCCCCGACGCCTGGTCGTCGTCAAGGACGCCGACAAGCTTTCGGCGGGCGACCTGGACGACTTGTCCGCATACGTCGCCGATCCCGTCGCCGAGACCTGCCTCGTCTTCGTCGGGGAAAAGGTCGACCGCCGCAAGAAGTTTTTCCAGGCGTTTCAGAAGGCGGGGGCGCTGGTCGAGCACAAGGGTCTTTACGACAACCAGATCCCGGCCTTTGTCAGGGAGCAGGCGGCGGCTTCCGGATTCAGCTTTACCGAGGATGCCATGGCGCTGTTTTGCCGCCGCTCCGGAACCAGCCTGCAGGAGATCGACGGCGAGCTGCAGAAGCTTTTCCAGTATCTCGGCGAGAACCGACTCGTCGATGTCGCCGACGTGCGGGAGATTGTCTCCGACACGCGCGTCGACTCGATCTTCGACATGGTCAACGCCATCGGCCGGCGCGACGCCGGCGATGCTCTCCGGCTGCTCCGCCGGCTGCTCGACGAAGGGGTTGCTCCGCTGCTGCTGCTGAGCATGCTGACGCGTCATTTCCGCCAGCTCTGGATGTCGCGGGAGCTGCTCGACACCGGCGTCGGCCGAAAGGATATTTCCAAGAGAATCGGGGTGAATCCCTACTTCATCGACGGACTGATCGCCCAGGCGAAACTGTTCGGGCACCAGCATTATCGCCGCTCGTTCGAGCTGTTCCTGTCGACCGATATCGCTTTGAAGTCGACCGGCGGTAATCCCGGGGCGCTGCTCGAGGAGCTGCTGCTTGAAATTTCCGGATTTGACGCTTAACTTTCTAGTGCGACCTGAGTCCTTCGATCTGTTTCCGGGAGTCGTGCCATGAAAATAGTCATACCAAAAACCCTGAGCGCGGTACTGGTCTCGATTCTGGTCCTGCAGCTTGCCGGCTGCGGCACCATCCTGTACCCGGAGCGCCGCGGGCAGACCAGGGGGGACATCGATCCGGGTGTTGCCGTGCTCGACGGAATCGGGTTGCTTTTTTTCCTGATCCCGGGGATCGCGGCGTATATCGTCGATTTCAATACCGGCGCCATTTACCTGCCGCCGGGAAAGTCCTCTGAGCAGCGCCTGCGCGAACTTAAGGGGAGTGGTCTCCGCCTGAAGGAAGAGAAGGGGCGCAGGGTGGTCTATTTCGACGCCGGAACCATGACGCCGGCTCGATTCGAGTCGACTGTCCGGGCCGTTTCCGGAACCGGGTTCTCTCTCGATGATCCGGAGCTCGAGGTCTACCGCTTCGGCCAGGCGTCGAAACTGCACGCGAATTTCGACAGGTTTGATACGGGGAAAGAGGGGAGCGCCCAGCACTTTCACTGAGCGACCACGGTCAGATTGTGGGACAAATAAAAGGGGCCTGAATGTGATCAGGCCCCTTTTATTCATGCTGCTGACAAGATCAGGCGATGGTGTTCACCAGTCTGTTCAGGCGGGAGATCTTCCGGCTGGCTGTCGCCTTGTGAATGACTCCCTTGCTGGACGCTTTGTCAATGTAAGGGACGGCGACCTTCAGGGCCGCATCGGCCTCTTCCTTGTTGCCGTTGGCGACGGCGGTGCGGACGTTCTTGACGAAGGTGCGCATGGTCGAGCGGATGTGGGTATTGCGGGCGCTGCGAATCGCGTTCTGGCGATTTCTCTTGATAGCTGACTTGTGATTGGCCACAGTATTCCTCCGGGAATGAAGAGTTTGTTTGACGGAGCGTACTTTTATCACCGCACTGGCCTGCAGTCAAGTTAAAATGAACTAATTGAAATAACAGAGGACGCTTAAACAAAGGGTTTGCCGGCAAAAACTTTTGGATTAAAAAAAAATAATCACCTGATTGAGGACGCCTGCGCGGTGGCGCGTCCGTGAAAAGCATTGCGACACACAGGGCCGTATGATAAATCAGTGTGATGTCTGAAAAGGGTCGCATAGCCAGAGCCACCGGTACGATGGGGGCAGCAACCGGGTTGAGTCGAATCTTCGGCCTGATCCGCGATATGGTCGTCGCCAATCTTTTCGGCGCCGGATTCGTCACCGATGCCTTTTTCATGGCGTTCACCATCCCCAATCTGTTGCGGCGTTTCTTTGCCGAGGGGTCGCTGACCGCCGCCTTCGTACCGACATTTTCCGACGTCTATCACAAACAGGGAGAACGCGAAGCGCAGCGGGTCGCTTCAATCTGCTTCACGCTGCTGTTGATCGTCATGGGGATCGTCACCGTTGCCGGCGTTCTGGCATCGCCGCTGGTCGTCAGGCTGATCGGTTACGGCTTCGAGAGCGTCCCGGGGAAGCTGGCGCTTACCGACAATCTCAACCGGACGATGTTCCCCTACATTTTTTTCGTCTCCCTGCTCGCGCTGGCGACGGGCATTCTCAATGTCCGGGGGCATTTCTTCATGCCGTCCTTCTCCCCGGTGCTGCTCAACCTGGCGATGATCGGCTGCGCCATCTTTCTGTCACCGATGTTCGAGGAGCCGATCTTTTCTCTGGCGGCCGGCGTCCTGTTGGGCGGCGTCCTGCAACTCATGTTGCAGTTTCCGCTGCTGTTCCGCTTCGGCTACAGCCTCAGGCCGTCGTTCGCCTTCGGACATCCGGCGATCCGGCAGATCGCGGTACTGATGCTCCCCGGAATCGCCGGCGTGGCGATCTACCAGATCAACGTCGTCGTCACCCGGCTCATGGCCTCTTTCCTGCCGGAAGGGGCGGTCTCCTACCTTTACTACGGACAGCGACTGTTCGAATTCCCCCAGGGGATCATCATCGCATCCCTTGCCCAGGCGGTGCTGCCGGCTATGAGCCGGCAGATGGCCGCGGAGGATATCGACGGCTTCAAGGACTCGCTGCACTACTCCTTCGAACTGCTTTTAGTGCTGATCCTCCCGGCGACGGTCGGCCTGATGCTCTGCGCGGTGCCGGTCTATTCGGTCTTCTTCATGGGGGGCGAATTCGCCTTCGAGGCGGTCCGTCAATCGGGCCTGGCGCTGGTCGCCTACGCCCCGGGGCTGCTCTGCGTCGGCCTGAGCCGGGTGGTGGTGCCGGCCTTCTACGCGATGAAGGATACCCGCACGCCGGTCTGGGTCTCGTTCTGGACGCTGCTGGTCAATGCCGGGCTCGGGCTGTTGCTGATGCAGTTCTGGGCGCATGTCGGCCTCGCCATCGCCCTGACGCTGGCGTCGCTTTTCAATGCCGGCGCCCTTCTCTGGCTGCTGCGCGGCCGGATCGGGGAACTGCGCTTGCGGACGCTGGCGCAGTCGCTGGCGAAGATCCTGCCGGCAGTGGCGATCATGGGGGCTGCCGTCTGGACGGTGCTGCAGGCCGGCAACTGGGGGGAGAATCAGGAGCGGATCGTCAATGCCGTGATCCTTGCGTCCGCCATCTTTTCCGGCGGTCTTGTGTACCTGGCGGTCTGCCGGATGTTCGGGGTGAGCGCCATGAAGGAGATCGGTGCTATACTGCACAGAAAGAGGTCGCAATGAAATACTGCAGTGATGTCGATACCCCGCTCGGGATTATCCGCGTCGTCGCCGATGAGGAGGCGATTGTCGCCGTCGGGTTCTCGCCGGGCCGCAACGCCAAGCTGGACAAGGCGGGCCTGGCGGGCGACGAAGGGAGCAGCGAGCTGACGAGAAAGGCGGCGGCGCAACTAAATGAGTACTTTGCCGGCGTGCGCCAGGTCTTCGATCTTCCGGTCAGCTTCGGCAGGCAGACCCCCTTTGCCCGGCAGATCCTCGGATGCCTGGCAGGCGTTCCTTACGGAGAACTTCTCACCTACGGGGCGCTGGCCGCGCTGTGCGATCGGCCAAAGGCGGCCCGGGCTGTCGGCCGGGTGATGGCGGCCAACCCGATACCGATTATCGTCCCCTGTCACCGTGTCGTCGGCGCGACCGGCAAGATGACCGGGTATTCCGGCGGCGATGGCATCCCGACCAAAAAATGGCTGCTCGCCTTTGAGGCGGAAAGCAGGGCTAGCTGAGAAGATCGACCTGACGCAGCGCCTCGTAGAGAACGATGCCGGCCGCCGTCGACAGGTTGAGGCTGCGAACCGCATCGTTGAAGACCGGAATGCGGATCGCCCGCTCCCGGTTCTGCTCCAGCATCTCTTCCGGCAGCCCGAGGGTCTCCTTGCCGAAGACGAAGACATCCCCCGCCTGATATCGCCTGCCCGTGTAAGGGGCGTCCGCCTTTTTGGACGTGTACCAGATCCGCGCATCCGGAAAGACCGCCAAAAACTCTTCAAAGTTCTCCCATCTGTTCAGCCTGACCGACGGCCAGTAGTCGAGGCCGGCTCGTTTGAGGTGCTTGTCGTCGAGGGAAAAGCCGAGCTTTCCGACCAGGTGCAGGACGGTGCCGGTCGCGGCGCAGAGCCGGGCGATGTTGCCGGTGTTGGGAGGGATCTCCGGTTCGATCAGGACGATATGGAAACAGGAGGCCTGCGTGTTCATCACGGCTTCCAGCGCTTGTGCACCCAGAACCACTGGCTCGGCTCCCTGCGGATGGCGTCCTCGATCACCCGGGTCAGCAGCGCGGTGTTGGCGGTGACGTTCTCCTCGTTGACCTCACCCTCCAGGAAGATCGCTTCGGAGATGACCGTGCGGTATTTTAAATCAGGGGTGCGATAGATGAAGATCGGCACCACCGGGATGTCGCGCTTCATCGCCATCTGGGTGATGATCGGCGTTGTCCAGGCCGGCCGGCCGAAGAAGGGGACCTGGACTGCCTCGGCCGGGTGCATGTGGTGATCGATCAGCACACCGACACAGTTCCCCTCCGCCAGGGTCTTGACGATCTGCCGCGCCCCCTTCTTGGCGTCGATCACCTGGCCGCCGGCATGCTCGCGCATCCTGACGACGACGTCGTTGATATACGGGTTCTTGGTCTTCTTGGCGACGAAGGCCGACGGGAAACCGAGCAGCGGCAGGAAGAAGGTGCCGACCTCCCAGAAGCCGACGTGGGCGGTCGCCAGCAGGACTCCCCGTCCCAGGGCGTACGCTTTCTCGAGATGTTCCAGCCCTTCGAAGGTGAAGTGTCGCTCGATATCCTCCCTTCCCGTGAACTTGTCGATGCGGCTCATTTCGGCGACGCTGATGCCGAGATGGCGGAAGGTGCGGCTGCAGAGGTCGTCGATCTCCGCCGCGCCCATCTCCGGGAACGAGGCGCGCATGTTGGCGCTGGCGAGCCGACGCCGCGACGGGACCAGGTAGAGGGCGAGCCAGCCGAGAAGTTCTCCCAGGCGCAGCGCCGCCACCCGGGGGAGCAGGCGGAGCGTCGTGAAGATCGGCAGGAAGATGGCGAATTCGACGATGTTTCGGAGATTGCGGTTGCGGGCCATGGGTTCCCTTGTGATACAGAGGCAAAGGCGGCTGGATTCTAGCATGGATCGGCATCGCCGACAATAAAAAGGGCGGGCCATCGGGCCCGCCCTTTTTGCCGGAGGCGGTGGCGGCTACTGGCTCGCCTTCAGCGCCTGGTCGAGATCGGCGATGATGTCCTCGACGTCCTCGATGCCGACCGAGACGCGGATGTAGTCCGGGCTGACGCCGGCAGCGATCTGCTCCTGCTCGGAGAGCTGCTGGTGGGTCGTGGTCGCCGGGTGGATCACCAGGGTCTTGGCGTCGCCGATGTTGGCGAGATGGCTGGCCAGCTGGACGCTGTCGATGAACTTTGCGCCGGCCTGCGCCCCCCCCTTGATGCCGAACCCGAGGATCGCCCCCTGGCCGTCCGGAAGGTACTTCTTCGCGCGTTCGTTGTCGGGGTGACTCTTGAGGCCGGGGTAGTTGACCCATTCGACGCAGGGGTGGGCGTCGAGAAACTCGGCGACCCTCTGCGCGTTGCGACAGTGCTGCGGCATCCTGACGTGCAGGGTTTCCAGCCCCTGGAGGAACTGGAAGGCGTTGAAGGGCGACAGGCAGGGGCCCATGTCGCGCAGCAGGGTCAGGCGCATCTTCAGAATGTAGGCGAGCTCGCCAAGCGCCTCGTGATAGACCAGGCCGTGGTAGCTCGGGTCGGGGGTGGTGAATTCGGAGAACCGGCCGCTCGACCAGTTGAACCTGCCGCTGTCGACGACCGCGCCGCCGATGCTGGTGCCGTGACCGCCAATAAACTTGGTCAGCGAGTAGACGACGATGTCGGCACCGTGCTCGATCGGCCGGAAGAGCAGGGGGGTGGTGACGGTGTTGTCGACGATGAACGGCAGGCCGTTGTCGTGCGCGAGCTTGGCGATCACTTCGAAATCGTCGACGTTGTTTTTCGGGTTGCCGATCGACTCGGTGTAGACGGCACGGGTGTTCTCATCGATCGCCCGGGCGATGTTCTGCGGGTCCGACGAGTCGACGAACTTGACCTGGATCCCCATGCGGGCGAGGGTGTGGCTGAACAGGTTGTAGGTGCCGCCGTAGAGGAAACTGGTGGAGATGATGTTGTCCCCGGCCTTGGCGAGGTTGAGGATCGCCAGCGACACCGCGGCCGAGCCGGAGGCGAGGGCGAGGGCGCCGACTCCGCCGTCCAGTTCGGCCAGCCGTTTTTCCAGAACGTCGGTCGTCGGGTTCATGATCCGGGTGTAGATGTTCCCCATTTCTGCCAGCGCGAACAGGTTCGCGGCGTGCTCCGACGAATTGAACGTGTAGGACGTCGTCTGGTAGATCGGTACGGCGCGGGCGTTCGTTGCCGGATCGGGAACCTGTCCGGCATGCAGGGCCTTGGTGCCGAGCTTGTACTGTTTTTCTTCAGACATCGATGCCTCCTTGGGGACTTATTCTTTATTGTGGGACTGTATAAATGGCGTATAAATAATATTTATACCTAAGTGGAGTTGTCAATAAATATCGCCGCCGTTCAATATCGCGTCCCCCTCGACGACCCGTATAACGATAGCAGAAAGCCCGCTGTTGCAAAGTATTTTTTTATTGCAATGGCTACACCCTTTTGATATAAAAACCTTCGCTTTGCTCTGGTGGTGGAATTGGTAGACACGCTAGGTTCAGGGTCTAGTGTCCGTAGGGACGTGGGAGTTCGACTCTCCCCCAGAGC
>JBFHOZ010000079.1:0-9951 GCA_041592975.1 Desulfuromonadales bacterium
CCGATCGGGAATCCAGCCCTTGATTTCAACCTGCTCTTTTGTTGGCAGAACATAGCCGCGCGGTTGCGTCCGCGCACCCCGCCTTACTCTTTTATCAAGCCATAAAAGAGCAAGCAGAAACCGGCTCCCTTGCAGGGGGCTTTTTCTTTTGGGGAGCGGCTGGCAGTACTTCTCACACCTGCGGATCTCGGGAGTTCGCCTTGAGGCGAGCACGGTTCGTCTCCGTGGCGGTTGCGGTTGGGCTGCGTTCGAGTTGGCGCGCTGAAATGATTCCAGGCAAGAGCCACAGGATTAAGGCAAATTCAAAACTGGATTCCCGATCGGAGTCGGGCATGACGTGTTTTAACATTAGCGCGGATAGAGACAAGGCATAGATATAAACAGAAGTGACAGGCATGTTAAATGGGGCCGTCGTGAATGTGGTTCAACGGCGACGATTCGGTACAATTACTGCCAATATTGAAAGATGGCTGCTTCTCTCGCGAATGCCATGCCCACCGCAGGTGACAGGCCCTTTTCTGCATACTCTTTTGTGGCCAGACAAAAGAGTCTGGCGCAGTGTGAGGGCGCGACCTCACGACTTTGAACTTCAAAACAAAGATGCCAGGCATTTTATTGAATAAGTGCCTGGCACCCGGCCACAATCCTGCCCTCCCCTTTTCCCTTTGCCAGTGAACAGGTTCCTGTTATCATATCCCGATTTTTTTGACCGAGGAGACGACCACATGAAGTACATCAGCACCCGCGGCGGGATTTCGGACATATCCTTCAAGGAAGCGGTCATGATGGGCCTGGCCGACGACGGCGGCCTGCTGATCCCCGAGGAGATCCCTGCGCTGACCGAAGGCGACCTCGACGCCCTCGCCCGGCTCGACTACCCGGAGCTCGCCTTCCAGATCATCTCCCGCTACGCGACCGACCTCCCCTCGGCCGACCTGAAAGGCCTGATCGACCGCTCCTACGCGACCTTCACCCACCCCGACGTCACCCCGGTCGTCCACAAGGACGGCGTCTACATCCTCGAGCTGTTTCACGGACCGACCCTCGCCTTCAAGGACGTGGCGCTGCAGTTCCTCGGCAACCTGTTCGAATACCTGCTGGCGGAGCGCGGCGAGAAGATGAACATTCTCGGCGCCACCAGCGGCGACACCGGCTCGGCCGCCATCTACGGCGTCCGCGGCAAGAAGAACGTCAACATCTTCATCCTCCATCCGCACAAGAAGGTGTCGCCGATCCAGGAGCTGCAGATGACGACGGTCACCGACGCGAACGTCTTCAACATCGCCATCCGCGGCACCTTCGACGACGGCCAGCAGATCGTCAAGGAGGCCTTCGGCGATCTCGGCTTCAAGAGCCGCTACGCCCTCGGCGCCGTCAACTCGATCAACTGGGCCCGGGTGCTGGCGCAGATCGTCTACTATTTCTACGCCTGGGGTCAGGTCCGCAAAGAGACCGGCTGCCGGGAGGTCTACTTCTCGGTGCCGACCGGCAACTTCGGCGACATCTTCGCCGGCTACATCGCCATGCGCATGGGGCTCCCGGTGAAGAGACTGATCCTGGCGACCAACGAGAACAATATCCTCACCCGCTTCGTCCGCGCCGGCGACTACTCGATCGGCGCGGTTCACCCGTCGCTGTCGCCGTCGATGGACATCCAGAAGGCGAGCAACTTCGAGCGCTACCTCTATTATCTCTACCGCGGCGAAACGGGTCGCGTCAGAAGCGCCATGGAACGCTTCGCCAGGGGGGGCAAGCTGGAATTCTCCGCCGAAGAGGTCCGGCGCGTCGCCGGGGACTTTGCCTCGCTGTCCATCACCAGCGACGAGACCGTCGCGACGATCGCCGCCTTCCACGACAGGACCGGTTACGTCCTCGATCCGCACACCGCCGTCGGCGTCCGCGCCGGCCAGGAGCTCGCCGGCGGCGAGTGCCCGGTGATCTGCCTGGCGACCGCCCACCCGGCCAAGTTCGGCGACGCCGTACGCCGGGCGATCGGCACCGACCCGGAATACCCGGCATCGCTGCAGGGGATCGACAGCCGCGAGCGGCGCTGCGAGGTTCTCGACGCCGACCTCGCGGCGATCAAGGAGTTCCTCGCCGCGCACGCCATCTAGGACCATTCTCCTCGACCGCCCGCCCTGTCCCTTGCGTCTTTCGGCAAACACCGCACCAGGACCGTCGCTGTCCAGTCACGTCCGGAGGGGCGTTCCAGAGGGAGTGCGGCGCCAGGCGGCACGTTTCGGCCGTGCGACACTTCTGTTGCCATGGACGACCCGATCGTTCCCGATGCCCATGACCGGGAGTCTTCGGAAATAATTGATTTTTTCGTTCCGTGCCGTCTCCGGGAAACAGGCAAGGGGTTCCAAGCGTCGAATTTGCAAGGCGTTTTCCATTGCCTTGAACCCGGTTTCAGGGTATATAGAAAGTTATGTTACAACCGTTTTCCGATCCGACAAGAGACGCATAACCCCCCGAGCCATGTCATATAACGTTCTCAAATTCCGGCTGTCGAAGCTGGACGTAGCACAGGTGCGTCCGGTCGCTTTCGTCCGTGCGGCGGGCGCCAGCCTCTCCAGGCAGCTCCGCTCGCTGTGCCGCGGCATCAGCTTCAAGCTCTCCCTGCTGGTCATCTCCCTGCTGACCGTTACGGCCGGCGGCATTTCCCTCGTCGTCATCAGCGTGATGGATGACGTCCAGCTGCAATCGATGATCGAGCGCGGTGCCGCCATCTCCTCCGCGGCAGCCTCGTCGGCCGGTTTCAGCATGCTGGCCGAGGACCGCCTCGCACTCGACAACCTGGTGAACCGGGTCGGGGATTCCCAGCCCGACCTCGATTACATCGCCATCGTCGACAACCGCCGGAACATCGTCGCGCACAGCGACCTCTCCCTGACCGGAACGACCATGCCCGCCGCCGCCGGCATCGCCATCGGCAACACCGCCGGACTCGATATCCGCAAGAGCCGGAACGACAGCGGCTGGACCTTCGTCTTCACCACGCCGATCCGCTTCGGCGACGCCGGGCTCGGCGAAATCGTCGTCGGCATCAACGATTCGGGCTTTGCCGCCACCGCGGAGAAGGCCCGCGGCAAGATTCTCCTGATCGCCGCCCTGCTGCTGCCCCTGGCCCTGGCGGCTGCGGTCCTGCTCTCGCGCCTGTTCACCTACCCCGTCGAGCGGCTCTCGGAGGGGGTCGAGAAGATCCGCGCCGGGGAGGAGCACGTCATGGTCCCGATCACCTCCAACGACGAGCTGGCCACCCTGACGACAAATTTCAACGAGATGGCGAAGATGCTGGCGGCCCGGAAACGGAGCCTGGTCAACTACTCCGAGGAGCTCGAGAGGTCCTATGCCGACATCGTCAGGATCCTCGCCGCCGCCCTCGACGCCCGCGACAACTACACCTACGGGCATTCGTCCCGCGTCGCCCAGCTGTCGACGGCGGTCGGACGGAAGCTGGGGCTCAAGCCGTACGAGCTCCGCGACCTGGAGATGACCTGCCTGCTGCACGACATCGGCAAGATCCGCATCCCCGACAGCATCCTCAACAAGCCCGGCCGGCTCGACGAGAGCGAATTCGCCCAAATCGCCGATCACCCGTCCCACGGCGCGCAGATTCTCGAACTGGCCGATTCGCTGAAAAAATACATTCCGGCAGTCCTGCACCACCACGAATGGCACGACGGCTCCGGCTACCCGGGAGGGCTCGCCGGCGAGGAGATTCCGCTTTACGCCCGTATCCTCGCCATCGCTGACGCCTACGACGCCATGACCAGTTCGCGCCCCTACCGCCAGGGGCTGTCGCGCGGCGACGCGATCGCCGAGCTGGTCCGCTTCAAGGGGCGACAGTTCGAACCGGACCTGGTCGGCCTGTTCCTGGAGTCTCTCGACGAGTACGGCGACGTCTGCGACCTGCCCTTCGACAGGATGGGGTCATGCCTGCACTAGCCCGCCGCGTCTTGGCCGCCCTGGTCACCGCCCTGCTTCTCGGGGGGTGCGCCGGCATCGAAAATCTCGATATCCGGCGGATCTTCTCTTCGACCGCCGTTGACGCCGTAGCCGTGCGAATCGAACAGGCGCGCCAGGATGCCACCCGGCTGCTGGCGGAGAACCGTCCCGGGCCGGCCCTCGACCGGCTCCGCCAGGAAGCGGCCGCCGGCGTACCGGCCGCCGCCTTTCCGGAGCTCTATCCCGAGAGCGTCAATCGTCTCGTCCGGAACGCCGACCAGCTTCTGGCTTCGGGCGATTTCGCCGGCGCCGGCGACCTCTACCGCAAGGGGCTGGAGGGATATCCCGCCGAGCCGACGCTGCGCGCCCTGATCGATGCGGATGTCGCTTCGATCAGGGAGAAGATCGACCGCTGTGCCGACAGGCTCCTGGAAACCGGCCTCGCCGCCTACCGCAGCGGGCAGCTCGAAAAGGCGATCGACGTCTGGTCCCGGATCCGCCGGTTCCACCCCGACTACAAGGCGTCCCTGCGGGCGATCGAAACGACCAGGAAGCAGCTGGAGAACCTCGAGCTTCTCAGGGACGGCCCCGGATGACCCCTTGGTGGATTTTAATGTCGTGACGTGATATTATCCGGAAATTCTGATTCAGCCCCAAGGAGGACCCATGAAACCGACCAGATTCGCCCTGCTCGTTCTGCTCCCGGCAGCTCTTCTCGCCGGCGGATGCGTCGGCAAGATGCCGCAGAATCCCGACGAATTCCGCCAGGCGCTCACCGAGGGGGCCTTCCTGACCAAGATCGACACCTACGAGGTCGACCGCTCGACGGCCGAGATCGGCAAAACCTTCAAGAAGTACGCGCCGAAGTGCCTCGACAAGCGGATCGAGACGATCTCGCAGACCAGGACCAGCTACCAGCACATCATCACCAAGTACACGCCGACCGTGGTCGCCGGCAGGGACCGGGTCGAGCTCCACCTCCAGGAGAAGCACGAACAGGGGGTCCTCGCCGTCTACGAGGAGCCGGAAGCGGGCCACTACATGCTGGTGGTCGATGTCACGCCGGTCGGCAAGAACAGGTCGAAGGTCGAATTCTACCGCCCGTCGATGGGCTTCAAGAACATGATGACAGCGATCGAAAACTGGACCAGGGGGGAGAACCTCGGCTGCCCCGACCTGACCAAGTGACCGGGAGGTGCCGACGCACATGAAACGACTCTCTCTTATTGTCGCCGCCCTGGTTCTGGCGCTGCTGGCAGGCGGCTGTTCGGGAATATTCCCCTACAAGAACGATCTCGACAAGAACCTGACGGTCCGGACGAAGACCGACTCCGGGTCCTTCTTCACCAGCGTCAAGGCGCGGGTCGACATCTACTCGGTCGACGACGCCTGCAAGGTGACCTACAGAGGGACGGTCGACCTGAAGCGGCCCGAGGTCGCGATCGGCCTCCCCGCCGGCAGCCCGAACTATCTCGATTTCGTCTTCTCGAGCTCGAGCTTTCTCGCCAACGCCAAGGGCTCGACCGGGTTCGACCTCTTTTTCGTCACCCGCCCCGGCCACGAATATGTCGCCGAAGCGAGCTATGTCGACGGCATCTACGACGTCATCCTGAAAGAGCGGAAGAACGGCAGCAATAAACTTCGCGAGCTCGACTTCGGAGAATGCCGGCCAAAGTAGCCCCCCGTGCCACACAGCATCCGGCCACTTCTCATTGACGACGCCCGCTCGCGACCCCGATGACGCGCCGTTTCTCCACCGGCAAAAACCTGAAGCAAGTAAAAAGCCCCGGCATTCCTGCCGGGGCTTTTCGCTGTTGTTGCGCTGTCGATCCGGATCAGCAGTCGTAGTAGAGGGCGAATTCGGTCGGGGTCGGGCGCATGCGGACCGGCTGGACCTCGTTCTCCATCTTGTAGTCGATCCACATGTCAATGACATCCTGGGTGAAGACGTCCCCCTTCAGCAGGAAGGCGTTGTCGTCGCGCAGGGCCTCGAGAGCTTCCTGAAGGGAGCCGGCAACGGTCGGGACGTCCTTGAGCTCCTCCGGCGAGAGGCCGTAGATGTCCTTGTCGAGCGGCTGGCCCGGATCGATCTTGTTCTCGATGCCGTCGAGACCGGCCATCAGCATGGCGGCGAAGGCGAGGTAGCCGTTGCAGCTCGGGTCGGGGGTGCGGTACTCGATACGCTTCGACTTCGGGCTTTCGGTCGCCGGGATCCGCAGCGAGGCGGAGCGGTTGCGGTTCGAGTAGGCGAGGTTGATCGGCGCTTCGAAACCCGGCACCAGGCGCTTGTAGGAGATGGTGGTCGGGTTGGTGAAGGCGCACAGGGCCTTGGCGTGCTTGATGATGCCGCCGATGTAGTACATGGCGGTCTTGGAGAGGCCGCCGTAGCCGTCGCCGGCGAACAGGTTGACGCCGTCCTTCCAGATCGACTGGTGGCAGTGCATGCCCGAGCCGTTGTCATTGTAGATCGGCTTCGGCATGAAGGTGACGGTCTTGCCGTTGCGGTAGGCAACGTTCTTGATGATGTACTTGAACCACTGCAGGGTGTCGCCCATGCTGAGCAGCGAGTCGAAGCGCATGTCGATCTCGGCCTGGCCGCCGGTGGCGACTTCATGATGAACCGCCTCGATGGTCATGCCGACGCTCTGCAGCACCTGGACCATCTCGTTGCGCAGGTCGATCATCGAATCGGTCGGCGCGCAGGGGAAGTAGCCTTCCTTGTTGCGCGGCTTGTAGCCGAGATTCGGGAACTCCTCGCGACCGGTGTTCCAGACCCCCTCGACCGAATCGATGCTGTAGAACGACTCGTTCTGGGTCGAATCGTAGCGGATGTCGTCGAAGATGAAGAATTCCGGCTCCGGACCGAAGTAGGCGGTGTCGCCGATGCCGGTCGACTTCAGGTAGGCTTCGGCCTTGCGGGCGATGAAGCGCGGGTCGCGGGTGTAGCCTTCGCGGGTGTACGGGTCGATGATGTTGCAGATCAGGCTGAGGGTCGGCACCTGCGGGAACGGGTCGACCTTGGCGGTCATCGGGTCCGGCATGATCAGCATGTCGGAGTTGTGAATCGGCTGCCAACCGCGGATCGAGGAGCCGTCGAAACCGATGCCTTCCTCGAAGATATCCTCGCTGAACTCGGTGATCGGCGTCGAGAAGTGCTGCCAGATCCCGACGAAGTCGAGGAACTTGTAATCAACCATCTGGCAGTTGTTTTCCTTGGCAAAAGCTACTACGTCTTTCGGTGTCATTGCAATCTCCTTTGTGAAGTGTGCCCGCCCTTGCGGGCGAAAACGGTACGCATAAAACCAGGTTCGAATCTGGCTGAAAACTGAATCAGAGGGCGTCCTCGCCGGTTTCGCCGGTGCGGATGCGGAGGACCTCGTCGACCTGGGTGACGAAGATCTTGCCGTCGCCGATCCGGCCGGTCTTGGCCGATTCGCCGATCACCTCGACGACCCTGGACGCCATGTCGTCGCTGACGATGATCTCCATCTTGATCTTCGGGATGAAGTCGACCACGTACTCGGCTCCGCGATAGAGCTCGGTATGCCCCTTCTGGCGGCCGAAACCCTTGACCTCGCTGACCGTGATCCCCTGAATGCCGATCTCGTTCAGGGCTTCCTTGACTTCATCGAGCTTGAACGGTTTGATGATTGCCTCAACCTTGCGCATCTTATCTACCTCCCGGCTGGTTAGGTTTGGGACCGGTTCTTTCGGACTGATGTCGCGATCCCGGTCCGGCCGTTAAATTTCTAACCCCATTTAAGCAAGGATCCTGCCTAAAATAACGCTGCCGCCCGGTGACGTTACAAACTGCTGAATCATAACGTTTTTTTCGAAAAATAATCACCTTCCCGATTTGCACCGGAAGTTACAACAGGAAACCCTGCCCAAATTGCGGGCAATGCCGATTCCGGCTGTTCAATAATTAGCCACGCCCGGCATCGATGTCCCGTATCCGGTCGGGGAAGGTATCGCCGGCGCACAGGGCGCTGTTCACCCGCGCATCGAGCGGCTGGCAACGGCGCCAGTCGTTGTACATCCGCCATTCCTGCTCGAAATTCGGGGTGAAGCCGCCCCTGCCGAGCTGGCTGTCGATTTCCTCGGCTGTCCAGAACCTGACCGCGTCGATCTCGTGCGGATCGAAAAAAAGTTCCTCATCGAAAACCGTCATGAAGGTGGCGACATTTTCCGATTCGATTTCGTTGCGGATCTGCGATTTGTACAGGAAGGTCAACGGGACATTTACGACACCCAGCTCCTCCCGCATCTCGCGCAAGGCCGCCTGCCGGTAATTCTCGCCGGGATCGAGATGCCCGCCGACACTGGTATCCCATTTCCCCGGCTGAATGTCCTTGCCGGCGGAGCGCTTCTGCAGCAACAGCTGCCCGGCGGAGTTGAACACCATGACGTGGGCGACCCGGTGGACCAGGGACGGATCGCCGTGGCACCGGCTCCGTGGGGCCTGGCCGATGACGGTGTCGTTTTCATCGACGATATCGAAAATTTCCGAAGGCATGTGATCGATCCCGCGTCGAGGCAGGAATCTTTTTTATCAGGATTGGGCGGCAATGTCCATGAACAAATCGGCTGCTGCGGCAAATCGCTTCGACTGCTAAACTTGAAGCAATCGGAGGCCGGTGCATGTATCGTCACGCACGAACAAAACTGCGAATCCCTTTCCGTTTTCTCGAGCCGACCTTCTACGCGGGGCTGCTCGACGATCCGGTCCTTCTTCTGCGCAACCGCCCGGAAGGGAGCAACATCCTGGTCGACTGCGGCCAGGTTCACCATCTGGCGAAACGCGTCCTCAAGGGGGTCGCGACCGTTTTCATCAGCCACGCCCACATGGATCACTTCATGGGGATGGCGAGCTTTGCCCGCAACGTCCTGGTTTCGACGAGAACGGTCGATGTCTACGGGCCGCCGGGCCTCTCACAGCGTCTGGAATGTCTCCTTTCCGGGTTCGACTGGAACCTCTGCGAGAATTTCTGGTGTTCGTTCCGGGTGCACGAAATCGACGGCACCCGGACCAGGTCATACCTGCTGCCAGGTCCGGACGGGTTCCGGCGCCGTGAAGAGGACTGCAGCGAGCGCCCGGACGACGTGATCCACGCCAACAACCAGCTGCAGGTGCGCACCGCTCCGTGCGACCACAAGATCCCCTCGCTGATCTACCGGTTCGACGAAAAGCCGGGATTCGTTGTCGACAATGAAAAGCTTCTCGAGCTGGGCCTGGTGCGGGGCGACTGGCTGCGCGAACTGAACAGCAGGTACAATCGGGGCGAGCTCGACAGGGGCCCGATAACGATCCTTGCCGGCAGGGGACAACACGTTGAAGAGAAGGAGATTGCCGATGCCGGCAGTCTCTACCAGAAGATCCGCACCGACCAGCCCCCGCTGAGCATCGGCTACCTGACCGATGCCGGCTGGAACGAGGGCAACCGCAGGGTCGTCAACGATCTGTTCGCAGGCGTTTCAGTCCTGATCTGCGAATGCACCTACGCCCGCGCCGAGGTCGACAAGGCGCGCGCCTCCTTCCATTTCTGCACCGCGGACCTGAACGAGCTGATGCGCGATCTCAGGCCGGGGCATGTCCTGCCGATCCATGTCTCCAAAGCGTACAGCGGTGAAACGGAACGGATTTTCGACGAGCTGACCCCCCCGGCCGGCACCACACTCCTCCGCCTGCCGGACCATATCGCGCCGCGCCCCTATCTGCCGGACGAAGTTCCCGCTCCGGAGGTCGTTTAACCTGGCAAAAGAGTGGTGTCGTTGCGAGCGGGCCTGGCCCTTGATCACGGGAAATTAAGTGCTGGCCTATACGAACGGGGTCTTGACGATCGCCGCATTCACCTTCCGGCTGCGGATGCCGATCTCCACCCCGGTGCCGATTTCGGCGTGCCTGGCTGAAACCAGCGCCAGGGCGATGCCGACCCTGAGTGACGGCGACATCGTGCCGCTGGTGACCTCGCCGACCTCCCGGCCGGCAGCGAATACCGGGTA
>JBFHOZ010000080.1:0-9934 GCA_041592975.1 Desulfuromonadales bacterium
CCGGAACACCTTCCGGCAGGCGGGCGAGAAGGGCGTTCAGGGGTTTTTCGATACCGGCGAGAGCGGCCTGCTCCCCGGTGATGGCGCAGGAGAAGTTCGACCGGTTCATCAGGGAGGCGTTGATGGCGGCGAGCTTGCTCGCTTCGTGCCGCAGCGCGCTGTCCGGCATGGCTGTCAGCCGGCGCAGCAGGTGCAGCAGGGAGATCCCGGTCCACTCTTCCCGCAGCCGGGCAGCGGCCGACAGATTCGCGGCGCCGGCCCGCGCCGCGTACAGGTGGCCCGACCCGGGGATGGCGTTTTCGATCGACGTCTGCAGCTGCAGCAGCACCGTCCGGATCCTCTCGAGGTCGCTAAAGTCGGGCGCGGTCAGGTAATCGCCGACAATCCGGAACAGCTCGTCCCGCTTGTGGTAGAGGGCCTTGCCGCGAATGCTGACGAGCGCCTCGAATCGTTCCGGGTCGTCCGGGTCATCGAGGATCTCGGCGTTGAGCTGGATTCCCCCGGTGTGGGCCTCGACCTGCTCGGCCATCTCGGTATAGGTCCGGTCGGCGGCCCCGACCTGGGTCGCCAGGCTGCAGAAAATGGGGAGATAGGGGGCGAGCTCCGGATCGAGGCCGGCCACCGGAACGAAGGCGGTGAAGTAGCCGATGCCGTTGGTCGGCTGGCTGAACCACTCGACGCCGACGGAGGCGAGTTCGGTCCGTCTCCAGGGGGTGGCCGGTTCTTCCGCCGGTATGTCCGAGAGTTCGAGGGTCGGCAGGCAGGAGACATCCTCCTCGGTCTCCTGGCTCTTGCCGAGCTCCTCCGCCTTGAGGGCGATCCGCTCCCGCTCGGCGGACGAGAGCCCGGCGGCGATGGACGCCAGCCGCTCCTCGGTCGCCCGGTCGGTCTTCTGCTGCAGCTCCGGATCGGGGGCGAGGGTCAGGGTGATCCGGTGGCTGTTGTCGAGGAGGTAGCGCCTGATCAGCCCGGGGAAATAACCCGTGTCCTCCGCATCCTGCCGGACCCGGCTCATGTTGTCCCCCAGCTTCAGGACCGAAACCGGATCGTCGGCGTGCAGCCAGGGGCCCATGATCTTCATCAGCAGGCCGAGGGCATACGGGTAGCGGTCGCCGGTCACCTCTCTCTGCATGAACTCCAGCCGGTGCATGACCGCTTCGATCCGTTCCCGGGAGAAGCCGGTTTCGGCGCAGCGCTCCAGGGTCGAGAGAATGAGCGCCTCGATCTCCGGCGTCCTGTCGGGCTCCGTCGCCTGCAGGCCGGCGGCGAAGTAGGTCGTCCGGTTTTCGTCCTGGAAGCCGGAGCCGGGTGCGAGGTTACCGCCGAGTTTCGAGTCGAGCAGCGCCTTGTGCAGCGGCGCCGCCGGGTTGCCGAGCAGCAGCATCGACAACAGGCTCAGGGAGAGCCGGTCGTGGCTCTCCTCGATGTTGCAGGTCAGCCAGGCGGCCTGGACGATCGACTTGTTGCGCATCTCCTCGCCGGGATCGATCGGGAAAAATTCGGTGACCCGCTTCGGATTGGCGATTCTCTGTTCGGGGGGGATCGAGCTGTCGATGTCGAGCCGGGAAAAGTTGCTCATGACCCGTTCGGCGACCTCGGCCAGGTGCTCCTCGACGGGGATGTCGCCGTAGGTGTAGAACAGGGCGTTGCTCGGATGATAGTATCGCGCATGGAAGCGGCGCAGGTCGTCCCAGGTGAGGTTCGGAATGTCGGACGGCTCCCCCCCCGAATTGAAGCGGTAGCAGGTGGTCGGGTAGAGCGCCCGCCCCAGCCGGCGATAGAGCAGCGACGACGGCGAGGCCATCGCCCCCTTCATTTCGTTGTAGACCACCCCCTTGAACTCGAGCGGCGATGCCGGGTCGGCCGGATTGGTGAATTCGAGACGGTGCCCTTCCTGGAGAAAATCGTTTTCGCGCAGCAGCGGGAAGAAGGCGGCGTCGAGGTATATCCCGAGAAGGTTGCCGAAGTCCTTGCGGTTCTGCGTCGCGAACGGGTAGACCGTCCAGTCGCTGGCGGTCATGGCGTTCATGAAGGTGTTGAGGCTTCTCTTCAGCATGGCGAAGAACGGGTCGCGAACCGGGTAGCGGCGCGAGCCGCACAGGGCGGTGTGCTCGAGGATGTGGGCGATACCGGTCGAGTCGTCCGGGGGAGTCCGGAAGCCGACGGCGAAGAGGTTGTTGGGGTCGCCGTTCTGCAGATGGACCCAGCGGGCCCCGGTCTCGACATGATCGAGCTGGAGCAGGTGGGAGTTGAGCTCCTCGAGGGGTTCTGTCGCGCGGACGGCAAAGCCGTGAATGACGTCTCCGGCATTCAGTTTCGTTCTGTTCATGGCGGTTTCCTTGTGCGGATGCATGTTAACAATTATAGCCGGAGAATTCGGGGCGCATGCAAAATGCGTCGAGGGGGCAAGCGGTTCATAAAAAAGCCCCGCCTTTTTTGGAAAGGCGGAGCTACGTAGCTGGTCAATGTCCTGTCGAAGACCGATCAGAGCTTGACGACGTTGGCTGCCTGAAGTCCTTTGTCTCCCTCGGAGATGTCGAAGGCGACCCGCTGCCCTTCGGTCAGCGACTTGAACCCTTCTCCCTGGATCGCGGAGAAATGGACGAACACATCCGCTCCGCCTTCCTGCTCGATGAACCCGAATCCCTTTGAATCGTTGAACCACTTGACTGTACCTTCTGCCATCTTCGTTCTCCTCCTTTGTTCTGAACCTTCCCGATGGTGTGGCCGACACCGTTGCAGTGATCTGCCGGCGGCGGGCTGCCGGGGCAGACGCATAAAAATAACGGCCGGATATACAGACCGTAAAAATAGATTCCTTCCCGTTTAACATATGACTGCGCTCTTTGCAAGTTACTGAAAACATTTTCCTAATTCTTGTCGGGCTGACGTTGGCGATTGCCGGCAGCGCGCCAGTATGTTTTAATGCGGCAGACAATGCCGAGAGTGACCGCCATGGAAATCCCGATCGTCCGTTACAGTCCTGAAGGGCTGCGCCGCGAAAACAGGCCGGTGGTCGACGAAAAGCCGTATGCGCTGACCGTCAACGGCCGTCGTCTGCTGACGCTGATCGCCTCGCCCCACGACGCCGAAGAGCTGGTGACCGGCTTCCTGCGTCTCCAGGGGCTGATCGCGGCGACCGAGGATATCGTTTCGCTCGGTATCTGCGCCGACTCGGGGCAGGTGGCCGTTGCCATCAGGGGAGACCTTCCTGAGCGGCTGGAGACGACCCTGACCAGCGGCTGCGGCGGCGGCGTGCTGCTCGACGTTCCCGGAGCCGGTGAGCCGGTGCCGGATGCGGCTGAATCCGCCGCTGTTTACCCGCCCGATTTCGTTGTCGGGATGATGACGACGCTCTTCAACGTATCCAGGCAGTATGCCGCGCACGGCGGCATCCACTCGGCCGCGCTCTGTGGCGGCGACGGGTTGTTGCTCCATGCCGAGGATATCGGCCGGCACAACACTATTGACCGGATCGCCGGTGCGGCGCTGCGGCAAAAGGTGACGACCGCCGGAAAACTGCTGCTGACCTCCGGCCGGGTTTCCAGCGAGATGGCCCTCAAGGCGGCACGACTCGGGGTCGGCGCGGTCGCCTCGCGGACCTCGCCGACCGACCTGGCGGTCAGGGTCTGCCGGCAGGCGCGCATCGGGCTGGCCGGGTATGTCCGGAACACGTCCCTGGAGATTTTCGCCCATGCCGACCGCTTCGGCCTCCAGGCAGAGACAGAGGGCCCATGACATGAACATGAAAGAGGAACTCCTCGATTACCGCCAGGCGCAGCGGCTGATTCTCGATCGGATGGCCGTGACCGATGCCGAAGAGGTCGACCTGTCGGCCGCACTGGACCGGCTGCTGGCGGATGATATCTTCGCGGCCGTCGATCTGCCCCGCTACGACAATTCGGCCATGGACGGATTCGCCGTCCGTTCCTCCGACGGGGCCGAGGGGGCCGAACTCGCCATCACCGGCACCGTTGCCGCCGGCGATGACGCGCTTTTGACGGTCGAACCCGGGACGGCTGTGCGGATCATGACCGGAGCGGTCATTCCGTCCGGCGCCGACGCCGTCATCCCGGTGGAGATGGTGACGGTTGCGGGCGACGCGGTCAGGCTGGGGCGCCGCGTCGAACCGGGCGATCATATCCGGCGCCGGGGGGAGGATATCCGCCGGGGAGACCTGGCGCTGGCCGCCGGGACGCGGCTCTCTCCGGCCGAGATCGGCCTGCTCGCCACCTTCGGGCGCGACCGCTTCACGGTGCGCCGCAAACCGCGGGTGGCCGTTCTGGCCAGCGGCAACGAGCTGGTTTCGCCGTCCGGCCAGGCCGGGCCTCACCAGATTTACGACTGCAACAGCGCCGCGCTTTGCGCCGCGGTTTCCGTTGCCGGCGGCGCGCCGCTGCCGCTCGGCATCGCCCGTGACGATCGTCAGTCCCTCAGGGAGAAGATCATGCAGGGGCTCAAGGCCGATATCCTGGTGACCGCCGCCGGCGCCTCGGTCGGGGAGTTCGACCTGGTCCGGGACCTCCTCGCCGCTCTCGGTGCCGAGGAGGTCTTCTGGGGGGTGTCGATCAAGCCGGGCAAGCCGACCGGCTTCTGCCTGGTTGACGGGGTGCCGGTCTTCTGTCTTCCCGGGAACCCGGTCTCGGCCCTGGTGACCTTCGCGCTGTTCGTCCGGCCGGCGATTCTCATGACCTCCGGTGCCGTCGCTCCGCTCGCCGGTACTCTCCGGCTGCCGCTGGCGGAGCCGATGCGCAAGAAAAAGGCCCGGACCCTCTTCGCCAGGGTCAGGATCGCCTCCACCGAAGAGGGTCCGGTCGTCACCAGCGCCGGCAGCCAGCAGACCGGCATCATGACCGCGCTGGTGAATGCCGACGGCCTGGCAGTGCTCCCCGACGGCCGCTCGGAGTTTGCCGCCGGAGAGCTGGTCGACATCATCCCCCTCCACCCGTTTTAAACAATTTTATACCTTTTCCCGCCGCTTGACATCTTGCCAGGGCATGTTAGTTTAATGTTGAACGATTTAGCGCCGAGGTTATTAATGGAGCTGCGATACCGGGGAAGTGAACAGGAGAACAGGGCGCTCGCCGCCTACGTCAAGCTGATGCGGGCCGCCGAGTGTGTCACCGCCAGGGTGCACCGGCATCTGGCCGCGGAAAAGCTGACGGTCAGCCAGTTCGGCGTGCTGGAAGCGCTGTTTCATCTCGGCCCGCTTTGTCAGCGCGATCTGGCCTGCAAGCTGCTGAAGAGCGGCGGCAACATCACCATGGTAGTGGCCAACCTCGAGCGGCGCGAACTGGTCAGGCGGCGGCGCGATGCGAGCGACCGGCGCTTTTACCTGGTCGAATTGACCGCCACCGGCAGGGCGCTGATCGCCAAGCTGTTCCCCCGGCACGTTGCCGGTATCGCCAGCGAATTCGGCATTCTGGACGCAACGGAGATAAGATGCCTGCAGGCGATCTGCAGAAAAATCGGGCTGCGCGAGGAGTGCTGACCGACAACCGGAGAAAGGATACCTGAATCATGAAAAAGCTGATCCTCGGAACCGAAAACGATATCGCCCCCCTGATCCTGCGGGTCGGGCTCGGTGTGGTCATGTTTCCGCACGGCGCCCAGAAGCTGCTCGGCTGGTTCGGCGGACACGGGTTCAGCGGCACCATGGGGTTCTTTACCGACACCATGGGCATCCCGGCCCTGCTCGCCTTCCTGGTCATCATCGCCGAGTCGTTCGGCGCCCTCGGGCTGATTGCCGGGTTCATGACCCGGCTCTCGGCACTCGGCATCGGCATGGTGATGACCGGGGCGGTCTTCATGGTCCACCTGCAGCACGGGTTCTTCATGAACTGGTCCGGCAAGCAGGCCGGCGAGGGGTTCGAATTTCACATCCTCGCCATCGCCATGGCCATCGTTCTCTTCGTCGAAGGGGGCGGTGCCCTGTCGATCGACCGCGCGGTCGCCGGCGGCCGGCGCCACTGACAAGCGGGCGGAGGGTGGCCATGATCAAGGTCAGGAAAGCGGAAGAGCGCGGTCACTTCAAGACCGACTGGTTGAGCAGTCACCATACTTTTTCGTTCGGTGACTACTACGACCCGAAGCAGATGGGGTTCCGCCAGCTGCGGGTCATCAACGAGGACCGGGTCCAGCCGGGGGGCGGGTTTCCGATGCATCCGCATCGTGACATGGAAATCATCACCCTGGTTCTGGCGGGGGCGCTGCGGCATGAAGACAGCGCCGGCAACAGCGAGGTGATCGGTGCCGGAGACGTGCAGCTGATCTCGGCCGGCACCGGCATCCGTCACAGCGAGTACAACCCGTCGGACACGGACGAGGTGCATTTCCTGCAGATCTGGATCCATCCGGAGAAGGAGTCCCTGGAGCCGGGATACCAGTTCGCCAGCTTCGACCTGAACGGGCGGCCCGACAGCCTGATCGCCCTTGCCTCGCCCGATGGCGGGGAGGGGGCGGTCGCCATCCGCCAGGATGCGACGCTCTCCTACCTCGCGCTCACCCGGGGAGGGCGTCTGGAGCATACCGCCGGGGACGGTCGCCATCTCTGGGTGCAGCTGACCGACGGCGTTGTCGACGTCAACGGCCGGACGCTTCGTGCCGGCGACGGCGCGGCTGTCAGCGACGAGCGGGAAATCGTTTTCGCTTCCGCCGCCGGCGGTGCCCTGTTGCTGTTCGACCTGGCCTGACGCAGAGGTGAAAAAGGGTGCCTGACCGCCGCAGAAAAGAGTTGCTTTTCCCCCCCCGACATGCTAGATAATCACCCCTTCGGGGAGTAGCGCAGCCTGGTAGCGCACCTGCCTTGGGAGCAGGGGGTCGCAGGTTCAAATCCTGTCTCCCCGACCATTTTGTCGAGCGCCAGTAGCTCAGTTGGATAGAGCAACGGCCTTCTAAGCCGTGGGTCGGGGGTTCGAATCCGCCCTGGCGTGCCAGAGGCTCCGGGAGAGTTTCCCGTTGACAACTGAAAGAGTAGTTGGATAATATCTGTTCGTTTTTGTGGTGGGTGTAGCTCAGTTGGTAGAGCGCTGGATTGTGGCTCCAGTTGTCGAGGGTTCAAGTCCCTTCACTCACCCCAATTATCACTCCAAGCCCGCCTTTTCCGTTCCAGTTTTCGGGGCCATAAGCCACCGGGAAGCCGGCAGAGGGTAGGGCTTTTTTGTTTGCATGATCGAGCGTCGCTTTTCATCATTTACGTCGCGGGCATGGTGGAATTGGCAGACACGCCAGACTTAGGATCTGGTGCCGCAAGGCGTGGGGGTTCAAGTCCCTCTGCCCGCACCAATACTTTTCTCGGCCGAAGGGGCCGAAATACAGCTTAACGAGGCAGACTAAATATGGATGTACAGATTGAACAGGTCAGCAGTATCCGCAAGAAACTCTCTTTCACCATTCCGGCCGAGACCGTAGACGACGAGATCGGCAAGGCATACAAGAAGATTGCCAGGACCGCCAAGGTCAAGGGGTTCCGCAAGGGGAAGGTCCCCCCGCACATGCTGGAGCAGTATTACGGCCCGGAAATGCGCGAGCAGGTTGTCGGCCGGCTGATCAACGAGTCCTATTTCAAGGCGCTGACCGAACACGATATCCCGGCGGTTTCCAATCCGCAGATCGTCGACAGCGGGTCGGTCGAGAAGGGAAAGGTCTACACCTTTTCCGCCGAGGTCGAGGTCAAACCGGAAGTCGAGGTCAAGAACTACACCGGTCTCAAGCTGGAGAAGGAAAAGTTCGTCGCCGAGAAGGGGATCGTCGAAAAGCGCCTCGAGGAGCTCCAGGCATCGCGGACCGAACTGGTCGAGTGCAAGCGCAAGACCGCCAAGGAGGGGGATTTCACCTCGATCGATTTCGAAGGGTTCGTCGACGGTGTCGCTTTTGACGGCGGCAAGGCCGAAAATCATCAGCTCGAACTCGGTTCCGGAACCTTTATCCCCGGCTTCGAGGAGCAGATCGTCGGCATGAAGATCGACCAGGAGAAGGATGTCGAGGTCACCTTCCCGGAAGAGTACGGCAACAAGGAACTCGCCGGCAAGCCGGCCGTCTTCAAGGTTCTTCTCAGGGGGCTCAAGGAGAAGAAGCTGCCCAAGCTCGACAACGCCTTTGCCAAGGAATTCGGGGCAAAGTCGCTGGACGAGCTGAAGGCGCAGATCGAGGAATCCTATCTGGCGTCGGAGACCGTCCGTATCGACAACGATCTGCGCGAGCGGATGATGAACGAGCTGATCGACAAGAACCCCTGCGAGGTCCCCGAGGGGATGGTTGCCGGCCAGCTCGAATACATGCTCGGCAATATCCGCGCCCGCATGCAGCAGCAGGGGATGACCCTGGAAATGCTCGGCATGAACGAAGAGAGCTTCAATGCCATGTACCGCGAAACGGCGGTCAGGCAGGTTCAGGGGAGCCTGATTCTCGAGGGGATCGCCCGTCAGGAGAAAATCGAGGTCGACGAAGCCGACTTTGACGACAAGCTGGCCAAGGTCGCCGAGATGTCCAAGGCGCCCCTGGAGACGGTGAAGAAGTACTATTCGAACCCGGAGGCCAAAGAGGGGCTGATGGGGCAGATCAGGGAGGAGAAGGTCATCGACCTGCTCCTCGATAAAGCGAAGGTCAAGGAAGTCGCGAAGGAAAAACTGGCCGCGCAGGACAACAAAGAGAAGGAGTGAGGCGATGGCTCTAATTCCGATGGTGGTTGAGCAGACCGGGCGCGGCGAGCGTGCCTACGATATCTATTCCCGGCTGCTGAAGGACCGGATCATTTTTCTCGGCGGCCCGATCGACGATCATATCGCCAACCTGGTCATCGCCCAGCTGCTCTTTCTCGAAGCGGAGGACCCGGAGAAGGACATCCATCTTTACATCAACTCGCCCGGCGGGGTGGTGACGGCCGGCATGGCGATCTACGACACCATGCAGTATCTCAAGTCGGCGGTCTCGACCATCTGCGTCGGCCAGGCGGCCAGCATGGGGGCCGTTCTTCTCGCCGCCGGCGCCAAGGGGAAGCGGTATTCCCTGCCGAACTCGCGGATCATGATCCACCAGCCGCTCGGCGGATTCCAGGGACAGGCGACCGATATCAACATCCACGCCCAGGAGATCCTGCGGATGCGCGAAAATCTCAACACCATCCTCTCCGAGCACACCGGGCAGAAACTGGAGAAAATTGCCGCCGATACCGAGCGGGACTTCTTCATGGGTAGCGATGCGGCAAAGAAATATGGTATTGTTGACGATATCGTGCAACGTAAATCGTAACCAGGAGAAACACCAGTGAATCAAAACGGCGACACATCCGGTTCCCTGACCTGTTCTTTCTGCGGCAAGTCGCAGGAGGAGGTGAAGAAGCTTATTGCCGGACCGTCGGTCTATATCTGCGACGAGTGCATCGAGCTGTGCAAGGACATCATCGCCGAAGAGGCGAAGCTGGAAAGCACGGCCGGCGGCGAAGACGGCAAGCTGCCGAAGCCGTCGGAGATCAAGGAGGTCCTCGACGATTTCGTTATCGGCCAGGACCGCGCCAAGAAGGTTCTGGCGGTCGCCGTCTATAACCACTACAAGCGGATCGAGAATGCCGGCAAGACCGGCGAGGTCGAGGTCCAGAAAAGCAACATCCTGCTGCTCGGCCCGACCGGCAGCGGCAAGACACTGCTCGCCCAGACCCTGGCGCGCATTCTCAACGTGCCGTTCGCCATCGCCGACGCCACCAATCTGACCGAGGCCGGCTACGTCGGCGAGGACGTTGAAAATATTATCCTCAACCTGCTGCAGGCCTCCGACTATGATCTCGAGCGGGCCCAGCGTGGCATCATCTATATTGATGAGGTCGACAAGATCGCCCGCAAGGTCGATTCCCCGTCGATCACCCGCGACGTCTCCGGCGAGGGGGTCCAGCAGGCGCTATTGAAGATCATCGAGGGGACGACGGCATCGGTGCCGCCGA
>JBFHOZ010000081.1:0-9764 GCA_041592975.1 Desulfuromonadales bacterium
ACGGAGTACCCGGAAGCGGAAATCGTCTTTCTCGGCAAGGAATACACCCGCGACATTCTCGCCACCTCGACGCACATCGACCGTTACCTCAACTGGAGCGCGCTGGAGCAGCGGACCGACGATGACCTCGCCGGCTTTCTGGCCGGGCTGGACATCGACCTGCTGATCCACGTGTTCCCGAACAGGCGGCTGGCCCGCGCGGCCAAAAGGGCCGGCATCCCTTTCCGTCTCGGCACCCGCAACCGCTGGTTCCACTGGACGACCTGCAATCTGCTGAGCCGTCTCAGCCGCCGCAAATCGGACCTCCATGAAGCGCAACTGAACGTCAGGCTCTGCGAACGCATCCTGGAGCGGTCCGATTATCCGCTTGCCGAAATTGCCGACTTCTACGGCACGACCCGCCTCCCGCTCCCGGGCGCCAAGGTTGCATCTTTCCTCGCCGCCGACAGGAAGAACCTCGTCCTGCACCCCCGCTCTCTCGGCTCCGCCAGGGAGTGGGGTCTCGACAATTTCTCGCGGCTGATCGGGATGGTCGATCGGGAGCGCTTCAACGTCATCGTCACCGGCACCCGGGCCGAGGGGGAGTCAATGCGCGACCTGCTCGACAGGCACATGGGGGAGATCACCGATACGACCGGGCAGCTCTCTCTGAACGAGCTGATCGCCCTCATCGCCAACTCCACCGGCCTGGTCGCCGCCAGCACCGGCCCCCTCCATATCGCCGCCTGCGCGGGAGTCAACGCTCTCGGGCTTTTCGTCATGACCCGGCCGATGCACCCGGGGAGATGGCGGCCTCTCGGGCCGAAAGCGGACTGCATCGTCTATGACGAAAACGATCTGTCTCCGGATTCGATCACGAAGATTGATCCGGAAAGGGTCTGGGACAGGGTCCGGCTGTGGGAATGATACGTTTCGGCCCTACTTTCGATGCATCCCCTTGAGCTCGTCGATGACACTGGAAAGGTTGTGTTCCTTGCGCAACACCCAGAATGTATGTTTGCAAAACAGGGTTGCCGGATCGAGGTTCAGTCTGACCCGGCTCCACAAAACGGATCTTCTCCGCGAACGTTCAACCTGCCTGTTTTCATCTCGGTAGACAACGTACGTAAGAAGCGACGATACGGCGATCAGGGGATAGAGGAGCAGCCCGAAGAGCAGTGACGAGTTGCTGATGTCGGTTCTGATGTTTCGTTCCAGAGTGAACCCCGTGAATGACGACAGGCTTTTGAGCCTCTGTACGCCGATCAGGAACAGATGGCCGAAATAGATCCTGTTCGAACCGTCCTCGGCAAACCAGATACTGTCGACCTCCGTCGGCGGCATCCTCTTCCAGAAATCGGACTCGATCACAAATTGCGCCAGTCGTGACCGGACATTGGAATAGTTCGGAGTCGTGATCAGCAGCATGCCACCCTTCTTCAGAACCCGGCTGAACTCGGCCAGAACCCTGTGCTGGTCGGAAACATGCTCGATCCCCTCCTGGCAAATGACGAAATCGACCGAATTGTCGTCAAGCGGCAACGGTTCCGCCAGGTCGGCATAACCGGCTTCGACCTCCTCGAGCTTCATGAAGTCGGGAAAAAGATCGAGCGCCCTGACCTCTGCTCCCTTTTTCATGAACTCGAGACTGGCCCGTCCATCACCGCAGGGAATATCGAGGACCACTTTCCCGGAAAGGTCGGGCAAAGAGCGGATATAGTCGGAAACGTGCCTGTGGATCCCCTTTTGCGGAAAATCGTACGTCGACTCAGATTCCATTTTCGTCACCTCCTCGTGATCCTCCCAGCAGGGTGTTGGCCGCCGCAACCACGTCATCGGCGGTAACGTTTTTCATGCAGCGGTGATCGATCGGGCAGGTGCGCTTGCAGCAGGGGGCGCACTCCTCCTCGGACCGGACGATCCGGTACCGCTCGCACCACGGGTAGGTCGTGGTGTGGTCGGTCGGTCCGAAGATCGCCACGATCGGCACCCCGAACGCCGCGGCGACATGCATCGGCCCCGAATCATTGGTGACGACCAGTCGGCCGCGGGCGATCACCGCCATCATCTCCCGCACACTCGTTTGGCCGACCAGGTTGACCGGCGGGCGGGTCATCGCCGCCGCGATATCCCGTCCGATCTCCTTCTCGCCGGGACCGCCGACGATGACGACCCGCATCCCGCGCTCCTGCGCCAGGCGGTCGCCGACCTCGGCGAACCGCTCCGGGTACCACCTCTTGGCCGAGCCGTAGGCGGCGCCGGGGTTGAGCACCAGCCAGTCGCCGCCGCCGAGCAGCGCGTCGGCACAGGTGCGCTCGCCGTCCGAAAGGTGCAGCTCGAGATCGCTGACGCTTCCCTCGATGCCGAACGCCTTCAGCATTTCGAGATAATGCCGGGAGTGATGCAGCGACCGGATCGCCGCTGTCAACCGCGTTCTGCCGGTCAGCAGCAGGCCGCGACCGTCGGTGGCGAAGCCGATCCGCTCGGGGATACCGGCGAGGAAGGCGAGCAGGGCCGCCTTGAAGGCCTTCTGCAACAGGATGGCCAGGTCGAACCGCTCCGCCCGCACCTCCTGGCTGAACCGCCAGAGCCCGTTGACGCCCCGATGCCTCCCGGCGGCATCGTAGACCATCACCCGGTCGCACCAGGGGTGGCCGGAGAACAGCTGCGCCACCAGCGGGTTGGCGGCGACGACGATTTCGGCGTCGGGGAACGCTTCGCGAATCACCCCCAGCGCCGGCGTCATCATCACGCCGTCACCGATCCAGTTGGTCGCCCGGACGAAGATCTTTGCCGGGCGGCAGTTCTTCAGCGAAAGGCCAGTCATCTTCGATCAGAGTTCCGTCGCCTCGTCGGCCAGCATGACCGGGATGCCGTCACGAACCGGATAGGCGAGCCGGCAGGCGGGGCAGCAGACCCGGTCGTTCTCCGAATCGTACGCGATCGCCCCCTTGCAGGCAGGGCAGGCCAAAACGTCCAGCAGTTTTTCAGGGAGCATGTCTCTCTCCTCGTGTTTGCTGATAATTTTTTCAATTGCGGCAAAAAGGGGACGGTCATCCTTCAGGGCCAATTGCAGCGGCACCGCGAAGCAGTCGCAGGGGAGCTTCACACCGGGGAGCTTGATCAAATCTTTCTCCGTCGTCAGCAGCACATCGCAGCGGGTGGCGAAGGCGTGAAGCTTCGCCAGGTCATGGCTGCCATACACCGCGTGGTCGGCAAATGAAAGGGTCTCCACCGGCCGGATGCCGGCCTGGCGGACAGAGTCGAAAAATCTCTCCGGGTCGGCGATGCCGGCAAACAGTCCGATGCGTCCCGGAGCGAGTCGATCCAGCGCGATCTCTTCGCCGGCGGCGCTGACGGCGACTCCCGCGAGGCGATAACCGACATGCAGCACCGGTTTTTGGCCGGCATCCACGTCCTCGTCGCCGGCGCTGCGGGTCAGCATCACCAGGTCCGCCCGCGCAGCGGCCGATGGAAACTCGCGCAGATTCCCGAGTGGAAGCGGGTAGCCGTTGCCGAAGGGCCTTGTCGCGTCGAGCAGGAGGATGTCGAGATCGCGCCGCACCCGCAGGTGCTGGAAACCGTCGTCGAGAACGATGACCTCCGCGGCAAACTCCCTGATGGCACGGGAGATCCCCTGCCTCCGGTCCGGCGCGACGATAACGACCGCACCGGGGTTGCGCTTCGCCAGCAGCACCGGTTCGTCACCCCCCCGGTCGGCACCGACGAGGGGACCTTCGCCGGCGCTGACGACCACCACCGGTTCGGTTCCGGTCCGCCCGTACCCCCTGCTGACCACGGCAACCCGGCGTCCGCGCTGCAGCAGGTGCTTGAGCAGATAGTCGGTCACCGGCGTCTTGCCGGTGCCGCCGACCGAGAGGTTGCCGATCGAGATAACCGGGACGCCGGCCCTGAAGCTGCGCAGCACGCCGCGCCGGTAAAGCAGCGCCCGGACGCGTGCGACCAGACCGTAAAGGAGGGCTATCGGCAGGAAATGCGCCATGGCCAGCCAGTCATACGGTCTTGACGGGCCTGACGCGGTCAGCCTTCGGTGCCACTTCACCAGTCCCATCCTCACCTCTCCATGAACCGCTGCAGGGAATCGACGGTACGCCGGGTCGCCCCGGAGTGTTCGGCAAACAGGGACTGCCCCTTCTCCCCCATTTTTCGGCGCAGCGGAGGCGAGTCGAGCAGCATCGCGACCTTTTCGGCGATTTCGTCCTCATCGACCTGAAGCCCGCCTTCGGCCTCGAGCAGCAGCTGGCTGATACTTTTGAAATTCTGCATGTGCGGCCCGAACAGGACCGGTTTGCTCAGCAGACTGGCCTCGAGGATATTGTGACCGCCGATCGGCACCAGGCTTCCACCCACGAAAACGACATCGGCGCAGGCGTAAAACTTCAGCATCTCACCCAGCGTGTCGCCGACGACGATGTCGCCGCTGGACAGCTGCGCCTGCTGTTTCCCGAGCTCCGACCTGAGCCTGCAGGCGAGGTCCGTTCTGGCGACCAGATCGCACACCGCGCGAGCGCGGTCGGGATAGCGGGGAACGAGGATCAGGACCAGCTTCAGGCCACGCTCCAGCAGCGCCCGGAAGGCCTCGAGGATGATCTCCTCTTCCCCTTCGCGGGTGCTGCCGGCGACCCATACCGGAACCTTATCCGGAAGACGCAGTTCCTTCCTGAACAGAGCGATATCGGCCTCCGAAAAGTCGGGCGCCGGGAGGTCGAACTTCAGATTCCCGGTCACCGTGGTCCGGTCCGAGTCGGCCCCGAGGCGGATGATCCGCAGCTGGTCCAGGCGGCTCTGCATGCAGAACAGGCGGAACGCGCCGAGGATCGGCGACAGCAAGGGCCTGGCCAGCCAATAACGGGGGAAAGAGCGGTCGGAAATCCGCCCGTTGACCATGACCACCGGAACACCCTGCGCCGCGGATTTGCGGATGAAGTTCGGCCAGATCTCCGTCTCCACCAGAAGAATCAGATCGGGCCGGGTCTGCCGGAGCGCACGCGCGACGATCCAGGGAAGGTCGTACGGCAGGAAAACCCGGAGATCGGCGACGTCGATCTCTTCGGCGGTCGAACGGCCGGTGTAGGTCAGGCTCGAGAGGACGATGGCGGCGTCAGGAAACGACGCCCGAAGCTCCTTCAGCAGCGGGATGCTGGCCCGGGTTTCACCGACCGAAACGGCGTGCACCCAGATCACCTTGCGGTTGCGCAGGGGGACAAGCCGGCCGGGGCGGTAGAGCGCGAACCGCTCCCCGAGCCCGCGCAGCAGGTTGTCATAGCGCAGCCCCTTCAGCAGCGCATACGGCGCCAGCAGGGGAATCGCGAACAGAAGCAGCAGATCATACAGCAGATACACCGTATTCCTCCAGGCGCGATGCCGCCGAACGGGTGTTGTCGAGCATCGCCGTCTCGATTCTCTGCAGAAAGGCCTCCATCTCCTCGCCGGGCGCGCATGAGAGCGGCGCGCCGAACGAATAGACGCCGCGCGCGAACGGCATGGGAAAAAGGAACCTGTCCCAGGACCTGAAGCGGAACCCCCGGCTGGCGACGAAGGCGATCGGCACGACCGGCCGGCCGGTCAGCCGGCTGATCTGGGCAACCCCCAACTTCGCCTGGTGGCGCGGCCCCTTCGGGCCGTCCGGGGTAAAGACGATGTCATCGGGCGAATCGGCCATCTTGACCATCTCGCGCAAGGCCTCGCGCCCGCCCCGGTTCGATGACCCCCTGACGGCGCCGAGGCCGAGGAACTCCATGGTCCGGGCAATCAGTTCGCCATCCTTCGACTGGCTGATGAGAATCTTCGTGCCGACCTTCCGCCCCCGCTGCGCCCCCTTGTAACCGGGCGCCATGAGGAACAGCTGGTCGTGCCAGAAAGCGAGAATGAAGTTCTCCCCCCGCTCCCAGATCTGCCGGGGATGCTCCGGGTGGAGGTATTCGATCCGCATCGTCAGGTGGATGATGCGGATGATCACCGAGGCGACCCAGGGGAGCAGGGTGAACATGAACCAGTTGTTATATGGATTCCGCTTCGTTGCCATTCTGAAACTGCATCGAATAGAGGCGCCGGTAAAGCCCGTCGTGGCTGATCAGCTCCTCGTGTTTTCCCTGCTCGACGATCCGTCCCCTGTCGAGCACCAGGATATTGTCGGCGTGCATGACCGTCGAGAGCCGGTGGGCGATAACGATCGTCGTCCGGTTCTTCATCAGGTTCTGCAGCGCCTTCTGCACCATCGACTCGCTCTCGGTGTCGAGGGCGCTGGTCGCCTCGTCGAGGATCAGAATCGGTGCGTCGCGGAGGATGGCGCGGGCGATACAGAGCCGCTGACGCTGGCCGCCGGAGAGCCGCACACCGCGATCACCGATGCGTGTATCCAGGCCTTCCGGAAGCTGCGCAATGAAGTCGCGCGCAAAGGCCTGGTCGATGGCGTCGTCGAGTTTGCCGCTATCGGCCGACGGACAACCGTAGAGGATATTGTCCCGGACCGTCTGGTTGAACAGGAAGGTCTCCTGGTCGACCAGGGCGATGTTGGCGCGCAGGCTGTCCAGGGTCACCTCGCGGATGTCGGTTCCGTCGATCCGGATGGCGCCGTCGGTGACGTCGTAGAAGCGGTTCAGCAGGCCGGCGACCGTCGTCTTGCCGGCACCGCTCGAGCCGACCAGGGCGACGACCTCGCCCGGTCTGGCGGTGAACGAGAAATCGTCCAGCACCTTCTCGTCGTCGTAGGCGAAGCTGACCCCGTCGAAGCGGACCTCCCCGTTCACCTTGTTCAGCGTGGCTGCGCCCGGCCGGTCGCCGACGTCGACCGGTTCCGCCCGGAGCTCGAAGACCCTCTCGGCGGCACCGATCGCCTGCTGGATCCGGTTGTAGAGTTTGGAGAGCTTCTTCGCCGGGGTGTACATGAACAGGACCGCAGCCAGGATCGAGAAGAGCTCGCCCTGGGTCATGTCGCCGGAGAAGACCCGGTTCAGCCCATACCACAGGACACCGGCCCCGCTGATCGACAGGAGAATTTCCATGACCGGCGACGAGGCGGCGTCGTACTTGATGACCTTGCGGAAAAAACGGTAAAAGGCCCTGTTTTCCGCCTTGAATTTCTCAACTTCCGCATTTTCGGTGCCGAACGCCTTGATCACCTTGATGCCCGACAACGACTGCTCCAGGGCCGTCGTCAGGTCCCCCATGGCCGCCTGCCCCTTTTGCGAATAGTTCTTGATACTCCTGCCGATGGACGCCGCCGGCCAGGCCGAAAGGGGGAGCACGATGAAGGCCATCAGCGCCATCTTCCAGTCGGCATAGAAAGCGACCGCGGTCAGGGAAACCAGGGTCATCGACTCCTTGAGCAGTCCGACGAGCACCTCGGCGACCGATGCCTGAATCAGGGTGATGTCGTTCAGGATGCGCGACATCACCGTACCCGAAGGCACGCGGGTGAAATAGCGCATGGAGAGTGACATGGTGTGCCCGAACACCTCGTTGCGCAGATCGAGCATCACCAGCTGCCCGGCGGTCCGGATGAAATATTCCTGCCCGTAGCGGGAGATCCCCTTGAAGGTCGCCAGGCCGACGACGATGAGCGGCACGACCGTGAGATACGCGGACTGCCCTTCGACGATGATCCAGTCGATAAAGGGCTGAACCAGCTTTGCCGCCGCCGCGTCGGAGCCGGCGACGCCGATCGAGGCGATGATCGAGATGGCCAGGCGGCCCTTGTAGGGGCGGATATAAGCCAGTAGTTTTCGGTAAATTTCCCAGTTCATGGTTCCAGATAACTCGTCATATACGAAACGCGACAGCCCGGGAATAAATCCCGGGCTCGACAAATCGGTCGACCGCAGGGGCGGCCGGATGATCGCTGACAGTACCGGCTGTCCGGCTAATCAGCGCGCGATCCCCCTCTCGCTCCCCTTGATGAAGTCGGCAAATACCTTCACCTCGGGAACATCGCCGTACTCGTTGTCGATCCTCGCCAGGGCGTCCTCGAGGCGCAGCTCGGAGCGGAAGACCAGCTTGTAGGCATTCTTGATCGCCCGGATCGCCTCCTTGGAGAAACCGCGCCGCGAGAGACCGATGGAGTTGATCCCGTGGGTCGTCGCCCGGTCCCCCTGGGCGATCGTGTACGGCGGAATGTCCTGGGTGGAGATGGCGCCGCCGCTGATCATGACGTGGCTGCCGATGCGGACGAACTGGTGAAACGCGGAGAGCCCACCGAGGATGGCATAATCGCCGACCTCGACATGGCCGGCGAGGGTCGCGCAGTTGGCCATGACGACGTGGTTTCCGACCCGGCAGTCGTGGGCGACATGGGTATAGGCCATGAACAGGTTGTCGCTGCCGACGATGGTCTCGCCGCCGCCGTCGCCGGTGCCGCGGTGCATGGTCACCGACTCGCGGATCGAGTTGCGGTCGCCGATCTTCAGCGTCGTCTTCTCACCCCTGAACTTGAGATCCTGCGGCGGCGCACCGATCGAGGCAAACTGGAATATCCGGTTCTCCCTGCCGATCTCGGTCCAGTCGCCGATCACGACATGCGGGCCGACAATGGTTCCGGCGCCGATGGTGCTCCCTTCGCCGACGATCGAATACGGCCCGATTTCGACCCCCTCGGCGATGCTGGCGCTCGGATGCACGATCGCTGTGCTGTGTATCATCATTTTTTCTCCCGCGGGGCGAATGTCGCCTTCAGCTCCGCCTCCGCCACCAGGGTTGAGCCGACGTAGGCCTTGCCGGTAAAGGTGTAGATGCCGCGGCGGTAGTTTCCGAGCTCGAGCTCCATCCGCAGAACGTCCCCGGGAACGACCGGCTTGCGGAACTTGGCCTTGTCGATGCCGACGAAATAGGTGACCGAGTCCTCGCCGTGCTCGCCGGTCACCCGCCCGTAGATGCCGCCGACCTGTGCCATCGCCTCGATGATCAGCACCCCCGGCATGATCGGGTGCCCGGGGAAATGCCCCTGGAAGAACGGCTCGTTGATCGTCACGTTCTTCTGGCCGACGATCCCTTTCCCTTCCCGGATCTCCAGGATGCTGTCGACCAGCAGGAACGGGTAGCGATGCGGCAGCATTTCCATGATCTCAGTAATTCCGTAAACCATGGCCAATCATCTCTCCTTCAATCTCTTTTCGAGTTCGTCGATCTTCTTCTGCAACCGGCTCAGCTCCCTGCGCATCTCCGGCAGCTTGCTGAACGCCGAGCTGGCCTTCAGCCACTCCTTGTGCGGCATCATCGGGAACCCGGCAACGGTCTGGTTGTCTTCTATTTCGCCGGCGGCGGTTCCGCGGGCAACGACGGTAACGTTGTTGCCGACCTTGTTGTGGCCGACCGAGGCGGACTGGCCGCCGAAGGTGCAGTGATCTCCGATCACCGAACTCCCGGCAATACCGACCTGAGCCACCAGGATGGCGTTTTTGCCGATGCGGACATTGTGGGCGACCTGCACCAGGTTGTCGATCTTGCTCCCCGCACCGACCAGGGTCTGGCCGAAAGCAGCCCGGTCGACGCAGCTGCAGGCGCCGATCTCGACGTCGTCCTCGATGACGACAATGCCGACCTGCGGAATCTTGAAATAGGTCTCGCCGTCAGGAGCGAAACCGAATCCGTCGGCACCGATGACCGCGTTCGGATGCAGGATGACGCGGTTCCCCACCCGGCACTGTTCGCGGATGACGACACCGGCATGGATCTGGCAGTCCTCGCCGACGACGACATCGTCGTACAGCACCACCCCGGGGTGCAGGTAGCTCCCCCGCCCGATCCTGACGTTCTCGCCGACGATACAG
>JBFHOZ010000082.1:0-9665 GCA_041592975.1 Desulfuromonadales bacterium
ACTCGGAGTGCCCGCTCGGCGGCCACGTAATCTTTTAGGTCGAGGCTAACCACCTCCCCGACGCGAAGGCCAGTGGCGAACATGAGATCCAGCAGAGCGAGGTCTCGCTGGGCTCGGAATGCTCGACTCACCGACAGGGAGGTCGGCTCGAGCGGCTCCGCTCGGCGTTCCGCCGAGCAGAAGAGCGCCTTCATCTCCCGCTCGGTCAAGCACCTCGGGAGCTGCCTGGTCGTCCCGCAGCTTGACGAGATTCCCCCTCTCGACAAGCTCAAGGAGGAGTTCTGCTATCTCTACTGGGACATCATCCTGACGACCGGCAAGGGGATCGATGCGATCTACGATATCTTCATGTTCGTCGAGGACCACTGCACCGAACTGAAGGTGGACCCGATCGACGACGGCGGCATGCTCGACACCGAGCCCGACTACAAGCGGCTCGGAGAGATCCTGGTCGAGCGGGGCGACCTCAAGCCGGAAGCCCTGAGCGAGGCGCTCAAGAGCAAGAAGCAGCTCGGCGAGGAGCTGGTCAAGTCGGGGCTGGTATCGACCGGAAAGGTCGAGGCCGCGCTGAGCGAACAGAAGCGGGTGAAGGATATCCGCCAGATCCGCCAGAAGACCGAAATTTCCAGCAGCATCCGGGTCCGTTCGGAGCGGCTCGACAAGCTGGTCAACCTGATCGGCGAGATGGTCACGGTCCAGGCGCGGCTCAGCCAGTACTGTTCCGGAGACGTCGACAGCGAGCTGATTTCCATCTCCGAAGTCGTCGAGCGGCTGACCTGGGAGCTGCGCGACGAGGTCCTCAATATCCGCATGCTGCCGATCGGCACCACCTTCAACCGCTTTCGCCGGCTGGTGCGCGATCTCTGCTCGGAGCTCGGCAAGGATGTCAACCTGGTCACCGAAGGGGCCGAGACCGAGCTTGACAAGACTGTCATCGAGCGGCTCAACGACCCCCTGGTTCACCTGATCCGCAACTGCATCGACCACGGTATCGAGTCGCCCGATGCCCGTCGGGCGAGCGGCAAGCCGGCGGCCGGGACCGTCCGTCTGACGGCGAAGCATTCCGGCGCCAACGTCATTATCAGCATCGCCGACGACGGACGCGGCTTCGATCGCGACGCCGTGCGCCAGCGGGCTGTCGCCCAGGGGCTTGTCCCCCACGACGCCGACATCAGCGACAAGGACCTCTACAATCTGGTATTTCTTCCCGGGTTTTCGACCGCCGGCCAGGTCACCAGCGTTTCCGGTCGCGGCGTCGGCATGGACGTCGTCAAACGCTCGGTCGAGGAGCTGCGCGGCTCCATCGAGGTTGTCAGCGACCCCGGCAGGGGGGTCGTCTTCAGCATCAAGCTGCCGCTGACCCTGGCGATCATCGACGGTCTGCTGGTCGATATCGCCGGCGAGTCGTACGTGTTCCCGCTCTCCTCGGTGGAGGAGTGTGTCGAACTGCGGCGGGAGGAGGCCCTGGCCAACGAGCGCAACCTGGCGAACGTCCGCGGTCAAATCGTGCCGTATGTGCACCTGAAGCAATATTTTTCTCTCTCCGGGGTGGAGAGGGAGATCGAGCAGATCGTGATCGTCAACTACGAAGGGGCGCGGGTCGGATTCGTGGTCGATCACGTGATCGGCGAGCACCAGACGGTCATCAAATCCCTCGGGAAGATGTATCAGGGGGTCAACGGCCTGTCTGGCGCCACCATCCTCGGGGACGACAAGGTCGCCCTGATTCTCGATCTGCCGCAAATTGTCGAGGGCGCCGCCCTGCTCGAACGGGCGGCTTCATAAACGGAAAGGAGGGGGCGATTGCAATTTTCTGAAACAGCGTAGCCGATTTTAACTCGCAGTAGGTTGGGGAACCTAGAAATGAAACGGAGGTTAAAATGGTACTGCAGAATCTGAAAGTAGGGAATCGTTTGGGGTTGGGCTTCGGCATCGTTCTGTCTCTGATGCTGCTGACGACGGTGATCACCTTCTGGTCGCTGAAAACGGTCGACAACAGCACGGAGCACGTCGTCTCGGAGAGCCTCCCGTTCACGCTGCTCGCCGACCGGATGGTCTACAACACCGTCCAGGTGCAGCAGTTTCTGACCGACGCCTCGGCGACTCGCGACCGCGCGGTTTATGCCGAGGCCGAGGAGCACGCGGAAGAGTTCAGGAAAGGGGTGAGCCGCTTCCGGGACATGTTCCGCGACGAGAACGACCGCGAATCGCTGCGGCAGCTGGACGACATCGAGGCGGCCTTCGACGCGTTCGTCGCCACCGGCACGCGGATGGCCGAGGCCTACATCAACGGCGGCGTCGAGGCCGGAAATATCGTCATGGAAGAGTTCGATGCCGATTCGACCCGGATCGCCGGCATGATGGGCAGGTTCCAGCAGCGGCAGGTCGACGAGATCGAGGCGAAAAGCGCCGCCATCATCGATGCCTCGCAGCGGGTCAAGACCCTGCAGATGATCCTCGGGGCGATCGCCCTGCTTGTCGGTGTCAGCATCACATTCCTGATCACCCGGAGCATCGTCAGGCCGCTGGAAACCGCGGTCGATACCGCCCGGAGAATGGCGGTCGGCGACCTCGGCGTGAAAATCGATGCCAGCAGCACGGATGAAACCGGTGTTCTGCTCCGGGCGATGAAGGAGATGGTCGAGGCCAACCGCGACGTCGCCCGGATGGCCGACCGGATCGCCGGCGGCGATCTCGGCGTCACCATCGCCCCCCGCTCCGACGCGGACACGCTGCTCAAGGCGCTGGCGTCGATGGTCGACAATTTGACCGAGGTCATCAACAACGTCCGGCTCTCGTCGGACAATGTCGCCACCGGTGCCCAGGCGATGAGCGCCTCCTCCGAGGAGATGTCGCAGGGGGCCAGCGAGCAGGCGGCGGCGGCCGAGGAGGCTTCGTCCTCCATCGAGCAGATGACCGCCAACATCCGCCAGAACGCCGACAACGCCCTGGAGACCGAAAAGATCGCCATCAAGGCATCCGAGGATGCCCAGGAGGGCGGTAAGGCGGTCGACAACACCGTCGGCGCCATGAAGGAGATCGCCGACAAGATCATGATCATCGAGGAGATCGCCCGGCAGACCAACCTGCTGGCGCTTAACGCCGCCATCGAGGCGGCCCGCGCCGGCGAGCACGGCAAGGGGTTCGCGGTGGTCGCCGCCGAGGTGCGCAAGCTGGCCGAGCGGAGTCAGGTCGCCGCCGGCGAGATCAGCGAGCTGTCGGTCTCCAGCGTCGAGGTCGCCGAGAAGGCGGGCGAGCTGCTCAAGGTGATCGTGCCGAACATTCAGAAGACCGCCGAGCTGGTGCAGGAGATCTCCGCCGCCAGCAAGGAGCAGGACGCCGGCGCCGAGCAGATCAACCGCGCCATCCAGCAGCTCGACCAGGTCATCCAGCAGAACGCCTCGGCATCGGAGGAGATGGCCTCGACCGCCGAGGAGCTCTCCAGCCAGTCGGAGCAGCTGCAGAACATGATCGGCTATTTCCGGACAGACGGGCGCGCCTCTGCTCCCGGTGCGGTCGATGCCCGGCGCATCAAGCTCGCGCACATGAACCGGCAGCAGGATTCAGGGCCGGTCCAGAAGGCGCTGCCGCAGGGCGATACCCGCAAAAAGGGGAACGGCGGCGATGCCGGGATCGATTTCGGCATGAGCGGCCGGTCGGACAGGCTGGACGAGGAGTTCGAGCGTTACTGATCAGCTGAATAGAGGAGGAGAGAGGATATGAGTGTCGCTGAAAAAACCGATGCATCGCAATTTCTCACGTTCCGGCTGGCCGAGGACATCTTCGCCATCGATGTCATCATGGCCAAGGAAGTGCTCGATTTCACCGGCGTGACCCGGGTACCGCAGACCCCCGCCTACATGCTCGGGGTGATCAATCTGCGCGGCTCGGTGGTGCCGGTGGTCGACATGCGCCTCAAGTTCGGCATGGCGGCGAAGGAGAAAACCCGTGATTCGTGCATCATCGTTGTCGAGGTCGACGTCGATGGCGAGCCGGTTACCGTCGGCGCGCTGGCCGATTCGGTTCAGGAAGTGATGGATATGGACGAAAGCCAGATCGAACCGCCGCCGCGGATCGGCACGAAGCTGAAAACCGAGTTTATCAAGGGGATGGGGAACATGGGCGACAAGTTCGTCATCATCCTCGATATCAATCGGGTCTTTTCGGCGGATGACCTTGCGTTCGCCCAGAGTATCAGCGAAGAGGCGGAGGCCGTTGAATAGCAGCCCGGCAGCGCCGCCGGCGTCGGCATGCACCTGCCGGCGGCGCTGCCTGCCGATTTGACGGAGGAAGGCTATGAAGCGGAGCGGAACCATTGATTTCGCCATGTTGGCCACAGCGGACATGCCGCACCCGGCGGCAGTCCTGCCGGACCGGGGGGATCGCCAGACGGGGATCTGCCGCTCCCCGGCGAAAGGGACGGCGACGGAGCCGGCTCGAGTTCTGAAATTTGTCCGGAGCGGTCATGGAGCGTGACACCGACAGAAAACAGCCGGGTTCGGTCGTCGATCACACCGACGAACCGGAAAGACGGCCACTGGTTCGTGACCTGACCGGCCTGCGTATCTCGGACCAGGATTTTTCCCGGTTCGCCAGCCTGATCTACGAACAGTGCGGCATCAAGATGCCGCCGCACAAGCGGAGCATGCTCGAGGCGCGGCTGCGCAAGCGGCTGCGTGCCCTCGGCCTCGATTCGTACGAGGCGTACCGGGAATATCTCTTCAGCAAGGACGGCATGGTCGACGAACTGATCAACATGATCGACGTGGTCACGACCAACAAGACCGATTTTTTTCGGGAACCGCGCCATTTCGATTTCATGGTCGAGCGCGCCCTGCCGGCGCTGATTCCGGGGACCGGCGCCGGTGTCGACAGGCCGCTCCGCATCTGGTCGGCGGGATGTTCGACCGGCGAGGAGCCGTACACCATCGCCATGGTGCTCGACGACTACCTCTGGCAGAACCGGAAGGTCGATTTCGAGATTCTGGCGACCGATATCTCCACGCAGGTGCTGGAGAAGGCCCGGCTCGGCATCTATCATCGCGACAAGATCGATCCGGTTGACGAGAAGTTCAGGAAGAAGTATCTCCTCAGGAGCAAGAACCCGGAGTCGCCTCAGGTGCGGATCGTGCCGGCACTCAGGGAAAAACTGCGCTTCGGTCGGGTCAACTTCATGGGCGACAAGTACGAGGTCGGCGAGCAGAAGGACATCATCTTCTGTCGCAACGTCATTATCTATTTCGACCGGGTGACCCAGGAGCGATTTCTCGAGCGACTGTGCCGGTGCCTTCGCTCCGGCGGCTATCTTTTCATGGGCCATTCCGAAACGTTGAGCGGGATGCCCCTGCCGTTGCGCCAGCTGGCGCCGGCGGTTTACCAGAAGAATTGACGTGTACTGGACTGCGTGATTTAGCGAGGCGGAAAGAAGCTGTTTATGCCCAAGGAAAAGCTGAAGGTTCTCGTTGTCGACGACTCGGCGGTCGTCCGCCAGGCGTTGAGCGAGATCATCAATGCCTCCGGAGACCTGGAGGTGATCGCGACGGCGGCCGATCCCCTGATCGCCGCCGGCAAGATCGCCAAGCAGAAGCCGGACGTCATCACCCTCGACGTCGAGATGCCGCGGATGGACGGGTTGACGTTCCTGCAGAAGATCATGTCGCAGCACCCGATTCCGGTGGTGATCTGCTCCAGCCTCACCGAGAAGGGGGCCGATGCCACCCTGAAGGCGATGCAGTACGGCGCGGTCGAAATCATCAACAAGCCGAAGAGCGGCGCCCGGCAGTTTTTCGAGGAGTCGAAAATCGTCATCTGCGATGCCATCCGGGCCGCCGCGGTAGCCCGGATCCGCAAGCTCTCCGACGCGACCCGGGCAGTCGAGCCGAAACTGTCGGCCGATGCCATCCTCCCCCGCCCGAAGGCCGGCATGACCCTCGAGACGACGCAGAAGATTGTCGTTCTCGGGGCTTCGACCGGCGGCACCGAGGCGATCCGGAGTTTTTTGACCGCCCTCCCTTACGACGCCCCCGGCATCGTTATCGTGCAGCACATGCCGGAGCATTTCACCGCCGCCTTCGCCAGGCGGCTCAACGAGAGCTGCCGGGTGACGGTCAAGGAGGCAGAAGACAACGATTCGGTCATCCAGGGGCGGGTCGTGATCGCACCCGGCAACCGGCACGTTCTTCTGAAAAGAAGCGGCGCGCGGTATTTCGTTTCGCTGATGGACGGTCCGCTGGTCAGCCGCCACCGGCCGTCGGTTGACGTTCTGTTCCGCTCGACTGCCCGCTACGCCGGCGCCAACGCCGTCGGCGTCATCATGACCGGCATGGGGGACGACGGCGCCCGGGGGATGCTCGAGATGAAGCAGGCCGGGGCGATCAACATCGCCCAGAGCGAGGAGAGCTGCGTCGTGTTCGGCATGCCGAACGAGGCGATCAAGCACGGGGCGGTCGATCACGTGCTGCCGCTGGAGAAAATAGCCGACAAGGTTTTGCGTCTGGTACGGGATGACACCGTGCAACCTGACCACGCCGGCCGGAAAAGTGCCGGAGGAGGAAGTGACCCGCAATGAAACGGTTAACGGACGATGAGCTGATCAAGGAACTTGAGGAGCGCTTCGCATTCAACCAGAAGGCGCTGGAGGATCTCCGCGAGATGACCCGGAAGCTTGAGCTGATGAACGCCAAGCTGCAGGAGTCGGAGGCGCTAAAAAGTCATTTTCTGTCGAACATCCGCAACGAGATCAACAACCCGCTGACCTCGATCATGGGGCTGTCGCAACAATGCCTCTGCAGCCAGAACGAGTCGGAGCGATGTACGTCGATCGCCCGGATGATCTACCACGAGGCGTTCACCCTCGATTTTCAGCTGCAGAATATTTTCGTCGCCGCCGAGCTCGAGGCGGGCGAAGCCGACCCCGCATTCGCCCAGGTCGATCTCGCGACGATTGTCGACCGGGTCGTCGAAGCGCAGGAATTTCAACTGGCCGAGAAGAAAATGACCATCAAGGCCGATCGTGAAAAGCCGCTCTCCTTCTCGACCGATGCACGGATGGTGCGGCTGATCCTCATGAACCTGCTCCGCAACGCGGTCGAGTTCGGCTCAGAGGCCGGCCACGTCGACGTCGCTGTCCGCATTGACGCCGGCAAACTGAACATCGTCGTCCGGGACGACGGCAAGGGGATTCCGAAAGACGCCCAGGAGTCCATTTTCGATCGCTTCCGACAGCTCGAGACCGGGACGACCAAGAGTCACCGCGGGCATGGCCTGGGACTGAGCATCGTCCGTTCGCTGGTCGAGATGCTCGGCGGAGAGCTGGAGCTGGACAGTGATGTCGACAGGGGCTGTCGGGTGATCATCCGCCTCCCCGAGCCGGATGCGGTGGTGCGGGATGTCGCCCGGGAAGGAAACATGTTCATCTTCGACGATGCCGAACAGTTCTGACGGAGACAGATGTTGCAGCCCCTGAGAAACCAGGACATAAAGACCCACTACCTGTTTCCCGGGACGATCTTCGCGCACCGGGAGCAGCACCTGGTGACGACGGTTCTTGGTTCGTGCGTGGCGGTCTGTATCTGGCACCCGGCCGCCGGCGTCGGCGGCATCAATCATTATCTGTTGCCGCTCTGGAACGGGGAGGGGTTGCCGACGCCGAAATACGGCAATATCGCCATCACCCGACTGATCGAAAAAGTGCGTCGCATCGCCGGCAACGGTGAGCTGATCGCCAAGGTTTTCGGCGGCGCCTCGATGTGGAGCCGCACCGAGGGGGCGCTGGCGGTCGGCGAAAGGAACGTCGAGCTCGCCTTCCGCATGCTCGAGGAGGAGAGGATCCGGGTCGTCAGCCAGGATGTCTGGGGGGAGATGGGGCGCAAGGTGATCTTCGATACACAGTCCGGCTCGGTGCTGCTGCGCCGCAACCCGAATGTCGCCATGCGCGCCCGGATGAACGAGGAGTCAGGCCGCCAGGCCTGACCCTGACGGAAGGCCGACGGGAGAGACTGCCCTTGATGGAAGAGCTTGAATACACGCAGCCCCCCTTCAGACGCTATGCAGCGATTCTCATTGCGCTCTGGACGGTCATCTTCGTGCTGTCGATCGGCTTTATCGCCAGCGAAACCCAGGTGAACGCCAAGCACCAGGCGTTCATCAGGGCAAAGGCGATTGCCGAACGCGACATGCTCTACCGGCAGTGGGTTGCCGGCTTCGGCGGCATCTACGTGCCGGTTAACGACGACGTGCAGCCGAACCCGCTGCTCTCCTTCATCCACGACCGGGATGTCGAAACGAACGATGGGGTCAGGCTGACCCTGGTCAGTCCGGCCAGCATGACCCTGCAGGTGTACCGGCTGAGCAACAGCAAAAACGACTTCATCAACCGCTTGACCAGCCTCGACCTGATGAATCCCGACAACGCCGCCGACAACTGGGAGAAGTTGGCGTTCAAGCAGCTGGAGCGCTTCGGCGGCGAGGATTACAGCGCCCTGTCCCTCACGAAGGGGTCAGGTATGCACGGACCATCATACCGCTGCGCGCCGAAGCGTCGTGCCTCGAATGCCACTTCGACCAGGGTTACGAGGTCGGGGATATCCGTGGCGGCATCAGCATAATGATCCCGTTCTCCCCGTTTCTGGAGAGCGAGTGGGGCAAGTCGGTCTACGTCCTGGTGATGGCGACGCTCCTCTGGCTGGCGGGGCTGGTGGTCATCCTGTTCTTCTCCATGAAGCTGAAGCAGCAGTTCGTCCTGTTCGCCGAGAGCGAGCGGCAGCGCAACGTTGCCGAATCGACCCTGCATTATCTCGCTCATTTCGACAAGACGACCAACCTGCCGAACCGGGCCCTCTTCGACGACCGTCTCGCCCAGTCGATGTCCCACGCCGAGCGCCTCGGCAGGAAAGTGGCGGTGGCGGTGGTGCAGATCGATAACTTCATCCAGATCACCGACACGTTCGACCGTCCGGTCGAAGACATCCTGGTCCGCCGCATCGCCGAAATCGTCGGCGCCAGCATCCGCCCCGACGATACCGTCGCCCGCTATGAAAAGGACAGCCTGCTGATGCTCCTGCCGGGGATCGTTGCCAAGGAGAACATCGCCCGGATCGTCGACAAGATCAACTCGTATCTGGAGCCGCAGATCGATATCGAAGGGCGGGAGTTCTTCGTCAACGCCTCGTTCGGCGTGGCGCTTTTTCCCGACGACACCGACAACCCCCAGAACCTGGTCCGCTATGCCCACACCGCCGCCGAGAGGGCCTGCAGCCTTGAGCGGACGAACCTGCAGATGTATTCCGCCGAGTTGAACGAGATGGCGCACGAGCATCTCTTTCTCGAAACCGGGCTTCGCAAGGCGCTGCAGGAGAACCAGTTCACCATCCACTACCAGCCGCAGATCGACGCCCCTTCCGGGCGGATCGTCGGCGCCGAGGCGCTGATACGCTGGTACCATCCGGAAAAAGGGTCGATTCCGCCGGACCGCTTCATCCCGCTGGCCGAAAACAACGGCATGATCTTCCCGATCGGCGAGTGGGTCATGCTGAATGCCTGCCGCCAGGCGGTCGAGTGGCAGCAGAAATTCGGCGAGGCGTTCCGGATCGGCATCAACGTTTCGGCAAAGCAGTTCGCCGATCCCAACCTGATCGAGATGATCGACCGGGTCCTCGAGGAGACCG
>JBFHOZ010000083.1:0-9608 GCA_041592975.1 Desulfuromonadales bacterium
AAGGCAATAAGCTCCTGACAACAAAGATTCACACAGCAATTTTTGTTGCTGTGTTTAATTTTTACTAATGAAAGGGCGGGGCGCGGTCAACGGGAAGAAGGGTGGCAGGATGAGACGCCATTTAACCATCCGGCAGTGAATACGCCGCACCGGACAGGACGAAAAGACACGAGATCGCACGGCGACGCACCGAAAAAAAAGAGGGCCAGGCAAAAAGCCTGGCCCTCGATGCGCCGGAAACGGGAACGAATTCAATCGCTCTCCTCCTCCCTCTCCTTCCTCTTGATCCTCTGGTTCAGGGCCTGGCGGGTGATCCCGAGCATCTTGGCGGCGATCGACTGGTTGCCGTGGGAACGCTTCATCGACTCCTCGATCAGGGCCTGGGTGGCCTCCGCCAGAGTCGGCAGCTGGGAGCCGAAGGAGATGTTCTGGTTCTGGCCGTCAGGCTGGCCCTTCGGCTTCGGACGGCCCGACCCGATCGCCTTCTTGAAGACGTCCATCGACAGCAGCCGCGAGGTGTGGTGCCCGACCGCTTCGAAGACCATGGAGCGGAGCTCCCTGACGTTGCCGGGGAAATGGTAGGTGCCGAGCAACACCGGCAGCTCGTCCGGGTAGGAAGGGACCTTCTTGCCCATCGATTCGGCCGCTTCGATGAGGAAATTGTCGAGCAGCAGCGGGATGTCGTCAGGCCGTTCGCGCAGCGGCGGCAGCTCGATGTGGTGCGACTTGATCCGGTAGAACAGGTCCTTGCGGAACTCCCCGGTGACGACCTTGACCTCGAGATCCTGGTTGCTGGTGCAGACGATCCGCCCACGGAACAGCTCCGGCCTGTCGGAGCCCAGGGGGCGGTATTCCCCCTCCTGCACGAGGCGCATCAGCTTCATCTGCGACGCCTCGCTGAGGCTGCCGATCTCGTCGAGGAAGAGGATGCCCGATCCGGCCTGCTTCAGCATCCCGTCCCTGGCCTTGACCGCCCCCTGGAAGGCGCCGCGCACATGACCGAACAACGCATCGGCGAACCCCTGCTCGTCGTAGTCGGCGACGTTGAGCGCCACCCAGGGCTCGTCCGGGCAGCAGAGACGGTGCAGCGCGCGGGCGATCAGCTCCTTGCCGGTGCCGCTCTCGCCGGTGATCAGGGTCGGCTCACGCCCGGCGGCGATCGCCTGGACGTAATTGAAGATCGCCAGCATCTGCGGATTGCGGGTGACCGTGTCGATAAACGCCTCGTGATACACCGGCACCTCGTGCAGCACCCGCGAACTGAGGGCCACGTTCTCCTGCTTCAGCTCCTGGAAAGAGAGGGCCCGCTGAATCCCGGCGAGCAGACGCTCCTGCTCGGCCGCCTTGACGAAATAATCGAAGGCGCCGACCTTGACGCACTGCACGGCCACCTCGACCTGGTTCATGCCGCTGAGGATGATCACCGGGACTTCCGGGTACTTTTCGATGATCTGCGGCAACAGCTCCTCGCCGGTCGTGTGCGGCATCATCATGTCGAGCAGGATCAGGCAGACCCTCTTCTCGGCCAGGATATCGAGGACGTCGCGGCTGTCGTCGCAGAGGATGACGTTGTTGATTCCGAGGGACCGTTCGAGAGTGACCGACATGGAGCGCAGAAAGGGGCGCTCGTCATCGACCAGGAGGATTGATGAAGACGGGTGAAGCCAGCTCATTCCGGATATTCTCCCTTTCTATTGCGGAACCGGGAAACTGACGGTCACCGTCGTCCCCTTGTCCTGCGTGGATGAAATATTCATCGAACCGCCATGCTCGCTGACGATCCGCTTCGACACCGAAAGCCCGAGACCGGTCCCCCCCTCCTTGCGCCGGGTGGTGAAGAACGGATCGGTCACCCGCTTGAGATGCTCGGGAGCGATCCCGCACCCCTCGTCGCGGACCACGAGCTCGACGGACCTGCCGTTGCCGCTCAGCCGGGTCGTGACGGCGAGCCCCTTCCGTCGATCGGTCAGGGCATGGCAGGCATTCTGGATCAAGTTAACCACAACCTGCTCGAATTGTACAAGATTCCCGTCAACGCCCGGCAGGTTCGGCGCCAGGTCGAGCGTGAAGGCATCGGTCATTTTGCCGATCAGGTTGCGGGTCAGCCTGGCGGCCGCCTCGGCGGCATCGTTCAGCTGAACCCTATCGATATCGACCGCCTCCCCCTTGCGAACGAAGTTCTTCAGGTCGTTGACGATCCGCTGTATGCGCATCCCCCCCTCGTGCATCTCCTTGAGCATGAGCGGCAGGTCGTACTTCATGCGGTGAAAGCGGAGACCTCCCAGCTGGAAATCACCGTTTTGTTCGAAATGTTCCTCGAGAATCGGCAGGATATCCTCGAATACATCCCGGACGATCGGCGCGTTGATGATCACCAGGCTGTTGGGATTGTTGATTTCGTGGGCGACGCCGGCCGACAGTTCGCCGAGGGACGCGAGCCGGCTCGATCGCTCCGACTCCTCGCGGAGACGGTACTGTTCGGTGATGTTGCTGGTCACCCGCAGGACCCGCCCGACCTTGCCGGTGTCGTCGAGGAGAGGGAAAACCTTGACGCGGTAGTACCGGTCGTCCCGCCCGCGGACGATCTCCTCCGACTTCTCGCCGGTCTCGAAGCAGAGGTCGACCTGCTCGAAGCCGAGATAATAGGCGCTCTCCGCGTCGGGTGCGCCCTCCCCCTCCGGGGGCCGGCGATCGATCTCGGAGAAGAACTCCTCGGACGCCTGGCGGTTCGACCAGACAATATTCCGCTCCCGGTTGATGACCACCAGGGATTCGGATATGCCATCGAGCACCACCTGATATTCCCGCGAGAGGTTGCGGCTGTATTCCTCGCTTTTGCGCAGATTGCTCTCGATCGATGCCATCTCGGCCATTTGGGTGTCGAGCTGCTCCAGGGTCTCCTTCAGCTGATCGGCGAAGCGGTTCATGGCCATGCCGATCTGGGCGACCTCGTCCTCGCCGTCGACCCTCAGGCGGTGGCTGAGCTGGCCGTCGGTCAGCCGCTCGACCATATCCCCCATCGCCACCAGGGGGCGCCAGATCCTCCTGGCCAGAAGAACACTGGCCGAGGTCGCAAGGATGAGCGAGGCGACCATGACCAGGAAGACGATCCGGGATACGGTTTTCAGGTTTCCGAGCAGCTCTTGCTGCATCGGCAGCAACGAACCGGCGTGGAACGCCTTGTCCACCTCGGCGAGAACCTCCGCCAGCCGCAGGCTTTCGGTGATAAACGCCTCCCTGGCCTGCACGTAGTCGCCGTTCGAAGCAAATACGGCCAGCGCCGCCTCCTTGAGCTCCGGATACCGGGAAACGGCGGCGTATTCGGGATGGTTCTCGATCAGCACGGCCAGCTCGTCGAAACGGCGGCGTTCATCCGGGTCGTTGGTCAAAAGGGTGTCGGTATAGCTGTCGACCATGCCGGCGATGGCGTTGACCAGTTCGGCCACGTGGATCTTTTCGGCCTGGCGCATGCACAGAACGGCGATATCGTCGGCGAACTCCATCTTCTCGATGGGGCGCCTGTGCAATCTCAGCGGTGCTGCCAGGCTGTGCAGATATCGAGGAAGCGCTTTCTCCACCCGGACTTTCAGGCCCGGAGGAAGGAGTGAGCGCCGATATTTCTCGACAACCCGGTCGAGCTGTCGCCGGACATCCTCGATGTACGCTTCGGGCGAAAGTGATCTCGGCGGCGCCAGAACCGTGTTGCTGATCTCGTCGACCATGAATCGGGACGAGATGATCAGCGCCTCGGTCTCGCCGTACTGGCCGAAAAAAGCCTCCGAGGAACTCCGGACACGGTTCACCTCCACCAGCACGAAGAGGCCGCCGCCGGTGAACAGCACGACCAGGACAAGGTAGGCGAAAAACAGCTTGCCGCGGACGGTTTTCGGTGTCATGAGGTTCATGCTTCCCTGACCTTCTTCGAGCCCGGATCGAATAATTTCTCATTAATAGGACAATTCGGCCATGAAGATCAAATAGAAAACGCCTCCCGCAAAGGGGCGGGCCTCTTGTGGAACATGCCTCACTCTCCGGGAGCCCGGCGATGCGAGGCGGACACACCTCGTTCACCGTATTCAGGATTTCATGTCAAAGTAAAACAGACTCCAGGCTCATCGGCAGCGGTCGCTGCGTCGGCAAAAAAAAGAGACGCTCGCAGGGCGTCTCTTCGAATCTGGCGGCTGTCAAATCATGTGGCCGGCTGCAGGAACACCACCCTCCCCTTGACCGTCTGCTGCCATTTCTCCTCGCTGGTCTCTTCCGTCAATCGCTCCCGCGAGATGATGTCGGTCTTGCCGGTCCCGTCGTAACGGATGATCTGATCGTCGGCGGCCCGGACCGAGAAGAGGGTGTAGCTGGACGTCTCCGGCTCGAACCGGAGGTAGTACGTGAACCCCTCCGGCGGAATATCGGCGATGTATCCAGAGTCGAACATGTACTCCCCCTCGTCGAGCTGCTGCAACGAGGTCGGCATGACCCCGAGCATCTCCCGGTAACCGTTGATGACCAGCGCGACCCGGTCGAGGCTGCGGCGCGTCTCGATGATATCGACCCGGAATTTGTGTTTCATGACCCTCTCGATGCTTTCGCCTGCCGACCGTGCCGCCGCGGTCCCGGGGTACTCGGCGACCAGCTGTTCGTAAAGCGCGACCGCCCGGTCGAACTGGCCTGACTGCTCGACCTCGTAGGCGGCGTCGAGCCGGGTCCGGGCTTTTTCCTCGCGGTCCGGCATGACCATGACGACGGCAAGGATCACGGCGATGACCGCACAAACGGCAATGATGATATTCCGACGGGACATGAGCGACCTCCTGGCAGATGACAGGGTGACAGAATACCGCGTAACGGCAAATGATTAAAGAAAAAAGGGCGATGCCTTATGGCATTATCGGCGTTTTTCCCTTACAAAAGCGGCTGTTTTCCGGCGAAAGGATTCTCCATGAGACACTTGATTCCGATTTCCCTGTTGCTGCTCGTCACCCTGGGCGGATGCGAACAGAAAACCGAAACCCCGAAACCTGAAAAAACCGGGCCGGCGGCCGCTGCCGTCGAGCTGAAGCCACCTGTCCCGCTGCCGCTTTTCCAGGAGGCGATCACCGCCGAAAGGTTCGAGCTCCCCTCCGAGGCGCTGCAGGTCTGGCGTCACACCGCTGGCGCCAGGCCGGCGCTGGTCCTCTTTTCGATCCATCCGTTCCTCGATCCGATCGACGAGGAGCGCACCGCTGATGTCGCCGAACTGATCCGTTCCGGCAGCCGCGACGACTTCAGGCAGAGGGGGAGCTACTACCGGTTGAACCCGGCCCTGCTTCCCTCACAGGCCGTCTCGGCGGCCATCGACAACGGCCTGGTCTCGGAGCTGGTCTGGGTCATCCCGACCCGGGTCGGCATCGAGGAGCTCTCCCTGGATATCTTTCGCCAGCAGGTCGTCGATGCCGACTTCCTGACCGAAGAGGAGGGGACGTCCCTCTCCCAGGCCGACGGCGTCATCAGCGGAACCCTGCGCGGCATCCCGTTCCGGGCGGTCCATCCCGACGCCCTTCCGGAGCTGGCGGAGCCGGTCCTGGTCCACATCGACACCGGCTACTTCAAGGGCCTGTTCAAGAACGAGGTGGCGACGCCGCTCTTCGACATTCTCCACCGGACCGTCATGCGCATCAGCCAGGCCGAATGGAAGGCCTACGCCGTGACCCTCTCCTACTCGACCGAGGAGCTGACCTTCTCCCTCGATGTCCGCTTCCTGGTCTCCGCCCTGGCGAGAATCGTCGCCGACCCGGCGCTCCTCAGGCAGATGCCGCGCCAGTGGAAGCTGCACGCCGACGCCATGTACCTCGGCAACATGTACATGGAGAGCAAATCGCGCGACCTGATCGAGGAAGCGGCGGTGACCGCCCCCGACGACCCGGCCATCGTCTACGCCCTGTCGCAGGTCCGTCTCCAGCAGGGACGCACGGACGAAGGGTTCGCCCTGCTCGACAAGGCGGTGCAGCTCGACCCCGGCTACGCCTCCGCCTATGTGCAGATGGCCGAGACCGGCGTCAGGAACGGGCAGCTGGACAAGGCCCTGGAGCTGATCCGCAAGGCGACCGCGGTGTACCCCGAAAACCCGTTCCTGCCTCTCAACGAAGCCGACATCCTGATCCGGATCGAAAAGACCGGGGAAGCCCTGAAGATCATCAGGGCGGCGCAGGAGCGCCCCTGGTCGGCATTCTTTCACAGCCGCGTCGGCGACGACCTCAAGAACATGGAGGCGTTCGCCCGCAACCCGCAGCCGGCCGGCACGCCGGCTGCGGACGGAGAAAAGAACTGATGTCCAGGCTGACCATCCTGTTCCTGCTCGTCCTGCTGACGTTCACCCTGGGCGGCTGCGAAACATTCGAAAACGACGACGGCATCGTCCAGCCGACGATCTACGACTACCGCCGCCCGGGCGGTCCGCGCGACCGGGACGACCGGGTGCCGCCGGCGCCGCCGATCCGGGAGACCTTCGATGCCCGGCCGCAGCTCTCCCTCTTTCCCCGTGTCGGCGACTACCAGCCCGATCCGGAGGACGAGCGCCACCCCTTCTGGCGCACCTTCATCGACCACTTCAGCAAGGTCTCCGGCCTCCTGCAGGACCCGGAATCGATGAACCGGGCCTGGAGTTTCCGGGGCATCAACACCATCGACTCGGTCGCCTTCTTCTCGCCGATCGGCGTCGAACCGGAAACGGCATACACCGTCCGCTACCGCGTCAGGGCGGAGCTCCCCGACACGGCACGAACCGGCATCGGCATTCTCGAATACGCCAGGTTCCTCTGGATCGGCGAGCAGTACACCGAGGAGATCAGCAACCGGTACCTGCTCGGATCGCGCATCGGCGTCGAACTGACCGGCGATTTCGACTGGACCGAAAAGGAATTCACCTTCGTCACCGGACCACAGACCCGCATGGTCCATCTCGTCTTCTACCGCGAAGGGGCACACAGCCGGAATCCGGTGGTCATCGACGACATCGAGATTGTCAATGGCGGAAACTCGCAGCCGGACGAGGAAAATGGCACCGGGGGATAACAGGGTTGCCATTCCCGCCCCGGCCTTTCCCGCCTCCTCATGAAACAGGGACACTTCCCGCGGTTCGGGGATGTGTCCCTGTCTATCAAGAGCGGTTCATCACTCCCGCGGATTTATATCATCCATTCCCTTGACCGCCTACCACACCTCCTCGACGGTAATCGAGACACCCTTCAGGTTCTTGCCGGTGCGGACATAGATCGAACCGTCGCTGGTGCCGGCGTACCGGCCGTACAGCTCCCCCGGCGCCGGCGTCCCGCCGAGGACGTTGCGCGCCGCCAGGTAGTAGGTTCCCCCCTTCGGGAAGGAGATGACATAGGCGCCGTCCTTGCCGGTCGGCTGGGAGACGTATTCCGGCCGGTTGAGCATCGAGCTGTCGCGGTAGAGCAGCGCCCGCAGCCCCTCCAGCGGCGTCCCGTCGGTGTCGACAATCGTCCCGGAGATGGTGGTGTTGCCGAACAGGGAGTCGGCGAACCGCTCGACCTTCCCCGGCACCTCGATCAGCGGGATGGCGACCCGGGCGACCTCGCCCGGCTTCAACGCCAGGGGGTTGCCCGGGAAGTAGCCGAACAGGTCGCCGGCCTGCAGCGGCCCGGCGAAGGAGCCGCTCTGGCGCTGGCGGACGATCAGGTAATAGGTGCCCGGCTCGAGCGGGACCTCGAAAAAGCCTTTCTCATCGGTCGGTTGCGACATGCCGAGGCCGAACCCCTTCAACTGGCTGGAGAGATCGGGATAGACCGAGACCGAGGCGCCGGCCACCGGCCGGCCGTTTCGGGTTACGGTCCCCATGACCCCGCCGGCGATGCGCGGCTCGGTTTTCGGCACCGCCCCGGCGGTCGGCACCATCAGCATGTTCACCGTGTCGACCCCTTCCGCCGGCACCGACAACGGGTTGCGCCCGTAATAGGTGAACAGGCCGTCGCCGCGGGCGATCACGTAATACTGGCCCGCCGGCAGGTCGAGCTTGAACAGGCCGTCGGCACCGGTGGGGGCCGAGTTGTGCGGAGCGTCGTCGGTGAACGACAGCACGTCGAGCGGCCAGGCCGACACGACGACGCCGGCGACCGGGTCGCTGTCGACAGTCGCCTTGCCGGCGAGAACGGCGGCGTGGGAGGGAACCGCCAGCAACAGGAGCAGGAGCATGGAAAAAAACATATTGCGCATCGAAAACCTCGGCAGGGAATCTGGGTAACCCCTTGATTCTGCCATGACGGCACCGGAATGAGAAGACACAATTGCAACCGGAACAGGCGGGCCGTTACCGGCTTCTGAATCGACAGACGAAAGGGCCGGAAGAGTTCGCGGCCCTTTCTGCTAGATTTCGACGTCTGCTGTCAGCGGCCTGGCACCGCTGGAACGAAAAGGCCGGGCATTCAAGCCCGGCCTGTTTTCGTCTGACTCAGCAGGGGTGAACGTTTCCGCTGCCGACCACTTTGGGCTTCATGTACTTTTTCATGGCGTTCTCCTTTGAATTTGTGCGTCATTCCCGGCTTCGATCGGAAATCCATTCATCGTTCTCAATGAATCCCCGCTGTCGCAAGGACGACAATTTATTGTTCGATGGTGACCGTCTCACCGCTGTTTGCTTTTGCTGTCCGTGTCGTACCGTCGGCGAAGGTCACGGTGACGGTGAAATCGCTCCCCGACACCCCGAAATGGGCGACGTTCGGGCTCTGCGCGCAGAAACCGTCAGCCGATTTCAGCTCGCGCACGGCAAGCTGCTTGCCGCCTTTGCCCAGCGCCACCTTGGCGCCGTAGCCGGAGCCCTTGGCCTTGACCTGGACCTTGACGAAGTTGCCGTCGTTCTGCTGGTTCAGGTAGAGCTTGTTGGCCGCCCCCCAGTTGACCACGTAGAGATCGAGGTCGCCGTCGTTGTCGACGTCGGCGAAAGCGGTCCCCTTGGTCCGCACCGTCGAGCACTGGATCTGCGGCTGCTTGTCGGCGACGTTGGCGAAGTTGCCGGCGCCGTCATTGACGTAGAGCTGGTTGGCGAGCTTGCAGTCCCCTTCGTACAGATCGACATCGCCGTCATGGTCGATGTCGCCGAAGGTCGGCCCCTTGCCCCACCCTTCGCCGGCGCCGGCGATCTTTTCGGTCGCCCTGGTGAAGGTGCCGTCGCCGTTGTTCAGGTAGAGGTTGTTCTTGCCGACGTAGTTGGAGACGAACAGGTCCTGGTCGCCGTCATTGTCGATGTCGGCGAAAGAGGCGCCGAGGCCCCAGTTGCCGTCGGCAACGCCGGCCTGCTGGCCGATTTCGGTGAAGGTGCCGTCGCCGTTGTTGCGATAGAGCCGGTTGCTCTCGCCGACCGGGTAGCGGCCGTTGACGACGTAGAGGTCGACGTCGCCGTCGTTGTCGATGTCGCTCCAGACCCCCATCCAGCTCCAGGAGGGATCGCCGACACCGGCGAGGTCGGTCACGTCGGTGAAGGTGCCGTCGCCGTTGTTGCGATAGAGGACGTTCTTGGCGCCGACGCCATAGTTGGCGCAGTAGATGTCGAGAAACCCGTCGTTGTCGTAGTCGGCGAAGGAGGCGGCGTAGGTGAACGCCTTCAGGCCGAC
>JBFHOZ010000084.1:0-9530 GCA_041592975.1 Desulfuromonadales bacterium
GCATCCGTTCGCTCCTCCAGTTCTGTATATATTTATCGCAGAACAAATAAAAAAAACAATTCTTGGGCAATGTCGATTTTCCGGAATCGACATTTGCAGGCGTAAGCTGCCGGATTCAGGAGGATATAAATAGACATCTGGTGGCATGCGAGGTGATGTCGAATGATTTGTTCCGGCGGGTGCGCTAAGGTTTACGTACAGACGAAAAGGCAGCATTCAGGCTGTTGAAAGGAGGACAAGATGAGAGCCATCATCGTACTGATCACCATGACGCTGATCTGGGTTCTGACGCCGGCATATTCCGAGGCCAAAGATCGCGACCGGGCCGATCGCCATTACGACCGGGACCGTGAGCACTACGTCTACCGGGTCGATCGCGACCACGACCGCCGCCATGACGGTCGCTACGACAAGTTCCGGGATGGCCGACACCGGCACGGGCCCTACCGGGTGGAGAGAGATCGCCACGTGGTGTATCGACCGTATCCGCAGCAGATTGTCTACCGGCCGGTCCCGACCAGGGTTGTCTATCGCCAGCCGGTCGTCTATTACCCGGCATCCTATTTCACCATCGGCGGGCCGCATCTCAGCTTCCGCATCACCTGGTAAGCCCCGTTGCTGCAGGGTCTTGTCCCGAAAGGGCCATCGCCATAAGCGGTGGCCCTTAATATTTGCCGGTCAGTCGATTCGGGAGAGCTTGCGGTCGGTGGAGAGAAAGATGCGCGCCTGGTCGACCAACTCGTCAAGCTGGTCCAGCCGCAGGGGCTTCTGGACAATCTGGCACCCCATTTTCCGAACCTCCTTCTCCAGCTCCGGCGCGGCGTCGCCGGTCATCAGTATCCGGTTTCGCGGCAGAATCCTGCAGCCGTGGCGGGTCAGGTGCCGGAGGTAGTCGAGACCGGACATCCCGGGCATGTTCTGGTCGACCAGAACGATGTCGGCGCAGGCGCCCTGCAGGTCGCAGCGGTGGTCGTTGAAGGCCGGACAACGGCCCGGTACGGGATAGGTCAGGACTTCGTGCCCCTGCCCGGCGAGATGCAGGGAGAGGGAATCGCGGATGCATTCCTCGTCGTCGATGATCAGGATGCGGAGTCGGGATGGCGTCATGCCGTCTCCCTTCGGATGGGGATTTGCCGGCTTTGCACAGGTTGTCTAGATCATAACATCCTGAAATTGCGAAGCCAGTTAGAAATATTTCAGGTTGCCGGACCCGTTGTCAGCTGCCGGAGAAACTCTCCGGCGGCGTCTTCCGGACGGTCGGCGTTGAGGATGGCGCCGATGCAGGCACAGTGCCGGCAGCCGGCACTGTGCAGATCGGCAACCCTCCCCGGCGTGACCCCGCCGAGGGCAAACACCGGGATGACGGACTGGCGGCAGGCCCGCTCGAGCTTTTCCGGCCCGGCCGGGGGACCGTATGCCAGCTTGGACGGGGTGGCGTAGACCGGGCCGAAGGTGACGAAATCGGCGCCGTCCTGCGCGGCGGACTCTATTTCTTCCACGGCGTGGGTCGAGACGCCGACCAGGGCCTGCGGGCCGAGCTGCCGCCGGGCGGCCGCGACCGGCGGGTTGTCGCTCGGCAAATGGACGCCGTCGGCGCGCGCGGCGAGGACGGTCTCGATGTCACCGTTGATCAGCAGCTTCGCCCCGTAGCGCGCGGTCAGCTCACGCATCCGCTGCGCCAGCGGCAGCAGTTCGGCGGCGGCGAGGTCCTTCTCCCGCAGCTGCACCGCACGGACGCCGCCGCGTAACGCCGCCTCGACCTGGTCGAGCAGGTCCTTTCCGGCCGGCAGGTTCAGACGGTCGGTGATCAGGTAGAGGTTGAAGCCTATATCACGCATAACAACAGGTTACAGGAGGCAGGAAAAGGATCAAGGTTTTCCCTTGAACCGTTATCCTCTCGACGGACTCAAAAACGCCGCATCCCAGTCCTTCCAGACCGGGTCGTACCCCTTGTCGCGCAGCAGCTGTGCGATCTCGGCCGGGGTGCGGTCGTCGTCGATGGCGAACTGCCGGGTGCTCTCCGTCTTCTCGGCGTAGCCGCCCGGCGCGGTGCAGGAGCCGGCGCTCATCTGGGTGATGCCGAGCGGCAGCAGGTTGTCGCGCAGTTCTGCGCTCTCGCGGGTCGAGAGGACCAGCCCGGAGTCGTGCATCAACAGGCGCATGGCGCAGATCAGCTGTACCAGGTTCTTGTCGGAGACCGGGTTCGGCGGTACCATGCTCCCTTCGGCCGGGCGCATGCGCGGGAAGGAGATGCTGATCAGGCTGCGCCAGTGGTGCCGGGCCAGGTAACTGGCGTGCAGGCCGGTGAAGAACGCCTCGGTGCGGAAGTGACCGAGCCCCTGCAAAAAGCCAATGCCGATGCGGCGCAGGCCGGCGGCGCCGCCCCGCTCGGGAGTGAGCAGGCGGAAATCGTAATCCCGCTTCTTGCCGAAGGGGTGCAGCTCGGCGTAGAGGGCGCGGTCGTAGGTCTCCTGGTAGATGGTCAGGCCGTCGACGCCGGCGGCGACCATCTGCCGGTAGCCGGCCTCGTCCATCGGGTAGACCTCGATGGCGATCGAGCTGAACAGCGGCCGGATCCGTCCGGCGACGGCGGCCAGCAGGTCGTTGTCGACCGCTCCGGGGTGCTCGCCGGTGACCAGCAGGATATGGCGGAACCCCTGGTCATGCAGGACTTTCGCATCCCGCTCCACCTCCTCGAGGGTCAGGGTCCGGCGCGGCACCTTGTTGGCGGCGCTGAAACCGCAGTAGAGGCAGCCGTTGGTGCACTCGTTGGAGATGTAGAGCGGGGCGTAGAGCAGGACGGTCTTGCCGAAGCGCTGCCGGGTGAGGCGGTGCGCCTTGCCGGCCATCGTCTCGAGATGCTCCTCGGCGGCCGGCGAGAGCAGCGCCTTGAAGTCCTCCATGGTCAGCCGCTCGGCGGCGAGGGCACGCTCGACGTCCCGGGACGACTTGGCATCGATCTCCGTCAGAAGTTGCTGCGGGTCGTATTGATTGATGACGTCTGTGAAACTCATAAGAATCTTTCTGGCGACGAAGGCGCTGAGTTACGAAAAAGATCAGAGACAATTTCTAACGCAAAGGCGCCAAGACTCAAAGACGCAAAGAAAGGCGTAGCGTATTCATTTGAACCGTAAAAAAAGGATATTTTTTTTAAGAATGAACCCAAGTATTTTTCCGGCTTGAACTTTGCGTCTTTGCGTTGATGTTTTTGCCCTTCTTGGTGCCTTCGTGTCTTCGTGGCAAATCAGCTCTCTTCCTTTCTCAAAAATCCGGTCAGCGGACTCGACGCCTCGGCCTTGTCCTTCTGCTCGCCGAGCCCGGCGAGAAACGCCTCGCGGCCGGCCTCGACCCCCTTTTTGAAGGCGGCCCCCATGGCGCCCGGATCGCGGGCGACGGCGAAGGCGGTATTGACCAGCACGGCGTCGGCACCCATCTCCATCGCCTCGGCAGCGTGCGACGGCGCCCCGAGGCCGGCGTCGACGACCACCGGAACGGTCGCCTGCTCGATGATGATGGCGATCTGCTCGCGGGTCCGCACCCCCTTGTTGGTGCCGATCGGCGAGCCGAGCGGCATCACCGTGGCGGTGCCGATCTCCTGAAGCCGCTTGGCGAGGATCGGGTCGGCGTTGATGTAGGGGAGGACGGTAAAGCCGTCCCGGACCAGGATCTCGGCCGCCTTCAGGGTTTCGATCGGGTCGGGGAGCAGGTAGTAGGGGTCGGGGGTCACCTCGAGCTTGACCCACGGATCGCAGCCGGCGGCGCGGGCGAGGCGGGCGAGCCGCACCGCCTCCTCGGCGTCGCGGGCGCCGCTGGTGTTCGGCAGCAGCAGGTACCTGCTCCGGTCGATGTGGCTCAGCATGCTGTCCTCCGGGTTGTCGATATCGACCCGCCGCAGGGCGACGGTGACGATCTCGCACCCGGACTGCTCCATGGCGGCGACCATCGCCGCGTTGCTCGGAAACTTGCCGGTGCCGACCATCAGCCGGGAGGTGAACTCGCGATCCGCTATTTTCAGTTTGTCCATTTCAAAACCCTTATGTTCTTGTTTTTAACGCAAAGACGCCAAGGCGCAAAGGAAAGTTAATAGATATTTTTGTGTTTATAATGAGTCCTTGTCCAAAAGCCTTCTTTGCGTCTTTGCGTTGAAAATGTTTTGCTTACTACCCACCCCCGACGAACTGGACGATCTCCAGCGTGTCCCCTTCGGCGATGGTGGTCTCTTCAAAGTCGTCCAGCGCCACGACGGCGAGGTTGTGCTCGACCGCCACCCGGGCCGGGTCGAGGTTCAACTTTTCGAGCAGCCGGCCGATCGACGTCTCGTCGTCAACTTGCTGCACTTTGCCGTTTACCGTTATGTTCATTTCAGGGCTCCTCGTTCAGCAGCAGCCGGAGGACGGCGTTCGCCTGGTGATGGGCGGCGACCCCGACCCGGGGGGCCATCAGCCCGCGTCCCGGCTCGGCGCCGGTCTCGCCGTCGCCGACCAGATAGAAATTGTTCCCCGCCCGGCGCGTTTCCACCGAGTTGGCGGTTTCGTGCCCGGCCAGCCCGGAGGCGGCGACCAGCGGGATGCCGGGCGAATGCTTGCGGAACGTCTCGACCAGCAGCGCCTTCTGGTCGGCGGCGTCGAACGCCTCGACCATGACGTCGACCCCGGCAAAGACCTGCGGGATGTTCTGCCGGTCGAGGCGGCCGTAAAAGGTGGCTGCCTTAACGTAGGGGTTGATCCGCTTCAGGTTCTCCTTCAGGGCGTCGACCTTCGGCAGGCCGAGCTGGTCGACGAAGTACTGCTGACGGTTCAGATTCGACGGTTCGACGATGTCGAAGTCGGCGAGGATCAGCCGGCCGACCCCGGAGCGGGCCAGGGCGATGGCGATGGCCGAGCCGAGCCCGCCGACCCCGGCGATGCCGACCGTCCCCTCCTTCAGCTTTTCGTGCACGCCCGGCGTGTGGCGCGACACGAGCAGCGCCTCCATCTCCTCGGCCGACGGCTTCTCTCCCCGCCTGATCAGCACCACCCGGTCGCCGGCGGCGACCGGCACATCCTCCTTCACCGGATGGCCGTTGTGGATGACGACGTCGGCTTCGGGCTTGTAGCGCTCCCGCAACGCGTGCAGGGTCGCGCCGGTCTCGATGTCGATGGTTTTTTCGTTCAGGGTGATCTGCATCATGCGCTTTTCGAAAACAAAAAAGGACCGCAGCAGGCGGCCCGTTTCCGGTACTTCCGTCGCCGCTTCCCTACGCCGGTATGACCCGGATCAGGTTCAAAGGGTCGCCTCGGTCCGGCCGAGGCTCTCAGTGTGACACTCCCCTAGGGCTCTGTTTTTTTGAATGCACGGCTAAACTAGCAGTCCGGCTCGTCTCAAGTCAACATTTTTCCGGGTTTTTGAGTTGTCGTCCGGGGCGGCTTTCGACTATGATGGCGGTTCACGGCCATGGCCGATAATAAACGCCGAGGAGTTTCGCCCGAGATGTCCATATCCGATCGCTACCGCAGTCTGTCAGAAGATGTCAGCCGTTTCACCGGCCGGCAGCTTAAAAAACATGGCGAAGAGATCGAAGGGTCTCTCAAGGAGGCCCTGAAGGCCCTCAGGAAAGCCGACAAGGCCCTGGACGAACTGAAGGAGAGTGTCGGCGAGATCCCGAGGATCAGTCTCGAGTTCAAGCTCACCCCGGTGCTGATGAAGGGGCACAACAACCTCGACCGGGCGCGGCTGGAGTTCGAGGCCGCCGAAGAGGCGGAGGTAGCTAAAGAGGTATGGGAGCTGCAGCAGACGATTTATCGGTTGTTGAATGACCTGTAAGACAATACCTTTTCCCTTGTCCCCCCCTTTTTTGCTCTTTCTTGTTCGAGTCTGCAACGCTCAGCGACGGATCCGTTGCGGCAGGGAGTCTCTCCGCTGTGGTATGCTTGTAAGGATCGGAGCAGGCTCCCCCGGACGAGGAGAGAGGAATGATCCGCTTCTGGCAAGCGATCGGAATTCTGTCGGTCGGTTTGCTGCTTCCAATTCTGACCGGTTGCGGCAGCGACGGCGACCGGGTCGTGGTGTCCGGCCCCGGACTGGTGGGAATCGACGACCGTCCCGTGTCGGCCACACCGCCGCTTCTAACCGTGGAATACACGCTGCCGTCAGCTCCCGGAATTTTAATCACCTCAACCATTGTCAGTGACCAGCCGACCGACGGCGATATTGCTTTCGATCCGGTTCTCGATGCGTTCACCATCACCCGGGGGCCGGATATCGTGCTGTTCGGTATCGACAGTTTCGATCCGAACCGCCCGGAATACAGGGCTTTTCTCGACTTCCCTCTCGACGGATCGACCGGGCAGCCGGTCATTCCGATCGATGCGCTCATCGTCTCGGCGACCCTCACCGTGTTCCTCGAGGTCGTCGACTTCGCTCCCCGCGTCCCGGTATTGCTCGATCTGGTCAGGTACGACGTCGGCGGACTGGTTCCCGCCGACTACGACTCGCCGTTTCTCGCGTCCATCGCCTTCGACCTGTTCGCATCCGACGCCGGTCGCGACGTCTCCATCGATGTGACCGGACTGATGGACGAGGCGCAGTTCCAAGGGCTCGACGATTTCCAGGTGAGACTCCTGCTGGGGCCTTGAAAACGGTTCGGAAAAATATCGGATAGGCGCCCGGCATTCAGCAGGAGGTTCAGTGCCCCGGCTGGTCAATGAAATGACATGACGAAAAATTTCCCGGTTCGGACTGGTTGGGACCTGTCTGCGGATAAAGGGGGGCAGGAGACGCACGCTCCCTAAGTATCCCGCCCCCTTTTCCCTGCTCCATCAGGTGCCTTGTTGTCTTTGTGGCCAGCCCGGTTTTTTATTCAGGCCTTCCCGACCGCTTCCCTCCACCTCTGCAATAATTCCTGTTTCCTCGGTTCGTCGATGTGCGGCGCGAAGCGTCGATCCTCGCTCCAGTGATGGCGGATGTCATCCAGCCCCTTCCAGAAGCCGACCGCCAGGCCGGCGAGCATGGCGGCGCCGAGGGCGGTGGTCTCGACCGTTTGTGGGCGGACGACCGGAACCGCCAGCAGGTCGGATTGAATCTGCATCAGCAAGTTGTTGGCGGCGGCGCCGCCGTCGACCTTGAAGGTGTGCAGGGGGGCGCCGCGGTCCTCGTTCATCGCCTCGACCAGGTCGTGGATCTGCAGGGCGATCCCCTCCAGGGTGGCCCGGGCGAGGTGGGCCGAGGTGGTGCCGCGGGTCAGGCCGGTAATGACGCCGCGCGCTTCGGCGTCCCAGTGCGGTGCGCCGAGGCCGGTGAGGGCCGGAACGAAGACCACCCCGCCGCTGTCCGGCACCGAGGCGGCCAGCGCTTCGATCTCCGGAGACTCCCGGAACATGCCGAGCCCGTCGCGCAGCCACTGCACCGCCGCCCCGGCGATGAAGGCGCTCCCCTCGAGGGCGTAGTGGGTGGTCCCGCCGAGTTGCCAGGCGACCGTGGTCAGCAGGCCGTTGCGGCTCTGCACCGGGGCGGTGCCGGTGTTGACCAGCAGGAAGGCGCCGGTTCCGTAGGTGCACTTCCCCTCGCCGCTGTCGAAGCAGGCCTGGCCGAACAGGGCCGCCTGCTGGTCGCCGGCCATGCCGGCGATCGGAATGCCGTCCGGCAGAAAATCGAGGCCGTAGGTTTCGGCGTAGACCTCGGAGGAGGGGCGGATGTCAGGGAGGATCGCGGCCGGGACGTCGAGATGGCCGAGCAGCTCCTCGTCCCAGTCGAGGGAGGCGAGGCTCATCATCAGGGTGCGTGAGGCGTTGGAGACGTCGGTGACGTGGGCGTTACCGCTGCTCAGGCGCCAGACGAGGAAGGTGTCGATGGTGCCGAAGGCGATCTCCCCCTGTTGCGCCTTTTCCCTCAGCCCGCCGATATTGTCGAGCAGCCAGCGCACCTTGGTGCCGGAGAAGTAGGGGTCGAGGACCAGCCCGGTCCGCTGCCGGAAGAGCTGCTCCAGCCCCTGCGCTTTCAGCTCCCGGCAGAAGTCGCTGGTGCGGCGGCATTGCCAGACGATGGCGTTGGCCGCCGGGATGCCGGTCTTCTTGTCCCACAGCAGGGAGGTTTCGCGCTGGTTGGTGATGCCGATGGCGGCAATGTCGGCCGGCGCGACCGCGGTCGCCTCGAGAACCGCGGTCACCGCCGCGCGGACCGAGTCCCAGATCTCCCGCGGGTCGTGCTCGACCCAGCCCGGCTTCGGGAAGTGCTGCGGAAAGTCGATTGTCCTCTTGCCGATGATCGTCAGGTTCCGATCGATCACCAGGGCGGTCGAGCCGGTGGTCCCCTGGTCAATCGCCAATAAATAGCGTCCCATTTCTCCTCCCCCTTTACGTGGCATGGAAGTTGCTGATATAAGATCTGTTTATTTGCAGGCAGACCGACTGACACCTATTATAACGGAGCGATTCGCGATCATGCACAAAAAGCTTGAGCATATTTTCTACGAAGTCCGCGACCCGGTTCTCGGCTGGGACGATATCGGCGGCTACGCCGACGTCAAGGAGACCCTCAGGGAGATGGTCTGCCTGCCGCTGAGGAAGCCGGGAATGATCGCCCACCATGGTCTCGGGCTGCCGGCCGGGGTGATGATGTGGGGACCGCTCGGTACCGGCATCACCATGCTCGCCGAGGCCTGCGCCAGGGAGGCCGGCGTCACCTTCGTCTACATCTCCGGCCAGGAGATGCTCGGCAAGCACGAGGAGCTGGTCGAGGCGTTCGACATCGCCGTGCATGAAGCTCCCTGCGTGCTGTTCATCTCCGACTGCGAGTGGCTCTGCCCGCGGGCCGGCTGCGACTACGAGTGGAGCCCCGGCAACCTGCGCGCCGTGCCGCCGACCTTCGCCGACAAGGGGCTGTCGAAGCTGTTCATCGAACAGGTCGACCGAATCAACCAGGTGCCGGGGGTGGCGCTGCTCGGCTCCTGCTACCGCATCGACACCGTCGACCAGGCGCTGATCAAGGAGAAGAAGCGCTTCAACCGCAAGGTGTTCGTCCACCCGCCGAAAGCCGAGGACCGGCGCGGCATGCTCGACATCTACATGGACAGGATGCCGAACCTCGAAGCGGGGATCGACCGTGACAAGCTCGCCGCGGCGGCCGAAGGGTACGTCGGCTGGGACATCGAGTCGCTCTGCAAGCGGGCGACCGTCAACGCCATCAAGGAGGACGCCGAGATCGTCACCCAGGCGCACTTCGAAAAGGCGCTGCGGGAGGTGCGGCAGTTTCTTACTCCCGACATGACTGCCAAATATTTCGAAATAAGAGAAACAGACTGCCCGCACCACTACGAGTTTTGAGGGGCGGCGCTTTTGCGCGGACCCGGCGTTGTTCAGCGGGGTTCCTTGTGCGACGTAGCGTTGCTACATCTCCGCGTCACCCCTTGAACGCCTTGATTCTGCACAAAATCGTCACCCCTTGACCACTGGGGCGTCATTTCCGCGAAAGCGCGGGAATCCAGATTGTAGCTATTTTTGAAAAGAATACAGCGGGATTCGGATAGGGTTATTCGGGGATGACATTTGTCGGCA
>JBFHOZ010000085.1:0-9489 GCA_041592975.1 Desulfuromonadales bacterium
ATTCCCTGCAAGAAGAGCCAGATCTTCTCCACCGCCGCCGACAACCAGCCCGCCGTCTCCGTGCATGTGCTGCAGGGGGAGCGGGAGATGGCCGCCGACAACAAGACCATCGGCCGCTTCGAGCTGGTCGGCATCCCGGCGGCGCCGCGCGGCGTGCCGCAGATCGAGGTCACCTTCGACATCGACGCCAACGGGATCCTCAACGTTTCGGCCAAGGACCTCGGCACCGGCAAGGAGCAGTCGATCCGCATCACCGCCTCCTCCGGCCTCTCCGAGGAGGAGATCGATAAAATGGTCAAGGAGGCCGAATCGCATGCCTCCGAGGACAAGAAGAAGCGCGAACTGATCGAGGCGCGCAACCAGGCGGACGGCATCGTCTACACCACGGAGAAGTCCCTGAAGGAGCATGGCGACCAGGTCGATGCCGAGACCAGGAAGAAGATCGAGGACGCCCTGGCCGAACTGAAGACCGCCATGGAAGGGGAGGACAAGGACGCCATCAACGCCAAGATGGAGGCGTTGGCCCAGTCGGCCCACAAGCTGGCCGAGGCGATGTACGCCAAGGCCGAGGCCGAAGGCGCCGCCGAAGAAGGCGGTGGCGACAAGGACGAGACGGTCGTCGACGCCGAGTACGAAGAGGTCGACGACAGCAAGGACGATGACAAGAAGTAGGCTCCGGCCGCAACCGACCGCGACGGATTCAGGAAGCCGGGCATGCCCGGCTTCCTTTTGCTGATTTTCGAGGACAACCTGACTTGAGCAAACGCGACTATTACGAGATTCTCGGGGTCAACCGCAACGCCGGCGAGACCGAGATCAAGAAAGCCTACCGCAAGCTGGCCATCCAGTTCCATCCGGACAAGAACCAGGGGGACAAGGAGGCCGAGGAGAAGTTCAAGGAGCTCTCCGAGGCCTATGCCATCCTCTCCGACCCGCAGCAGCGGGCCACCTACGACCAGTTCGGGCACGCCGGCCTCAACGGCGGCGGGTTCTCCTCCGGCGGCTTCAACTTCGGCGGGACGCCGTTCGAGGATATCTTCGGCGACATCTTCGGCGACATCTTCGGCGGCGGGCAGACGCGGCGCAGCCGGGGGCGGCGGGGGGACGACCTTCGCTACAACCTCACCATCTCCTTCGAGGAGGCCGCCTTCGGCCTGGAGACCAAGATCCAGATACCGCGGCACCAGAGTTGCGGCGGATGCGGCGGCTCCGGAGCGGCCGAAGGGACCAGCCCGCGCACCTGCGCCACATGCGGCGGCGCCGGCCAGGTCAGGTTCCAGCAGGGGTTCTTCTCGCTGACCCGCCCCTGCCCGGAGTGCTCCGGCGAGGGGAAGATCATCGACAAGCCGTGCAAGGAGTGCAAGGGGAGCGGCCGCACCCGCAGCAAGAAATCGATCTCCCTGAAAATCCCGGCCGGGGTCGAAACCGGCACCCGCCTGAAAATGAGCGGCGAGGGGGAAGCGGGCGAAAAGGGAGGGCCGTCGGGGGATCTCTACGTCGTCATCTCCGTCGATGCCCACCCGATCTTCCAGCGCGAGGGGCGCGACGTCATCTGCGAGGTGCCGATCAGCTTCACCCAGGCGGCTCTCGGCTGCGAACTGCAGGTGCCGACCCTCGACGGCAAGGTCAAGATGAAGGTCCCGGCCGGGGTCCAGTCGGGCAAGGTCCTCAAGCTTGCCGGCAAGGGGATCCCGTCGCTGCAGGGATACGGACGCGGCGACCAGCTGGTGGTGATCCGGGTCGAGACCCCGACGCGGCTGACCTCCAGGCAGAAGGAGCTGCTCGAGGATTTCGCCCGCGAGGGGGGGGAGGATGTCAACCCGATGGGGAAATCGTTTTTCGACAAGGTTAAGGAACTTTTCGACTGATTTGTGATATGCTTGCCTCTCTTCAGGAGAGAAGATGATGGACCGTTTCGCCAAATACGCGCTGCTCGCGGCGGTGCTCCTGCTGCTCCTGCCGCTGGCGGCGCCGGCCGTCGAGGGGGAGACGACCGGAGCACCGGCGGCGATCGACCTGCTGGCCGAGGGGCTTGATCTCTACCGGGACCGGTAGTACGAGGCCGCCCTGCCGATGCTCCTCTCCGGGCTCGATGTCGAATCCGATCCGGGCCGGCTGAACCGGGCGCATCTGGCGCTGGCGCGGATCTACCTGGAGAGAAAGGAATTCGACCGGTCCCTCGCCCAGATCGCCGCCATCCCGGTGGCGGTGCGCGGCGACGAGGCCCGCTACCTCGAAGGGCGCGCCCTGATGGCGATCCAGTTGACCCGGGAGGGGGTCGCCGCCCTGCAGGGAGTCGACGACAAAAAACTCCCGCCGATCGATCGCGGCATCCGGTTGCGGGTGCTGGCCGAGGGGAACGCCGCCCTGGGGAACCACCAGAAGGCGCTCTGGTTCGCCCACCAGGCGATCGGCCAGGCGCCGTCGGCGGATATCGGCACAATCTACGAATTTGCCCAACAGATCATCGAACGGCAGGTCGACGATGCGCAGCTGGCGGAAATCGCCTTCATGTTCGGCGGCTCGCCGGTCGGTGCGGCCGCCCGGCTCAAGCTGGTCCGCAACGCACTGGACGCCGGCGACCGTCAGGCGGCCCGGACGCAGATCGCCCAGACGAACATCGGCCTGATCCCGGCGGCCCACCGTGCCCCGGCGATCCGGCTCTACACCTCCCTGACCGGCGAGAACTGGCTGCAACGGGCGGTCGGTGTCGTTCTGCCGCTCTCGGGGCGTTTTTCTGCGTACGGCGAACTGGTCCGGCGCGGCATGGACCTGGCGCTCGAGCATCAGGAGAACGAGGCGTCGGGCGTTCGCTTCCTCTATCGCGACGGTGCCGCCGATCCCGACCGGACCCGCCAGGCCGTCCGGCAGCTGGCGACGGCGGACAAGGCGCTGGCGCTCGCCGGACCGATCACCGGATCGGCAGCCGAGGCGGCGGCGCTTGAGGCCCAGCAGGAGAAGATTCCGTTGCTGACCCTGGCGCAGCGGCCGGGGTTGCCGGACATCGGCCCCTACGTCTTCCGCAACTCGCTGACCACCCGGCAGCAGGCGCAGGAGCTGGCGCGTTACGCCATGGAGGAGGCCGGGATGACCTCCTTCGGCGTGCTCTACCCCGACAACCGGCTCGGCCGGGAGTTCCTCGAGCTCTTCTCCGAGGAGGTTCGCAAGCGGAACGGCCTGGTGATTGCCGCCGAGAGCTACCAGGAGGACGACACCGATTTCGGCACCCAGATCAAGCTTCTCAAGGGGGAGGACCCGACCTTCAACGAGGAGGACATGACCGAGCAGCAGGTTCTCGAAGACCTCTTCGTTCCCGATTTTCCGCCGGTCGACTTCGACGCGCTGCTGATCCCCGACTACGCCGACCGGGTCGGTATGATCGCGCCGCAGCTCGCCTATTACGGCGTCGAGGGGCTGCCGCTGCTCGGCATCAACGGCTGGAACTCTCCCGACCTGCTCCGCCTGGCAGGGCCGTTCGTCGAGGGGGCGGTGTTCGTCGACGGCTTTTACGTCTACAGCCCCTACCCGTTCGTCAAGGAGTTCGTCAACCGGTATTTCGAGAAGTACGGCGAGGAGCCGACCATCCTCGAGGCCCAGGGATACGACGTCGCCAACATTTTCATCTCCCTGCTCACCCGCGACAACGTGCGGAGCCGCGAGGATGTCCGGCTGGCCCTGAGCCAGCTGGCGAATTACCCCGGGGTGACCGGCGCGACGACCTTCAACCTGGCCGGCGACGCCGACAAGGTCCTGTTTCTGCTGCAGGTGAGAAACGGCAACATCGTCCAGGTCGACACCCCCGCCGGTGACGGGGAGACGACTTCCGACGAGGCGGTCAATGTGGCGATCCCGGCTGAATAGACGTCCGGCGCGGCAGTCGGCCCGGCGCGTTGCGTTTTTTTCCCTTCTTCTGGCGGTCACCGCCTGCACCCCCTCCCTTGACGCACCCGAACCGGAAGAACTCGACACCGGCACCACCGGCGTCGGCGGCGTCGTCCGAATGGCCGACGGCACCGTCGCCGCCGGAGCGTTCGTTTATGCCTACCGGAGTCCGCAGGGGGGCTTGCGCGGGCCGGCCGATTTCGGCGTCCGGGTCAACCGGGACGGCCGGTACTTCCTCGACCTGGTCGAAGGGGAGTACCACCTGGTGGCGCGTCTGCGCCAGACCGGCGCCGATGCCGGACCGCCCCGCCCGGGTGATGCCTGGGCGATCCATGGCGACAACCCGGTCCGGGTCGCGGAGGGAGCGATCCGGACGATCGACTTCGCCCTGCAGGCCGGTGCCGTGCCGCGCCAGGTCCGGACCGGGAGCCTGGCCGCCGGCGACACCGGTTTTCGCGGCCGCCTGGTCGATGCACAGGGACGGCCGATGCCGGGCGCCTTCGTCCTCGCCTACCGCGATGCGGATTTTCACCGCATGCCCGACCTGACCTCATCCCCGGCCGATGACAACGGCCGGTTCGCGCTTTACGTCGGCGATGTCGGACGCTACTGCCTCGCTGCCCGGACGCAGACCCGGGGGCAGCCGCGGGCCGGCGAGCCGTACGGAACCCTCGGCGAAGGGGAGGGCGCCTGCCGCCAGGCGGTGGCCGGCGAGATCCGCGACATCGGCACGATCGTGCTCGCCCCCTACAGGTAAAATGTTTCAATGGCTTGACGGGCGGCACTTTATTGTGTTCAATGTGAGAATCTGTCAACCATTTCAAGGAGGCACATCGATGAAAAGGATTCTTGCTTTGCTTTGCGTTCTGGTACTCGCTGCTGCGGGGCACGCTCTTGCCGGGCAGGCTCGGAGCAATACCGGGTGCGGTTTGGGCTCCATGCTGTTTGAAAACAATGCCGACGGATCGGTCGTGTCGCAGTCTTTCCAGGCGACGACGAACGGACTGTTCGGCAACCAGACTTTCGGCATTACGTCGGGGACACTGGGATGCGAACAACCCGATTCGGTGTTCAAGGATGACAAGCTTTTGGCGTTCACGGTCGACAACATGGACGGCCTTGCCCGCGATATCGCTTCCGGTCAGGGTGAAACCCTGAAAACCGTTGCCGAGTTGATGGAAATCCCGGCATCGCGTCAATCAGAGGTGTTCGCCAGGCTGCAGAGCAATTTCGACCAGATTTTCATTACCGGAGAAGAAAGCGCATCGGTCGTTCTGACCCGCATCGCCAGAATTGCCGGTTGATCCTTTTGCTACGCGTTCTGCCGAATTGCGGAAAGCTGAAGACCTGGCCCGGGAGGCATTTCCTCCCGGGCCTGGTTTTTTCCTTTTTGCTGCTGTTTCCGTCCCTGTGCGTGGCCGATGCCGATCGCATGGTCACGCGGGCCCGCGAACTCCGGCTGCATGAATCCGACTATTGGCACACCCTTCTCCATTACCGGCCCTCGTGGTTCGGGCCGCACAGCCTGATCGACGACCCCCGATTTTTCATGGCGGAGCACGGGAACGAACGTCCGGAGCGTGAGCTGGAGGCCACCATCCGCGGTTTCTTCCAACCGCCCGCGAGCAACCTGAACGAACATCCGCGCTGCCGGTTCCCCGCCCGGTATGCTTGGATCGACGAACAACTCGATTTGAGCAGCCAACTGCCTCCACAGGCCTGTCCCGATCTCGAAAAAAATCTGGCTGAAATCAGGCCTCTCTCTGCCGAGTTGATATTCCCCGGATCCAATTTCAACAATCCGGCGTCGATGTTCGGTCACACGCTGATCAGTATCAACGGCCCCTACGATAGCAAGCTGCTTTCGCATGCCCTGAACTATGCCGCCTTCACCGAGGAAAAAAACGGCATCGCCTATGCGGTCAAGGGAATTCTCGGTTTCTACAGGGGATATTATTCGCTCCTCCCCTACTATGCGAAGCTCAAGCAATACAATGACCTCGAACGGCGGGACATCTGGGAATACGAGCTCAACCTGGACGCCACCGAGATGGAGAGGATGCTTCGGCACATCTGGGAACTCGACGGAATCTACTCGGATTATTATTTCTTTGACGAGAACTGTGCCTACCAGCTGCTCTTTCTCTTCGATATCGCCCGCCCTTCGCTGCGCCTGGTCGACCAGGCCAGGCCCTGGGTGATCCCGGTCGACACTGTCCGGATCCTGGAAGACAACGGCCTGATTTCCGCGGCCGAGTACCGCCCCTCCAAGGCGACCCGAATCGCCTGGATCGTTCGACACATGTCGGACGACGAGAAAGAGGCGGCCGAAGATATTCTCGGCGGGAAAAAGGAGGCGGCAACGATTGGCGAATCGGGGTTTGGCGAGGCGGGCAGGGTGAGGGTGCTCGACCTGGCCATCGAGACGCTCGAATTCCAGTATCTCAAACACGAACTGGAACGTCCCGAATACCGCAAGCGCTACCTGGAGCTGCTGAAACAGCGCAGCTACCAGACGCCGGTCGTCTCAGCGGTGCCGGAAATACCGGTGCCGGTCAGGCCCGACAGGGGGCACGGGTCGAACCGGATATCACTCCAGGGCGGGGAGTCAGGCGGCGAGGCCTTTGCCGAAATCAGGATAAGGCCGGCCTATCACAGTCTGCTCGACGCCGATGAGGGATACCTTGCCGGGTCGGAAATAGAATTCGCAAACATCACCGCAAGGCATTACACCGGCCCGGACCAGACCCGGCTGGAAGCATTCGATCTGGTGAGCATCGTTTCCCTGGCGCCCCGCCACCGTTTCTACAGGCCGGTGTCATGGAAAGTGAAAGCGGGCCTGAAGAGGGAGCTCTTGCAGGATCGGGTCGACCGGTTGATCTTCTCCCTGAACCCCGGTGGCGGTTTCACCTTCGGCAACGACACGGGTCTCGCCTTTGTCCTGTTCGAAACCGACCTGCAGCTCTCGCGGCATTTTCGCGACGGATATATGCTCGGATTCGGAGGTTCGGCCGGTCTGGTCCTCCGGGTGGGGCCTTCCCTCAAGCTGAGGTCGGGATACCGGCAGATCGCGTACGTGTCCGGCGACGGCGACCGCGCAGTCGCGGCAGGCGACCTCGGACTCAACGTGAAGCTGAGCGCCAACAGCAGTCTGGTTCTGGAGTTCGAAAGAGAGTACGCCGACGGTTATTACAAATCGGAAATCAAAGGCGGAATCAACTATTACTGGTAGCGTGCGCCGCTCGGGCGTGCTGCCGAGAGCCGAGTGGCTTCGGCAGCAAGAAGTTGACCGCGAGGCGTGATTTATATATATTCCGGGATGCCGGTTCGAGAACAGATCATTTTATCCAAGGAGGAACACGCATGAAGATTTTCCGTGTCGCAGCTGTAATGTTTTGTCTCTGCCTGATGCTCGTCGTCAACGCGCACGCCCAGGCCGCCTCGCCCTGGTACGGCGGGGTCAAGATCGGACTGGTCGACCTTGATGACGGGGCGGGCTTTTCCGTGGATGAGCCGATCAACCTCGGCCTGATGGTCGGGCATGATCTGCATCATCTCTTTCCGGGATTCTCCGTCGAGGGTGAGCTGACGACCTCCCTTGCCGACGGGGATGTCTCTGTCCCCTTTTTCGGCAAGGTTGGTGATCTCAGCGTGACGACCCTGGCGGTTTACGGGGTGTACAAGTCGGTCGGCGAGCTCTACTTCAAGGGAAAGGCCGGCCTTGCTCTGACCGACGCGGATATCGGGGCGTTCGGCTCCGAGGACGACCTGAACCTCTCCTTCGGGATCGGCGGCGGCTGGACGGTCAGCGAGAAAGGAAGCCTCGAAGTTGAATTCACGTTTCTCGAAATTACCGACGCAACCTACTTGAGCTTCGGCTACGTGCACCGATTCCAGTAGCTGCCGCTCATCAGGAGTGCGGGGCCGGCCATCAGGTCGGCCCTTTTTTTCGTCGACGAAACGGAGCCTACATTGGCTCGCCGAGGTCGAGCAGGGCGTGAAGCATGCCGATGCGGGGGGTCGCAACCCCCTTGTCGGCGGCAAGCGCCAGCGGCCGGGCGTAGATCGACGCGAGCTCCAGCGGCCGCCCCTCGAGCCGGTCGATCATCATGCTCGGCTTATAGCCGTCCATGCCTTCGGTGGCGGCGATCATCCTGGCGATGAACGGCGCGCCGTCGATCGGCGCGGAGAGCTCCTGGGCGTTGGCGGCGGCGACCACCTCGCGCATGATGTCGATCGCCAGCTGCCGCGACGGCGGGTGGGCGAGCAGTTCGGTGACCGTCTTGCCGGTCAGGGCGCAAAGGCCGTTGAAAGGGATGTTCCAGACCAGCTTCTCCCAGCGCGCCTTGCGCAGGTCGTCGACGAGCTCGCAGTCGACGCCGGCCCGCCGGAACACCCCGGCGATCTGTGCGGCGCGACCGGCACTGCCGGTCGCGTATGCGCCGATGCGGATGGCTCCCTGGCCGAGATGCCTGACCGTTCCCGGCGCACCGCGGTTGGCGCAGAGGAAGGCGACGCCCCCCATGATCTGCTCCGGCGGAAAGGCCTCGGACAGTGTTTCCTCGTTGCCGAGCCCGTTCTGCAGGGTCAGGAGGGTCGTCCCCGCCGCGACCAGCGGCGCGACGAGACGGTTCATCTGCTCGTTGGCGAAGGTCTTCAGGCCGATCAGCACCAGGTCCGCCGGCCCGATATCGGCCGGATCGCGAAATCCCCTGACCGGGCGGAGGCGGAAGTCGCCGTCGACCGACACGACCGACAGGCCGTCCCGGCAGATCGCCTCGTAATCCCGCCTGAGGAGGAAATGGACCTCCTCCCCCGATCTCTGCAGCAGGGCCCCGTAGTACAATCCGAGAGCGCCGGCTCCGACGATGGCAATGCGCACGAAAACCCCCTTGAGTGAATGCTCCGATATTCTAGCATCGCATGAACGCCGGAACAATGCCGGACGTCGCCGGGGCGAAATCGGGCCTCTTCTTGACCGGGGGGCGGTTTTTTGCTATGATTAGACCTTGTCCTAAGGAGTTTCCAGATGTTTAAAGTTGGAGATAACGCCGTCTATCCGACCCAGGGGATCGGCGTGATCGAGGCGATCGAATCAAAGGATTTCGGTGGCATCAGGGCCGATTTCTATATCCTCCGGATCGTCGACAGCGACATGACGATCATGGTGCCGACCACCAACGCATCCCAGATCGGCATGCGCAGCCCGATCGACAAGAAGCGGGTGTCGTCGATCTTCAATATCCTCGGCGAAAAGGAGAAGTTCTCCGGGAACATCGCCTCGTGGAGCCGCCGTCAGCGGGAGTACAACGACAAGCTGAAGACCGGTGACCTGTTCGAGGTCGCCGAGGTGCTGCGCGAGCTCTACTGCATCCGCGAGGACAAGGAGCTCTCCTACGGCGAGAAGAAGGTCCTCGAGCTGGCGCGCAAGCTGCTGGTCAAGGAGGTCGCCCTCGCCGAGGGGGCCGACGAGGATGCCGTCACCCGGCGGGTCGAGAAAATCTTCAACTGATCGTTGCCCGATTGTCCGGACCGGATGGCTGTCATCCGGTCCTTTTCATTGCCCTGCTTCCGCCGCCCTTCCCGGGACTGTGCCAACGACGCGAC
>JBFHOZ010000086.1:0-9366 GCA_041592975.1 Desulfuromonadales bacterium
CCGGGCCGGCTGCGGCCACCTGGGCTCCGCCCCGCCAGCCCCGGTCCCTGACGATGACGTAGCCGCCGGGGCATTTGCCGCTCTCCTCCAGGGCCAGAAGCGCATCCTGCTCGTTCACCGGTTTGAACATCCGGTCCCCCTGGCCGGTATAGACGACGATCTGCCCGGTGCCGGCCTCGGGGTTCCAGTTGCGGATGTCGTGCGAGGCGCAGCCGGACAACAGCAGAAGGATGAGCACGGCAAGGGGAATATTACGCATTGCATTTTTCCGCAACAAAAAGCCGCCCATCGGAACGACTCCGGTCGGGCGGCTGGTGATCTGTTCGGTTTTCGCGGGCGAAACTGCCTGGAATCATTGCATCCCCCCTGAATAAAAAACAGGTTTCATCATACGGTTGCGGTTCCGGCCTGTCAAGAAATGCCGGCTCAGAGGAAGTAGCCGAAGCGGACCTTGTTGTAGAGCAGCAGCGCGGTGGTGACCACCAGGGCGACGCCGAACACGATCAGCCCGGTATTCTTCCCTTTTTTCCGCTTCTCCCGGATCGCCGAAAAAAGCGACAGCCCCATCATCGCCACGGCAGCGGCGAGGAAGACCTCCTTGTTGCCTTGAATCCAGCGGCTCATTGCCGCGCTCCCCAGACCCAAACTGGCCAGGATGAGAGTGGCGTGTCAGCAGAAGGCGAAAACGAAGGCCGAGATGACGGCGACGACGTTGCTGAGCAGCTTGAACATGGAACCTCGCAAAATTTGAAAATGGACCGCCTAGCGCCGCCCCAGGATCCGCACCAGGCGCAGGAAGAGGATGATGATGTCCATGTAGAGGCTGGCGGCCGAGTCGATGGCGTTGTCGACCGTCTTCGGGATGGCGTTGGCCCGGGCCCAGTCGTAGCCGATGTAGCCGCAGAAGATCAGCACCACGACCCAGTCGATGATTGCGTGATGCATGCCGAAGATGAAGATCATCACCAGCTCGACGATGATCGTGCAGATCAGGGCGATGAACAGGCCGCGGGCGATGCTGCGGAAGAAGCCGGGGTACATCGCGCCGAGCAGCATCATGACGAAGGTGATCATGCCGGTCGCCTGGATCGCCTCGAGCACGATGTCGGAGTCGTAACGGCTGACCACCAGGTTGATGATCAGCCCGAAGGGGGCCACCACCAGCAGGTAGCCGAGAAACGAGACGGCCGGGTTGTCCGACTTGCTGAACAGGGCGACCCCGGCGAAGCAGCAGGCGAAGTAGCCGATGAAGAAGACCCACGGGTTGATCGCCATGATCGATTCCACCGGGATCGCTTTGACCATCAGGTAGTTGATGGCGAAGCCGATCAGCAGGGTGACGCCGATGATGGCGTTGTAGAGCTGGGCGCTGATTTGAGCGCCGGTCGCCTCGCGGCGCTCGAAGACATTCGTTTCCACGTTTCCTCCCGGATCGGTCGCAAAAAAAGCCGCCCTGAATTTCATCCATGGCGGCCTGACTGGCTGAACGGATCGCCCCCCTGAAAAACCGGCTCTTATTTTACGGTTGCGGATTCCGGCCTGTCAAGGACAGTCGGCAATTTATAACCTCTACCTTGCCACGGGACCGGGCCCCGGTGAATAGCGCAGCCCGTTCGGGGCAATCTCGTCGGCAATCGGCGTGCCGTGCTCCTCGCGGTGGATAAACCGGACGCATTTGTCGCGCAGCTTGCCGAAACAGTAGATGTCGACGATTTCATGGAACATGGTGACCTTGTCCTCCGCGGAGAGGTCGGCGTTGAACCGCTTGAAGAAGTCACAGTCGAGATAGTATTTGCAGATAATCTTCGGCATCCGCACCCTCCCTAGCCGGACAGTCGACAATTAAACCATTATACATTGAAATTGCTTAATTCGCATAGAAAGATCAAGGGAAGAGAAAAAACGCCCCATCCCGGCTACTCCTCCGGCTGTGTTGAGAAGACCACAGCGGCGCGTGGCGATAACGCCCGCCAGCCGCCAGAGGACGGACCCGGCGGCGGCGCGACCGGCCGGCGGCGCCGCCGCCGGGCAGAGATTGGCAAAAAATAACCGTTCCGACAACGACCCGGAATGACTCCGCTTTACCGGAAGCAGTTCAGGGGAAGGGGGCCAGCTGGGCCGCCAGGCGCGCAGGTTCGCATGTTTCTTGCTTTATGCCGGGCGGCGCCCCGGCGCACAGAATGACCGATGGAGTCAGAGAGTCAGGACATGAACGCAACCGAAGAGAATAAAAAAGCCGCCCCGGCCCGGGAGTTCCTCCGCAGCCTGGCGATCCACCTCGCCGGCCTCGCCCTCGCCTGCGCCACCATCATCGCCGTCGACACCAGCGACGTGCAGTCGCGGCAGGAGAACATCTCCCTGTCGGACCACACCGCCCTGGTCGAGAGCAAGCAGCTGATCATCGACCGGCAGAGCCGGACCATCGACAGCCTCGAGACGATCCTCTCCTACGCCCTCGGCGAACCGTACGCCGGACAGGGGTACCGGACCATGACCGTCACCGCCACCGCCTACACCGCCCGCAAGGAGGAGTGCAACGCCGAGCCGTGGATCACTGCCAGCGGCACGCCGTCGCGGGTCGGGGTGATCGCGGTGAGCCGCGACCTGGAGACGCTCGGCATCGGCATGGGGGACATGGTGATCATCAAGGGGATGGGGCTGTTCCGGGTCGAGGACCGGATGAACAGGCGCTGGACCAGGCGGGTCGACATCCTCCACGCCAACCTGCGGGCGGCGAAGCTGTTCGCCAAGAGGAAGATCGAGATCATGTGGTTCGACAAGGGCGTCGCGCCGCTCGGCTAGTGCCAAAGCAGAACCGGATTGCCGCGTTCGCGCGGATGATCAGGTATCGGCAGGGGACACGTCCCGATGTGCAGGGATGTGTCCCCTGTTTGTCATTCCCGACTCTTATCGGGAATCGAGCTGTTGAATCCTGAATGGCCATCCTGTCCAATTCAATCAAAATCGTGGGGTTCCGGCCCCACACGCCGGGTTCATTTTCTTTGTGCGCCCAAAGAAAACGAACCAAAAGAAAGGGTTCCCTTGCAGGGGGCATTTTTCTTTTACTGTGCGGTTGCCGGTACATCAGTTCGCTTTCGGGTTTCGAGAGTTCGCCTCGAGGCGAACACGGTCCGTCTCTGTAGCAGTTGCGGATGGCCTATGCTCGAGTTGGCTGGTTGACACGAGAGCACTTTAAGAGCTCCCTGGGGAGGCTTAGATCAAAATCACGTGCGGGATTCCCGGTCGGAGTCGGAATGACGTGATTTTCCCTATAGCGCGATTGGAACAAAGGTCAAATAAACCGATAGTGACAGGTATGCTAAACGGGGCCGTCGTGTATGGGGTCCCACGGCGACGTCTTCGGTTGATCATGCGCCGGCTTTGAGAAACAGCAGAGACACCCGCGAATGCCATGCCCACCGCAGGTGAAAGGCCCTTTTCTGCATACTCTTTTGTGGCCAGACAAAAGAGTATGGCGCAGTGTGAGGGCGCAACCTCACGGTTTTGTTCAACACAAGAACAATTCAAAATCAGAAGCTCGATTCCCGATCAAAGCCGGGAATGACAAAATTACAGCCTCTGGTCTCCCCGCCCCCTGAAACCCGAAGCCGGATACCAGCATATCCCGTTCACATCGACAGGCTGGCGAAGGCGTTGCGGATCTTCATCTTCGCCTCCCGGTCCACGGCCTGCGCCTCGGCGAAGAAGGCGATCTCGTCCGGCGAGAAGACCACCCGCACCGCGTGGCGCTCGTCGACCAGCCTGAGCAGCCACTCGTAGCCGTGATCCTCCCATTCGACCGCCGGGGAGAGCCCGTGGTCGCGGGCGATGGCGAGCGCCACCGCCTCGAGCAGCGCCTTGCCGCTGTCCAGCATTTCATTCGCCATCACTCAACCCCTCTTCTCCCCGGCCGGCAGGTCGTTTTTCAGCCGTCGTCTCCGGCGCATGGCGTCGTCACCTGCCGGAGCGGCGACGCTACTGTTCGAAGACCGGCAGCGGCTTGCCGTTGACCAGCAGCCGGCCGTCGCGCAGCACGAGCCGGCTCTTGATCGTCTTGCCGGCCCGGACGATGTACATCTCCCGGGCAAAGGCCTGCAGCTGCCGTTCGGCCTGCTGGTTGACCATCGCGTCGAGCTCGAGCTGGCTCATCGCCGGCCGGTTCCCCTTGGCGTTCTGCCGCTCGAGCTGGCTCCGGATGCCCGATTTCAGGACCGCCCGGGCCAGCACCTGGTCGATCTCGAGGTCGAGGTCGGCATCGAAGAACCGCAGGTACTGCGGCAGCGCCGCCGGGCTTGGGGGCACCTGTCGCTGCGGGTGATCGTAGCTGAGCTGCAGGGTGCCGTGCGCCTCGCCCTTCGGCGTGTTGACGTAAAAGCGCCTGATGTTGAACTCCGGGCTGCCGGCGAGCAGCCGCGTCGCCAGGTCGGAGTAGACCGGCAGCAGCTGGGAGAACATCTCCTCCGGCCGGGACTGGTTGGCGCGGCGATAGACCGCCATGACCTGCGTCTGGTAGCTGCTGAGCACCTGGCCGTCCATGTTCCGGATGTCCATGTCGATCTCCAGCGGGCCGTAGGTCTCGCCGCCGACGGTGACCCCGCCGAACGACATGACCTGGCTGGCGTGCACCATGCTGCCGTCGTGGCTGCTGTCGGATGCGATGTCGATCCTGCGGATCGCCACCCTCTCCCGCTGGCCGCTCTTGACGTTCACGAAATCGATCTCCATGCCGCCGAATTCGGCCCGGCTCGGACCGACGAACAGCCCCGGCAGGGCCTCGACCAGGTCGAAGCTGCCGGAGAGGCCGTTCCAGCGCATCGAACCGCCGTCAAGGCGGACGTCGAGGTTCGGCATGGCGACGTTGCCGACCAGGGACCCGTCGCCGGGGGCGTAGTCGACATTCACGGTCAGCCCGTCAAAGGTGATCGTCGCGCCATCCTTCTCCTTGAGGAACGGCGGCACCTTCGCGCGACAGCGGACCTTGCCGTCGAAGCCGAAGCGGACCCTGGCGAACGACTCCGCCAGCTCCGGAACCTCGCGCAGCATCTCGCGGAACTCTTCCCCCTCTCCCTCCGGGAAGACGATCCCGGTGTCGACCATCGCCAGGGCGACCGAGCCGCCGCCGAGCGGCCCGCCGATCAGCAGCGGGCCGTGGTAGAGAGTGTGCTCGAAGGCGACCCGCACCGGCTCCGAACCACCCTGCCCCCCGGGCCCGCTCCCCGCCGGCGCGGCGAGCGTCAGCTCGGTGATCGCCCGCGACGAGAAGAAGCCGCGCTGGTAGCCGACGCTGGTCAGGGTGACCGGCCCCCACCGGCCGTACGTGCCGATCAGGCGGTGGTATTCGTTTTCGACCCGGCCGCCGATGACGTAGGTCGCCACGCCCCAGGACGCGGCGCAGAGGAACAGGACCAGGACCGCCAGCTTTTTCATATCTCCTCCCGAGCTTCGAAGCGCACAAAAAATCGCCCGCCGGCGCAGAGCCGGACGGGCGGTTTAGAATAATTTAATCATTTCGACAACTTATCGCTGCAGACATGCCGCCCCCGCAAAAAAAACAAGTTATATCATAAGCTTATGCGGGGCGGCTGTCAAGGCAGGCGGGGGGCGCTTCCGCTCCCGGACTCCCCGGAAAGCCACGTTTTCGCCGCTGCGAGCATCGGAAATGCTCTGAAACAGCTGCTCCGGTCGAGCGCCAACGGCTGCCGATGCTACCGCACCTCGAGCAGCTCGACATCGAAAATCAGGTCGGCATTCGGCGGGATGACCCGGCCGGCGCCGCGCGCCCCGTAACCGAGAGCGGCCGGGATGTAGAGGGTCCGCCTGCCGCCGGCCTTCATGCCGGCCACCCCTTCGTCCCAGCCGCGAATCACCCGGCCGGCGCCGAGGGGGAAGCTGAACGGCCGGCCGCGATCGACCGAGCTGTCGAACTTCGCCCCCTTCTCGCCGTCGCCGGCATCGAGCCAGCCGGTGTAGTGGACATCGACCGTCATGCCGGCGACCGCGACCGCGCCTCCCCCCGTCGCGTGGTCCTCGTAGCGCAGACCCGATTCGGTGGTGAGAAGAGCCGCTATCGTTCCGCCTACTGAAACCAAAAAAAACAACATCATCAGCAAAATTATTCTTTTCACAGCACACCTCGCAAAAGACTTTGGAGTTCAAGCTTCGGGATTCTACCCGATTTTCAATTGCAACGGGACAAAAACCATTTCATTGTACCTTACTGTTTATCGGCTATCCTAGTAAGGGTAAATACACCTTGGAGGTTAACATGAAACTCGGTGAATACTTTGAACATACCCGTGGCACCGGGGTTCTTTCCACGGCTGATAATATCGGCAAGGTCGATGCCGCGATCTATGCCCGTCCCCATGTCGCCGATGACGGAACCGTAGCCTTTATCATGCGCGAACGATTGACCCATCACAATATCGGCGAAAACCCTTTCGCGGTTTATCTGTTTATTGAAGCGACAGCCGGGTACAAGGGCGTCCGGCTCTACCTGGAAAAAATCAGGGAAGAGACCGACAGCGATTTGATTGCACAGATGACCCGGCGTTGTCTCACGCCGGAGGAAGATACCGCCAAGGGACCCAAGTTCCTGGTCTATTTCAAGGTTGAAAAGGTTCGTGCACTGGTCGGCAATGAAACGCCGGACTTCGAACTGTCTTGAGAGAGGTGAAATAAATGCTTCATACGCTGACAAGGCTATCAGCCTTTTTGATCGCAACGCTCTGTCTTGTGTTTTCCCCGGGAGGTTCTGCATTGGCATACGAGGAACCGAAATACTCTGTGGTGAAATCCTATGATAAGTTCGAACTGCGGCAGTACGAGCCGTACATTGTTGCCGAGGTCGTGACCAGCGGCAGCTTTGACGACATTGGCGACAAGACGTTCCGCAAACTGTTCCGTTATATCAGTGAAGATGAACGGCCGCAGGGCAAAATTTCCATGACGGTCCCGGTCATCCAGCAGCCGCTGCCGGAGGAGCCGGCTGACAAAAGTTATCGCTTCGCCTTCGTCATGCCGGCCGAATACTCGCTTGAGGAATTACCGGTTCCGGCCGATACCGACGTACTGCTCCGGGAAGTTCCGGCCCGGCTGATGGGCGCCCGCCGCTATTCCGGCACCTGGAGCGAGGCACGCTACCGGAAGAACGAGGCCATCCTGCTCGAGGCGGTCCGGGCCGCCGGGTACGCCACCGTGGGGACGCCGGTGTTCGCCCGCTACAACGCCCCGTTCAGCTTCTGGTTTTTGCGCCGCAACGAGGTCCTGATCGAGGTCAGGATAGCCGAATAACGCACGACGTGCCCGCCGGTGAGGACGACATCATGCCCGACGAAAAAATCCGCCTCGGAATCAGCGCCTGCCTGCTCGGCGAAAAGGTCCGCTTCGACGGCGGCCACAAGCACGACCGTTTCCTGACCGACACCCTCGGCCGCTACGTCGACTACGTGCCGGTCTGCCCCGAGGTCGAGATCGGCCTGCCGACGCCGCGCGATGCGCTGCGGCTGACCGGATCCGCCGACAATCCCCGGCTGGTCTTCTCCAGAAGCGGCGAGGACATCACCGGGCGGATGACCGGCTGGGCGCAAAAGCGGCTCGACGAGCTGGAGAAGGAGAACCTGAGCGGCTTCATCTTCAAGTCGAAATCGCCGAGCAGCGGCATGGAGCGGGTCAAGCTCTACGACCGCAACGGCATCCCGAACAAGGCCGGCGTCGGCCTGTTCGCCCGGGCGTTCATGGAGCGCTTCCCGCTGCTGCCGGTCGAGGAGGAGGGGCGCCTGCACGATCCGAAGCTGCGCGAGAACTTCATCGAGACCATCTTCACCCTCAAACGGTGGCGGGAGCTGCTGGCGCAGGGGCGCACCGCCGGCGGCCTGGTCGCTTTCCACACCCGCCACAAGCTGCTGATCATGTCCCACAGCCCGGACGTCTACCGGCAGATGGGGAAGCTGGTCGCCCGGGCCGGGAGTGAAAATCCCGAAACCCTCTACGACGACTACCTGGGGCTGCTGATGAAGGGGCTGCGCCTGAAGACCTCGGTGGCCAAGAACGTCAACGTCCTGCAGCACGTCCTCGGATATTTCAAGAAGCAGCTCAGCGCCGACGAGAAGCAGGAGACGCTCGAGGTGATCGACCACTACCGCAGGCAGATCACCCCGCTGGTCGTGCCGGTCACCCTGCTCAACCATTACGTCCGCAAGTACCGGCAGCCGTACCTGCAGCAGCAGGTCTACCTCAACCCGCACCCGATCGAACTGAGCCTGCGCAATCATGTCTGACAACGGGCCGATCTTCGTCGCCGGGGCGACCGGTTACATCGGCGGCCGCCTGGTGCCGCGCCTGCTCGAAGCCGGCTACCGGGTGCGCGCCCTCGCCCGCTCCCCGGAAAAATTGCGCAATCGCCCCTGGGCCGGCCACCCGCGCCTCGACATCGTCAGGGGAGACGTACTCGACCGGGCATCGCTGCAAGAAGCGCTGCGGGGCTGCCGCGCCGCCTACTACCTGGTGCACTCGATGAATCCGGGGGTGTCCGACTTTGCGGCAACCGACCGCATGGCGGCGGCCGCCCTGACCGAGGCGGCGGCGGCCGAAAGCCTGGAGCAGATCATCTACCTGAGCGGCCTCGGCGCCCGGGACGCCCGCCTCAGCCACCATCTGCAGTCGCGCACCGAGGTGGGGAGCATCCTCCGCGAGGGGCCGGTCCCGGTCACCATCCTGCGGGCGGCGATGATCATCGGCTCCGGAAGCGCTTCGTTCGAGATCCTGCGCTACCTGGTCGACCGCCTGCCGGTCATGATCACGCCGCGCTGGATCGACACCCCCTGCCAGCCGATCGGCGTCCGGAACGTCCTTTATTACCTGCTCGGCTGCCTCGAGGAGCCGCGGACCCGCAACGCGACATTCGACATCGGGCAACCCGGGGTCACCAGCTACCGCGAGCTGATGCGGATCTACGCCGAGGAGGCCGGCCTGCCGCGCCGCCTGGTCATCCCGGTGCCGGTGCTCACGCCGCGCCTCAGCTCCTACTGGATCCACCTGGTGACCCCGGTACCGGCAGCGATCGCCCGTCCGCTGGCCGAAGGGCTGAGCAACCCGGTGGTCTGCCAGGAGAACCGGATCGCCGAACTGCTGCCGCAGGAGCTGTTCGACGCCCGCACCGCGATCCGCCTCGCCCTTGACCACCTGCGCCAGCAGACGGTGGAAACCTCGTGGACCGACTCGGGCCGGCTCGACCCGGCCGAATGGAGCATCCCGGGGGACCCGAACTGGGCCGGCGGCAGCGTCTTCACAGACGGCCGCCGGATCGTTCTGGAGGCGGATGCCGGCGATCTCTGGACGGTCCTGGAGAAGATCGGCGGCGAAGCG
>JBFHOZ010000087.1:0-9366 GCA_041592975.1 Desulfuromonadales bacterium
CGGGGGCATCCTATACACCGAAGGGAGAAATGCAATGAAATGTCCGAAATGTCGTGGAAGAATGTATTCCGAAAAGTATTACGATTTTGTCCGTGCTTTCGATGCCTGGAAGTGCTGCTCCTGCGGCGAGGTCATCGACCCGACGATCCTGGCCAACCGGGCCCGTAACCATAACCTGATCCTCGGCTGAACTAGCCACCTCTTCTTGATACAAAAGGCCGCTTCACCTTCCGGGTGAAGCGGCCTTTCCGTCCGTTTCCATAAAATTGCAGTCACGATGATCAGGCCCAGGCGGCACAGGGTGACCGTCTCTGGCTCTTTGCGGTCTTTCTGCCGGTCAATAAAAGCGTTTTCTCCCCTCCAGATATTCGCATGGGGTGAACCGCTCGCCGTGCTGGCTGGCGAAGGCCTTGAGGGTCTTGACGACTTCCGTTAGCCCCTCGGCATCGGCCCAGCGGCAGAGGCCGCCGTGAAAGGGAGGGAAGCCGGTGCCGAAGACCATCCCGGTGTCGACATCTTCCGGCTGCGCGACGACCCCCTCCTGCAGGCAGCGCCCCGCCTCGTTGACCATCAGGTAGAGCAGGCGCTTCAGTTCGGTCCCGCCCGCCTTCCGATCGGTTGCCGGAACGATCTCCTCGACCTCCATGTTGACCCCCTCGGAGCGTCCGTTAACGTAGCTGTAGAACCCTTTTCTCCCCTTTTTGCCGAGCAGCCCCTTGTCCAGCATCCGGTGGAGAAGGTCGGTCGTTTTCAGATAGCCGAGGGAGCTGCAGAGGGTGTCGCCGACCTCGGCGGCGATATCCATGCCGACTTCGTCGACCAGGCGGAACGGCCCCATCGGGTATCCGAATCCGGTGATCAGCTTGTCGATCGATTGCCAGTCAGTCCCTTCGGTCGCCATCAGGGCCGCTTCGAGAAGGTAGGTGACCAGAAGCCTGTTGACCAGGAAGCCGGTCCTGTCGGCAGTAATGATCGGTGTCTTGCCGAGCCGGTTGGCAAGGTGAAACAGGCCGCTCACGGTCTCTTCGCTGCTCGTCTCCCCCTTGACGACCTCGATCAGCGGCATCTTGTCAACCGGGTTGAAGAAATGGAGTCCGGCAACCTGGTCCGGCCGTCTGGCGACGCTCTGCAGTTCGCTGACCGACAAGGCCGAGGTGTTGCTGGCGAAGAGCGCCCTCTCCGGGAGATAGGGCTCAGCCTCCTTGAGCACCGCCTGCTTGACCGGCATCTTCTCGACGACCGCCTCGATCACCAGGTCGACATCGTCGAACCCCCGGTACTCGAGAACGGGGGTCAAAAGCGTCATCTTATCCGCCAGCTCGGATTCGGGAGCGTTTTTCCGCTTCAAATCCTTGCGGAAGAGCTCCCGGGCATGATCCATGCCGGCGTCGAGCGCCTTCTGGTTGATGTCCTTGAGGATGGTTGCGATACCGCGGCTGGCGAGCAGCTGGGCGATTCCGCCGCCCATGACGCCGGCGCCGAGAACGGCCGCCTTCCTGATGTCGATCCCGGCGACGCTCTGCTCGGCGGTTTTTTTCGGCCGCTGCGAAAGGTGAAAGAGGTGGACAAGATTTTTGCTGACCGGAGTGACGATCAATTCGCCGAGTGCGTCCGCCTCGAGCTCCAGGCCGGCCGCAAGCGGAAGCCCGTAGGTGGTTTCGAGAACCTCGAGAGCCCTCAGGGGAGCGGGGTAATGCCCGCCGGTCTTCTTGAGCAGCTGCTGGCGTGCCTGCTTGAACAGAAGCGCTCGGCCGATCGGGTTTTTTTCCAGCAGCAGGGTGCGCCATCCCCCCCTCAGCTTCCCCCTCCGGGCGAGAACCGGTTTGCTGTCGGCAAGGATCTCCCCGAGGAAATCGCGGGCCGCCTCGAGCAGGTTGTCGTCACCGACGAGGCGATCGACCAGACCGCATTTATTCGCCTCCTGTCCCCTGATGTTGCGGCCGCTGAGGATGATGTCGAGGCTCTTCTCGAGCGTGACCAGGCGGGGCAGGCGTTGGGTGCCGCCGAATCCCGGCAGAATGCCGAGTTTCACCTCGGGGAGGGCGATGGTGGCGCTCTCCGCTGCGATGCGGAAAGGGCAGGCAAGAGCGAATTCGGTGCCGCCCCCCATGCAGTGACCGTGAATCGCGGCCAGAACCGGAAAGGGGAGGTTCTCCCAGAGGCCGAAGATTCTCTGGCCGGCCGCCGCAAGCTCAGCCCCTCTTTCCGGATTGGTGACATTCTCGATTTCACCGATGTCGGCGCCGGCAATGAATCCCCCTTTCTGGCTGCTGATGACGATGGCCCCCCGGATCGTCGGGTCGCCGGCGAGCTGCTGTGCGGTCTGCTCGAGTTCGGCGAGGAAATCGGCACTGAGAATGTTCACCTTGGCATCGGCGGCAGCCAGGGATACGGTTGCGATCCGATCTTCGATGTGGACGGCGAGATGGCGGGTCATGTTGGCTCCTGGTCAATAAATTGTTGTATTTACACCATGATATCGTTAATTGGCGTTAGGACAAGATTGTAACTGACGAATTTTTTCCTGATGATTTCGGTTGTGTGAAAACCGACTAATCATGTTATTATAAATTTTTTTCAACTTGTATATCTTTTGTGGCATTGACGCAGCAGGGAGGATGTCGATGAGACGTGAAATTCGCATGCCGAGGAAAAGCGAGTATTCCGATAGCGGCACCATTGCTCGATGGCGGGTCTCGGTCGGTGATTTCGTTGCCAGGGGGGATGCCATTGCCGACGTGAATGTCGACATGTCGACCGAGGAGTTGCGCGCGGAAGCGGACGGCAAGATCGTCGAAATATGGGTCCATGCCGGGCAGTCGGTGCCGGTCGAGACGGTCATCGCCATGCAGTCGGTCGCCGACGATAGCGTGGCGGAGAAGAAGGGCGATGCCGAGGAGACCGCTGCGGAGCTCTCCGGTTCGGATGCTGAAGTCGATACCGATTCCGCGACAGACGAGGAGGAATTTCCCGAAATGGATGAAAGCGCCGCCAACCGACCCGATTCGGATGAGGCTGCCCGCGCCGCCGGCAAGAGCGATGAGGCGGTTGTTCGCTACGGACATGTGCTCGCCTCTCCTGCCGCCGTGCAGCTGGCGGAACAGTACAACGTCAACCTCGAGACCCTGACCGGCACTGGATCGTGCGGACGGATCGAGCGGGAGGACGTCGAGGCGGCTCTGCAGACGACCAGCCAGTTCATCACTGTTGAGGACGTCGACGACCTGATGAACTTCGACGGCGATTTCTCCAGCGATTTCTCGACCGAGGAGGGAAAGGCGAAAGAGGCGCCGGCGCTGGCCGACGACTCGCCGGTGCAGGATGAGGACGATCCCGCCGGTGAGGAAATGGAGATGGCCGAGGCGCAGTCGGCCGAGGATTCGGCGGAAGGCGACGGAGAGGAGACTCGGGAGCAGGACGCCGGGCCGAGCGCCGTTCCCGCGGAAGAGGAGGACGACCCGGTCGGCGACGAGGTGATGGATGCGGATGCGGCCGGGGCAATCGAGGAACAAGAGGCGGCCCTTTCCGACGATATCGCCGAGGCTGGCGCCGAAGTGACGGCGGATGAGACAGCGGAGGACTCCGGGGCGCCGTTTGGCGCTGGCGAGGAGGTGGTTGCCGACATCGAGGACGAAGCAGATGGGGTGCAGGAAGAGTCGGTCGACGATCGACTTGAGACCGCCCCCGCAGAGCAGTCCGAAGGTGGTGAAGAAACCGATGAATCGTCGGAAGAGGAGGTGACGGCGGACCCGGATGCTGCCGAGATGACCGCAGTGACGCCGGAGGAGATGGCAGACGCGCAGCCGGCTGGCGACAGCGCCGTGGGGGTGGCAGGCGGTGCGTCCGCATACGAGCCGACGGCGGCGGAACGGGCGGCGGTCGCCGGTTTTTCCGCCGCGGCGGATGCCGAGTCCGAAACCGAAGCGCTGGCCATCGACGAATCGGACACGATTGATCCGGAGGAGGACCTCGCCATCGGGTCGGCCGAGGCCGACGAGTTGCCCGGGGATTCCGGCCCGGTCAGGCTTGATGCGGCGACCGCCGCTTCGGCGATCGCGCAGGTCGGCGGCGACGAATTCCGCAAGTCGGTCAAGGTGCGTCGACTGGTTGCACGCAAGATGGAGCAGAGCTGGCAGCAGGCGCCGCACTTCTTCGTCACCGTCGCCGTCGATATGACCGATATCATCCGCTTCCGTTCCGACCTGGGCGTGACCATCAACGATTTCATCCTGGCGGCGACCACCCGGGCACTCCAGGAACACCCCTGGGTCAACAGCCATTTTATCGATGACGAGGCGGTCGAGCAGCCGGAGATCAATATCTCCCTGGCCGTCGAAACCGAGAAAGGGCTCTATTACCCGGTCATCCGGAATTGCGGCGGCCGCTCGGTCAAGGATATTGGGATCGCCGCCGCCGAAATGGTGGTCAAGGCGCACTCCGGCAAGCTGGCGGAACGGGATATGGAGGGGGGGAGCTTCACCATCTCGAACATGGGGATGCTCGGCGTCGAGTCGTTCAGCGCCATCATCACCCCGCCCCAGGTTGCCGTGCTCGCCGTCGGCACCGTGAAGGGAGAGGTCGTCATCGACGAGCATGAAGAGATGGTCATGGCGCCGATGGTCCGCCTGACCCTTTCGGCCGATCACCGCGCTCTCGACGGTGCCGACGCCGCCGACTTTCTCGGGACCATGAAGAGCTACCTGGAGGCGCCGATCACTCTGGTCGCGGCGCAGGACGATTAACCCCTTGAACCGGAAAGGGGCGCCGTCGGCGCCCCTCTTTTTTGTATGCAGCGATACTTTCCATTGTTCCTGATCATCTTTGTCTCCTGTCTTTTCGTCTCCTTGTCACCGATGCCTGCCTCCGGAGCGGTTTCGGCACGGGTTACGGCTTTCGACCCGGCATCCGGCGCCAGACTGGATGCCTACGAGAAGCTCTACCTGCGCATCAGCTACGAAAGCGACATGCCGCTCCGTTTTCGGGTGGCGCCCTACCGGGGAGAGGAGCGGCTCGATTTCGGTGTCATGACCAGTACGCCGATGCTCCGCGAGGCGGGAAAGCATGACACGCTGGCTTGGATCAGTTTCAACAATGCCACCCGGATCGACAGGATCAGCGTCGCCCTGCTCGATATGGAATGGAACCAGGTCGGACAGGTCAATGTGGATTACGATGCGACCTGGAGTTCCGATCCGGTGGCCGAGCCCCGCCAGGCGGCGGAATGGGTCCGGGCGATGACCCGGAAAAGCCGGCTTCGGCAGGAACTCGTCTTCGATCCGGCCGGCGCGAAGGGGGAATCGCTCTACGATATCTTCTTCCTGCTTTCGGCAGCGACGATACCGTTTTACCTGTTCCTGCAGGTCCGGTCCCTGCGCCGGTGGCGCGGCCGCTGGCGTGAGCTGGCGACGGTTCCGATCATCTCCATCACCCCGCTGATCCTCCTGGCACTGTTCGGCTTCGGGATGGAGTTGCGGCTCTGGATTATATTCATCTTCCGCGGCATCCCCCTGGCGCTGTTGTATCTGATGGCGCTCTGGTTCGCCAAAAGGGTGCGCGAGAAGAGCGCCGGCGGCGCCTGAATCGCCGCCGCGTTTCGGGTTCGACGGGTCTGCTGTTCTCCGGGACATTGTCCCCGCTTCGGGGGCGGCAGGTCTTCAACATTCAAACAGGAGTCAAGGAGGGTTTCATGTTCGACAAGCTGAAGTATGTTCTGGTGCTGACGATGCTGGTCCTGCTGCCTTTGTCGGGGTATGCCGAGCTGACGGAGGAGGAGCAGCAGATCCTCTCGACGATCCAGTGGAATGAAGGACCCTACGATGCCCCGCTGGGGGAGCGGGCGACCATGCGGGTCGGCGAGAACCTGTCGTTCATCAACGGCGACGACACCAACAAGCTCAATGCCGTGCTGTTCAAGGATGCTCCCTACCCCGGCATGATCGGCATGATCTATCACGAAATCAACGAGTGGCGGGCCGAATTCTCATTCGAGGAGACGGGGTACATCCCCGATGACGAGAAGGACAGCCTCGACGCCGATGCCATCCTGGAGTCGATGCAGGAGGGGCAGAAGGAGGCCAACACCTATCGGGTCGAGCGGGGCGGCCAGCCGCTCAACCTGGTCGGCTGGGCAATCCGGCCGTATTACAACGAGACGACCAACAACCTGGAGTGGGCGATCATCGTCGAAAACGAGGCCACCGGGACGCGGAGCATCAACTACAACATCCGCATGCTCGGCCGGCGCGGAGTCGTCGAGGCGACCCTGGTCTGTTCCGAAGCGACCCTCGACCGCGACCTGCCGGAATTCCGCAGCGCGCTGCAGTCTTTCAGCTACAACCCCGGCGAAAAGTATACCGAGTACGTGCAGGGTGACAGGGTCGCCGAATACGGCCTGACCGCCCTGGTCGCCGGCGGCGCTGCCGCGGTCGCGGCCAAGTCGGGGCTGTTCAAGTATCTCTGGAAGATCCTTGTCGGTGTGGGGGTCTTATTCGCCGCCGGCTTCAGAAAGATCTTCGTAGGCAAGTCGCGCGATCAATGAGCGACGAAGCGGTCCTGTCAGTCGTCATTCTCCTGCTGTATCTTGTCGAGTGCTCCGAGTGGGTCGGGGGGAGGTCGGTCGTCTTCCTCCGTTATCACCCCCGGCGCTGGTCGGTGAAGAAGGCTGGCGACCTGATCCGGAATGCAAGGGGGGGATTCGTGTTTGCGAACCCCCTTCCCCCCTTCGGGCCGATGTACCTCTGCCAGCCCTGGCCGCTGACGCTAACGGCGGAAGCGGTCTGCAACTACACGGCGCAGAACCTCACTGACGACAAAAGGAGGGTCGATTCGGTGCGGCGGGTCGATTATGCTTCCATCGAAACGCTCGATGCCCGGGATCGGACCCTGCATGTCAACGGCGAGCCGTTCCACCGTTTCGAATCCCGCAGCCAGTGTCTCATGTTCGCGGCGATTCTGCGGCGGATCAGGGGAACGGCGGCTGCCGAACGCGAGGCAAGGATCGGGCGATACATCCGCTGGTCGCTGGACCCGCGGATTGCCGGCCGCCGGATGCAGTTCGGCAGGGCGCATTCCTTCGAGCTGCTTTTCTACGATGTGCTCCTGTTTCTGGCGATCTTTCTGTATGCCCCCCTGGTCGTGTTCCTGTTCGGAATCGAGACGACGTTCCTGTTCCTGATTTCGGGAATTTATTTCGTCAACCTGGTGGCCCTGTTCTTCTCCTTCCGGGCCCACGCCTCCTGTCATCCGCAACTGCGCGGCGAACGCTGGGGCAACCTCGCCAAGGGGCTTGTCTTTCCGCCGTTCTCGATCCGCCTGTACAGCAAGACCGCCCGGGACCTGCTCTGCTTTTTTCACCCGCTCGCCGTTGCCCGGCAGGTGCTCGACGACGAGGATTACGTTTTGTTTTTGAACCGGACCGTGAGCGACCTGCGCTACCCGATGGTCTTGGGCGAGGTGGCGCCGGATGTAGCCCGGGACGAAGAGGGGTTCCGTGCCTTGTGGCTGCGTGTCATTGACGAAAGCCCCGGCCTGGTGGACGCCGCGGGGTCCGTGGCGGGAGAGGGCGTTGACGCGCTTTACGCCGGCGAGGAGGGGTATTACTGCCCGAGATGCCGCGGGCATTTTCTCGTGGAAGCGGGGTCGTGCCCGGACTGCTACGGAGTGGAACTGAAAGCGTGCGGAGGGAAGAGTCATGGACCTTGATCGGGAAATGATCGGCGTCTACGCCATCTGTGTCATCGCCTTCGTCGTCGGTTTTGTCGTCATCGGCAAGGTGCTCGATTTTTTCCACCGGAAAAGCAGGCAGAACGACATCGACCGGATGCTCGAGGGGATGGAGGAGTACGAACAGAGGATCCGCAGCGAGCTGGAGAAGGGGGAGGACAAGACCCGGCACGGTAATGAGTGAACACGCCCTGCCGCCGGGTGCCGATATCGACAACAGGATAAGTAAAGGCCTCCGTTTCCGGAGGCCTTGGTCATGACTGCCGCGTTCAGATTTATTCGGGGAGCGGAATGACGTAAACCGGCCGCTTCGCTATGCGCAGGACCTTTTCGGTGACGCTTCCGAGGAAGGCGTGTTCGATCGCCCCCTTGCTGTGGGTCGCCATGACGATCAGGTCGACATCGAGTTTGTCCGCGATTTCGACAATCCGGAATTCGGGGCGGCCGTGCAGGATTTCGATGCCGGCGATCCGTTTCAGGTCCTCCGGGTGTTCGGAGAGCTCGGTGCGGGTAAATTCGTCAAGCCGCCTGCGGATTTTTTCCTTGGCGTCCTCCTCGTGTTTCGATTCCATCCGGTCGAGGTTCCCTTCCCCCATCACCGCGGCGACGTAGCTGCGGACGCCGGCGTCGACCTCCGGGATGACGTGCAGCAGATAGATTTTCGCGTTTCCCGGCCGCGACAGGACAACGGCATGCTTGAACGCCTCGGTGCTGTTCGCGCTCAGATCGGTTGCCAGCAGGATCGTTTCAATGTTCGGCAGCATCGGCTCCTCCCGTTTGTATTGTATACAGAAATAGTAGCATATGATGGGCTGTCGTCACGTCGCGACAAAAAAAAAGGGAGGCGTCAAGCCTCCCTTTTCTTGTCGTGCGTTATTCCCTACTTGTACCCCTTGAGGTGATCGATGTACTCCGGCAGCCAGAGGGATATCTGCGGGATGTAGGTGATCAGTACCAGGAACACGAGCAGGACCAGCAGCCACGGCAGGGCGGCCCTGAGGACCCAGGTGATGTTGTGCCCCGTAATCCCGGCGGTGACGAACAGGTTGAGGCCGACCGGCGGGGTGATCATGCCGATCTCCATGTTGACGACCATGATGATGCCGAGGTGGATCGGGTCGATGCCGAGCTGAACGGCGATCGGGAAGAGGATCGGCGCCATGATCAGCAGGATCGCCGACGGCTCCATGAAGTTGCCGGCGATCAGCAGCAGGATGTTGACGACGATCAAAAAGCCCCAGGCCGGCAGCCCCCAGCCGACGATGATCTCGGCGATGTGGTGCGGAATCCGCTCGGTGGTCAGGACGTGCGCGAACAGCATGGCGTTGCCGATGATGAACAGCAGCATGATCGAGACCTTCGACGCGTCGCGGAAGACCTTCTTGGTGTCGGGATGGACGACCGAACGCGGCAGGGCGAGGATCGACTGCCAGACGTTGCGGACAACGGTCATGAAGACCCCTTCGCCCTCACGACTCAGCCACTCCTGTCCCTTCATCGGCCCCATGTCGCGATAGACGAAGATGGCGATGATGAAGGCATAGACCGCCGACACGGCGGCGGCCTCGGTCGGGCTGGCGATGCCGCCGTAGATCGAGCCGAGAACGATGATGATCAGCATCAGGCCCCAGATCGCTTGGCCGC
>JBFHOZ010000088.1:0-9276 GCA_041592975.1 Desulfuromonadales bacterium
AGATCAATGGTCCGGGATTGAAGCCAACGCCGAAGTGTTAAGTGCCATGGGCTGGAGCAAGAATGATTATTATTTCATGTGGAACTGGGGTTACATCAACCAGGAAATATTTCCGATAGGAAAGATCATTGAATTTGCCGAACTGAACAGCGAAAAGCCGCCGCAGAATGTATCGATCAGGTTCAAACTGGAAAAGTTCAAGAATGAGGTATCACATTACGACCAAGCATATTGGCTGGTCTTAATCGTTATTGCAGCCATCACTTTGAACGGGCGCCAGAACTGGAAGCCGGCTCTGGTTTTTTCAACGCTCACAATCGCAGTCCTTCTGGCGATTCTTTACTGGATGAAACTTCCCGCCAGAATATTCTTTCCTGCATTTACCGGAATAATTATTGCCTCGCAATTGTCGGCCCAGAAGAACCGGATATTCCTAAACCGCAAATACAATCTAATAATAGCAGCTGTTATTACAGTGTTGCTCGCGGCAGCTTTCCTGGGCAGTAAAATCCCTCAAAAACTGCACGAGCACTCTTCGAGGGTGATGCAAGCCAACAAAATGTTTCGACTGCACTTGAAAGCATTGAACCCCGGAGAGGACCAAATATTTGTTGTTTGGGGCAGCGGATTTCCACTAGAACTGATCTTGCCCCTTGAAGACAAATCCTATCTGGACGATTTCAGGATTTTTGGAATTGGGGTTTACAATCAATCCCCAACGCAGCAGATGGCAATCCTGAATATAGCGGAGCGGGATCCGCTGTTTGCCAAAGACCCCTTTTTAGCACTTGTCAATAATGACAAGTACTTTATTGCCCTAAAACCCTGGACAATACCCCTGCTCCGCACCTATTTGTTGGAACATTACGGCATAAACGCTCACTTGAGACCATATTATTCTTCAGGTTTCTTCAAATTTTACCGGATCACTTCCGATTCAGTCGATCAATCCCCTGTCGATTAATGCAGTTTTTCAGAATTCAAGGCACAGCGCTTAATTCCCCAGGTAGGTATACGACTGCAGCATCCTGTCGAGCAGATCGATGAAGTGGCTGGTCTCCTCGAAGGAGACCTTCTTCGTGGCGACCCGCTTCTCGAGGTTGTCGTGTACGTGCTTGAGAATTTCCGGCCCCTTGTACTGCACGTACTTGAGGCTTTCGGACGTGGCGTCCCCCCTGATGACCGTGTCGATCTTGTAGTTGGTCTTCTGGTTGAAGGTGATGTGCACGGCGTTGGTGTCGCCGAACAGGTTGTGCAGGTCGCCGAGAATCTCCTGGTAGGCGCCGATCATGAAGAAGCCGATGTAGTAGTCCTCGTTGCTCCGCACCTTGTGCAGCGGCAGGTACTTGGTCCGTCCCTGCTCGCCGACGAAGCTGCTGATCTCGCCGTCGGAATCGCAGGTGATGTCGGCCACCGTCGCCATGACGTCCGGCCTCTGGCCGAGACGCTGGATCGGCACGATCGGGAAGAGCTGGTCGATCGCCCAGGAGTCGGGGACCGACTGGAACAGCGAGAAATTGGCGAAGTAGGTCTGGCGCAGGCTCAGCTGGAAGGTCTGGAGCTCCTCCGGGACCGGCCGCATCCGCTCGACGATGCTGTTGATCTTGATGAAAATCTTGTTGCAGAGCCATTCGGCCAGGGCTCTTTCGTGCAGGTTGAGGTAGCCGAGGGTGAAGAGGCTGACCGCCTCCTGGATCAGCTGCAGGGTGTCGTGATAGTCTTCGCGCACCGAATGCCGGTCGAGGCTCTTGTAGATGTCGTTCAGCTTGCTGACCGTCGGCGAGAGCTTCTCCGCCTGCTTGAGAAACTCGCCGTAATCGGGCAGGGCGTTCTGGGTGTTGGTGTTGAGGATGTCGGTCACCAGCACCGAGTAGTGGGCGACGATCGCCCGGCCCGACTCGGAGATGATGTTCGGGCACGGCACGCCGGCCTCGTCGCAGACGTTCTTGACCTGGTAGATGACGTCGTTGGCGTACTCCTCGACCGAGTAGTTGACGCTCGAGAAATAGCTCGACTTGGAGCCGTCATAGTCGACGCCGAGGCCGCCGCCGACGTCGAGGTACTCGAGGCCGACCCCCATCTTGACCATCTCGGCGTAGATGCGGCTCCCCTCGTTGAGGGCGTTCTTGATCCGGTCGATCTTGGTGATCTGGCTGCCGATATGGAAATGCAGCAGTTTGACCCGATCGAGCAGATCGTTCTCCTTCAGGAGGTCGATCGCCGCCAGAAGCTCGGAGATTTTCAGGCCGAACTTGGCGTCGCTGCCCCCCGAGGTCGCCCACTTGCCGATCCCCTTGGTCGAAAGCTTGACGCGGATGCCGAGTTTCGGGGCAATACCCAGCTTCTGCGACAGGGCGATGATCTTCTCCAGCTCGAACAGCTTCTCGACGACGATGGTGATGTTGTAGCCGATCTTGTTGGCGTAGAGGATGGTCTCGATGAAGTCGCTGTCCTTGTAGCCGTTGCAGATGATCGGCAGGTCGCGGCCGGTGGCGAAGGAGATCGCCGCGACCAGCTCCGGCTTCGAGCCGACCTCGAGCCCGATGTTGTGCTTCTTGCCGAACTCGGCGATCGCCTCGACCACCTGGCGCTGCTGGTTGACCTTGATCGGGTAGAAGGTCTGGTAGCCGGCCGGATAATCGTACTCCTCGATGGCGTTGTCGAAGGCGCGGTTGATCGCATCGATCCGCCCCTTGAGAACGTTCATGAAGCGGATCAGGATCGGCGGCTTGATGCGCCGCTTGACCAGGTCGTCCATCAGCGCCCGCAGGTCGATGGCGTACTTCGAGTTCGGCGACGGGTGAACGCAGACGTGCCCCTTGCGGTTGATGGAAAAAAACCCGTCCCCCCAGTTCTCCATGTTGTAGATGCGGGCGGAATCCTTGATTGACCAGCGTTCCATAGGCGGACCTCGTTCTGACCGGTCTCCATGCAAAAGACCCGGTCAGCCTCCAGGATAGGGATAGCGTAATTACGATAACCGGTTGCGGAAATCGTCGTATTCGAAACTGCGAACAACCTTCAGTTCGCCGGTCTCCGGCTCGTAGGTGCACAGGTGCGGATGCCGGATGCCGTTGAAGGTGGTCGTCTTGACCATGGTGTAGTGCGCCATGTCGAGAAACGCCAGCCGGTCGCCCGGCGCGAGCGGCTGGTCGAACGACCAGTCGCCGATGATGTCGCCGGCCAGGCAGGACGGCCCGCCGAGGCGGTAGGTGTGCGCCCGGGCGCCGGGAGCGTCCCCCCCGAGAATCCCCGGCCGGTACGGCATCTCGAGCACATCCGGCATGTGGCAGGTCGCCGACACGTCGAGGATGGCGGTGTCGACCTCGTTGTGCACGACGTCGAGCACCTCGCCGACCAGCACCCCGGTGCCGATGGCGATCGCCTCCCCCGGCTCGAGGTAGACCTCGACGTCGTACGTCTCCTGAAAGTACTTGATCAGCGCGACCAGGCCGTCGATATCGTACCCCTCGCGGGTGATGTGGTGCCCGCCGCCGAAATTGATCCATTTCATCTGCGGCAAAAAAGCGCCGAACTTCTCCTCGAACACCTGCGCCGTCCGCGCCAGCGGCTCGAACAGGTGCTCGCACAGGGTGTGGAAATGCAGCCCGTCCACCCCGGCGAGGGAGCGGCCGTCGAATGCGCCGCGCGGGATGCCGAGCCGCGAACCGCGCGCGCAGGGATCATACAGCTCGGTATGCCCTTCGGAGTGCTCCGGGTTGACCCGCAGGCCGATCGAGATCCCGCTCTTTTCCCAGAGCGGACGGAAGCGCTCGAACTGGCCGAAGGAGTTGAACACGAGGTGGTCGGAGATCGACAGCAGCTCCTCGACGTCGCTCTTCTTGAAGGCGGCGGCGAAGGAATGGACCTCCTTGCCGAACTCCTCGCGGCCGAGCCGCGCCTCCCAGGGGGACGACGCGCAGACCCCGTGAAGCGTCTCCCGGATCAGCGGAAAGGTGCTCCACATGGCGAAAGCCTTGAGCGCCATGAGGATCCTCGCCCCGCTGCGACGCTGAACCTCGTCGAGGATCGCCAGGTTGTGGCGCAGCCGGCCGAGGTCGACCACGTAGGCCGGCGACGGCGCCAGTTCGAGGATTTTTTCGATGTCGATTCCGATCAAGATTCAAACCCCTGCTTAACGCAAAGACGCGAGGAGGAAATGAAAGTCGCAATGAAAGAATTTCTGGCAAGAACAAGCGAAGAATTCCTTGCGTCCTTCTTTAAAACTTTGCGCCTTTGCGTTAAAAATGCCTGTTTACATCTCGGGCCATTCACCTTCGACGACAACGTGCGGCAGACCCAGCGGTCCGACCTCGGCCAAAAACGGCTCCGGGTCGAACTGCTCCATGTTCCAGACCCCCGGCTTGTGCCACGTGCCGGTGAGCATCATGATGGCGCCGGTCACCGCCGGCACGCCGGTGGTGTAGCTGACCCCCTGCGAGAAGGTCTCCTTGTAGCAGACCTCGTGATCGCAGATGTTGTAGATGTAGACCTGTTTCTTCTCGCCGTCCTTCAGACCGCGGGCGATGACGCCGATGCAGGTCTTCCCCCTGGTGGTCGCCCCGAGGGTTCCGGGGTCGGGGAGGAGCGCCTTGAGGAACTGGATCGGCACGATCTTCTGCCCCTGGAACTCGACCTCGTCGATGCGGGTCATGCCGACGTTCTGCAGCACCTCGAGGTGCTTGAGATAGTTGTCGGAGAAGGTCATCCAGAACTGCGCCTTACGGATCGTCGGGATGTGCCTGACCAGCGACTCCATCTCCTCGTGGTAGAGCCGGTAGACGTTCATCGGCCCGATCCCCTCGGGGAAATCGAAAACCCGCTTGGTCGAGAGCGCCGGGGTCTCGACGAACCGGCCGTTCTCCCAGTGACGGCAGGGGGCGGTCACCTCGCGGATGTTGATCTCGGGGTTGAAGTTGGTCGCAAACGCCTGGCCATGATCGCCGGCGTTGGCGTCGATGATGTCGATCTCCTGGACTTCGTCGAGGTAGTTCCTGGCGGCCAGCGCCGTGTAGACGTTGGTGACGCCCGGGTCGAAGCCGCTGCCGAGCAGCGCCATGATGCCGGCCTTCTCGAAACGCTCCTGGTAGGCCCACTGCCAGCTGTACTCGAACCTGGCGGTGTCGAGCGGCTCGTAGTTGGCGGTGTCGAGGTAGTCGACGCCGGTTTCCAGGCAGGCGTCCATGATGGTCAGGTCCTGGTACGGCAGGGCGACGTTGATGACCAGCTTCGGATCGACCTTGCGGATCAGCGCGACCAGCTCGGGGACGTTGTCGGCGTCGACCCGGGCGGTGGCGATTTTGGCACCCTTGACCTCGGCGGCGATGGCGTCGCACTTCGACTTCGTCCGTGACGCCAGGGTGATGTCGCTGAAGATATCGCTCCGCTCGGCGCACTTGTGAGCGACCACCCGGCCGACCCCGCCGGCACCGATAATCAGAACTTTGCTCATAACCAACTCCTTTTGCTGGATGAACCGGAAGCGTTCAGCTCATCCGGTGTAGTCAAAGGTCGGCGGCGTCACGACCCAGAGAATCTGCGCCGGCACCTTGCCGATATTCCGGACCGCGTGGCGCCGGTCGGAGGCGAAGAGGAAGCATTCGTTCTTTCTCACCCGGTACCGCTTGTCGTCGAGCAGCACCTCGATGCGACCGGACAGGACGTAACCGAACTCCTCCCCTTCATGGACATCCTGGAGGGACATCACGGCATCCGGCTCCAGCGTCACCATGGCCGGGTCCATGTCGCGGTTCTGGGCGCCCGGCACCAGCAGCTCGACCTTGACCGGGTCGTTTTCCTCGGTCGACCTCACCCGGTCGTCGATGCCGAAGACGATCTCCGATTCGGTCTGCTCGCTGAAAAACTCCGGCAGGCTGACCCCGAACACGTCGAGAATATCCTTGAGGGTGGCGATCGACGGGCAGGTGGCGTCGTTCTCCATCTGCGAAATGTACCCCTTGGTCAGGTCGGCCCGGCTGGCCAGCTCCTCCTGGGTCAGGCCGTTGACCATCCTGAGTCTTTTCAGGCGATCTCCGATCTTCACGCCACGCTCCTAGTTTAGTAATACTAATCAAAAAGTCAGATTGCGATCATACCCCTCCTGCTTGCTTTGTCAATGAAAATTCCTCGCCGACAGAAAAATTTCCTTCCCGGCAGCAGCCGGGGGGGGGACTGCGGACTTTTTCCTTGATAGGGGGAGTCGGGACATGCTCTAATTTTCGGGAGTCATCCCATCAGCCGACATGAACAAAAGGGGCATCGACGATGATACCTGACCGCCGCCGCGCGCCACTCGCCTTTCTCTGTTTTCTCCCTTTCCTGCTTTCTGCCTGCGGCCCCGCAAGCAGGCTCATCGGCGATCCGCAAATGCCCTATCCGCCGACGCCCCCCCCCGAGATCGGGCAGATTCTCCATATGCCGACCGGCGTTTTCGTCAGCGAGGAGCAGATGCTCGAAATCGCCGGCCGCAGCCGGATCGTCTACGTCGGCGAAACCCACGACAACCCGGCCTCGCATCGGTTGCAGCTCAGCGTCCTGAAGGCGATGCAGGCGCGGCATCCGGGAAAGATCGCCCTCGGCATGGAGATGTTCACCCCGGCCCAGGACGAGGCCCTGCGCCGCTGGACTGCCGGAGAAACCGGCGAAAAGGAGTTCCTGAAGGAGGCCGGCTGGTTCGAGGTCTGGAAGGGCGACTTCGCCCACTACCGTGACATCCTCAACTACTGCCGGGACAACGACATCCCGGTGATCGGCCTGAACGCCGACAAGAAGACCGTGCGGCTGGTGGTCTCCAGCGACCCTGCCGAACTGGAGGCGGAGGGACTGGCGTCCCTCCCCGACATGGATCTGGAGGACCCCTACCAGCGCGGCATGGTCGAGGGGATCTACGGCGGGCACGTCAAGAGCGAGGGGATGCTGGCTGGATTTCACCGGGCCCAGACCCTGTGGGACGAGACCATGGCCGAGTCGATCGTCACGTTTCTCGGCCGGGACGAATACCGCGACCACCACCTGGTCGTGATTGCCGGCGGCAATCACGTCCGTTACGGCTTCGGCATCCCCCGCCGGGTCTTCCGCCGCCTCCCGCTGTCCTACACCCTGATCGGCGGCAAGGAGATCGTGATCCCGGAGAGCAAGAAGGCCATGCTGATGGACGTCACCCTGCCGAAGTTCCCGATGACCCCGTACGATTTTCTCGTCTACCTGCGCTACGAGGAACTGGAGAGCAGGGAGGTCAAGCTCGGCGTCATGTTCGATGACGGGGGGGGCGAGGTCCTTGTTCGCATGGTCGCTCCCGGCTCGAACGCCGAGCGGGCCGGGATCAGGGAGAACGACGTCATCCTGGCCGTCGACGGCGAAGATATCCAGGACAGCTTCGACCTGGTCTACGCCATCCAGCAGAAGAGCGCCGGAGACCGCGGCACCGTCACCGTAAGACGCGACGGCGAAGTCCTCGAGATCGCCGTCGCGTTCCTCGAGGGGGTAGATGCCCACCACGGGAGCGCGAAGGAGTAGCGCCTGCAGCCGCCAACGAAAAAGGCCACCTTTTCAGGTGGCCTTTTTGCAAAGTTATCAACAATTCAGGCCTTGCCGGCGCTTCCGAGCACCGTCTCGTTCTTGTGCTTGATCAGCGCGATCAGCTCCTTGCGGGCGGCGCCGAGGTACTTGCGCGGGTCGAACTCCGACGGGTTGTTGGCGAGAAACTCGCGCACCTTGGCGGTCACCGCGAGCCGGCCGTCGGAGTCGATGTTGATCTTGCAGACGGCGCTCTTGGCGGCGCGGCGCAGCTGCTCTTCCGGTACGCCGACCGCCCCTTCCATCCTGCCGCCGTAGCGGTTGATCAGCTCGACGTATTCGGGGACGACCGACGAGGCGCCGTGCAGCACGATCGGGAAGCGGGGAATCCGCTTCTCGATCTCCTCGAGGATGTCGAAGCGCAGCGGCGGCACCTCCTCGCCGGGGCCGAGCTTGAACTTGTAGGCGCCGTGGCTGGTGCCGATGGAGATCGCCAGCGAGTCGACGCCGGTCCGCTCGACGAACTCCTCGACCTCTTCCGGCTTGGTGTAGGTCGAGTGCTCCGCCTCGACCTCGTCCTCGATGCCGGCCAGCACGCCGAGTTCCCCCTCGACGGTGACGTCGAAGCGGTGGGCGTATTCGACGACCTTCCTGGTGACGGCGACGTTCTCGTCGAAGGAGTGGTGCGAGCCGTCGATCATGACCGACGAAAATCCGGCATCGACGCACGCCTTGCAGATTTCGAAGGTGTCGCCGTGGTCGAGGTGCAGGGCGATCGGGATCTGCGAGCCCATCTCCCGCGCCATCCGGACCGCACCCATCGCCATGAAGCGGAGCATGGTCTCGTTGGCGTAGTCGCGCGCCCCCTTGCTGACCTGGATGATGACCGGCGAGCCGGTTTCGGCACAGGCGCCGACAATCGCCTGCAACTGTTCGAGATTATTGAAGTTATAGGCCGGGATGGCATAGCCGCCATCGACCGCCTTGTCGAACATCTCCCGGGTGTTGACCAGCCCGAGGTCGCTGTAGTGTACGATGTCGCTCATTTCTCTAGAACCTCCTGAAGCAGATAGTATTCCGGCCCGGAATCGGCATCGCCATTAATAGCAATTCATGCCTTTTAAGTCCAGAGCAAAGTAAATCTGCATGACAGGGTTGCTTCGCGACCGACAATCGGCTAGGATACGCGCGGATTTTCGCTGACACCCGCACAATAAGGAGCTCATGATGGACGTACAGGAATCGTACTTCAAGGACTGGAAAGAGCGTGAAGCCCTCGCCGAGATGATGCTGCCGCTGATCGGCAAACTCTACCGCGAGCACGGCATCGTCACCTCCGTCTACGGCAGGACCCTCGTCCATCAGTCGGTCATCGACATCCTTCGCGCCCATCGCTTCGCCCGGCAGATTCTCAACAACGAAATCTCCGTCCGGGACAGCTATCCGGTCCTCGCGGCGATGTGCCAGCTCGACCTGGCGCCGGCGCGGGTCGACATCGGCAAGCTGACCATTCGCTACCAGGCGCAGGCGGCCGGCGCCGGGGTCTCCCTCGCCGATTTCGTCCGGCAGGAACTCGCGCCGATCAATACCGGCAAGGATTCGATTCTGAGCGAGCCCCAGGACGTTGTCCTCTACGGCTTCGGCCGGATCGGACGTTTGCTCGCCCGCATTTTGATCGACAAGGCCGGCGGCGGCGACAAGCTCCGCCTGCGCGCCGCGGTCGTCCGCAAGGGAGCCGACGACGATCTGGTCAAGCGGGCC
>JBFHOZ010000089.1:0-9243 GCA_041592975.1 Desulfuromonadales bacterium
CCCCGGTTTCGCCGGCGAGATCCTCGCCCGGCTCGGCGTGGTCGTCACCAACATCCCCCCCGGCGAGCTCTACACCGCCCTCGACCGCGGCACCATCGACGCCCTGGAGTGGGTCGGGCCGTCCCTCGACCTGAACATGGGCTTCCAGAAGATCGCCCCCTACTACTACACCGGCTGGCACGAGCCGGCGACCGAACTGCAGTTCATGGTCAACAAGGCGAAGTTCGACGCCCTGCCGAAGCACCTGCAGGAGATCCTGGCCGTCGCCATGCAGTTTGCCGCCTACGACATGTACGCCCGCTCCTATCACGAGAGCGCGGTGAACTGGGCCTCCATCGAGAAGGACTACCCGAACGTCAAGATCCGCACCTTCTCGCCGGAGATCATCGCGGCGATGAAGAAGGCGAACAACGAACTTCTCGAAGTCACCGCCGCCAACGATCCGGTCTTCAAGGAGATCCTGGAATCGCAGAAGGCCTACATGAAGAAGGCGCGCAAGTGGACGGCCATTTCCGACTACGCTTATCTGAAGGACAATCTTGAGTAAACCGTTCGGGCTCCCGGCGCCGCCGCCGGGAGCCCGGCATTCCAGCAGTCCGGACATTCCCGATGCTTCTGAAACTCGAAAAGTTCTTTGACCGGTTCTCCGACGTCATGGGGTGGATCGCCGGTTCCCTGAGCCTGCTGATGCTGGCCAACGTCTTCTACGATGCGATCATGCGCTATTTTTTCAGCCGCGGCTCGATCGCCCTGCAGGAGATGGAGTGGCACCTGTTCGCGGTCACCTTCCTGTTCGGCATGGCCTACTGCCTGAAGGAGGACGGCCACGTCCGGGTCGATGTCCTTTACGATCACTTCTCGCCGCGCTGGAAGGCGCTGGTGAACATCGGCGGCACCCTGATCTTCCTGATCCCATTGAGCGTCCTGATCATCGAGGGGTCGATCTGGTACGTACACGAGGCCTTTGTGACCGGGGAGATCAGCGGCGATCCCGGGGGGCTGACGATGCGCTGGCTGATCAAGTCGGTGATCCCGGTGTCGTTCGTGTTCCTGGTCGTTTCGGCCTGCGGGTTCGTCCTGCACAATATCAACGTCATGCGCGGGCTGGAGGCTCCTCCGGAACGTCGCATCGAGGATGAAGTGCTGTGACCGGGCTCGGGCGACCAGTTGTCATGGGAATCGTCAGCGGCGGTCTGACGGTCGCCGCCTGCACGTGCGGAGAAGGTAACAGGGTATGATCGGTCTTGTCATGTTCGCGGTGGCCCTGGCGATGCTGCTGGTCGGGTTCCCGGTGGCGTTCACGTTCGGCGGCGTGGCGGTCTTTTTCGGACTGTTCTCCGAAGGGCAGCAGATCTTCGCCCTGATGCCGCACCGGATCTGGTCGATCATGAACAACACCATCCTCATGGCGATCCCGCTGTTCATCTTCATGGGAATCGTCCTGCAGAAGTCGCGGCTGGCCGAGCGTCTGCTCGAATCGATGGGTTTTCTGTTCGGCGAAATCCGCGGCGGCATCGCCATCTCCACCGTTCTGGTCGGCGCCCTTCTGGCCGCTTCGACCGGCGTCGTCGGCGCCAGCGTGGTGGCGATGGGGGTCATCTCCCTGCCGGTCATGCTCAAGTACAAGTACGACAAGAGGCTCTCCACCGGGGCGATCTGCGCCGCCGGCACCCTCGGGCAGATCATTCCGCCGTCGATCGTCCTGATCATCCTCGGCGACGTCTTCCAGGAGCCGGTCGGAGACCTGTTCAAGGCGGCGCTCTGGCCGGGACTCTCCCTGGTGCTGTTCTATGTCGTCTATATCCTGATCGTCACCATCGTCAGGAAGGATCTGGCTCCGCCGGTGCGTCTCAAGGCGGCGATCGGCGACAGGCGGCAGCAGGTGATCTACGCCGTCAAGGCGATCGTCCCGCCGCTGGTGCTGATCATCCTGGTGCTCGGCTCAATCCTCGCCGGTGTCGCCACGCCGACGGAATCGTCGTCGGTCGGCGGCGTCGGCGCCATCGTCCTTTCCTGCCTTTACCGGCAGTTTTCGGTGCGCATGGTCTGGCAGAGCGCCCTCGAGACGGTCAAGATCAGCGCCATGGTCTTCGCCATTCTGATCGGCGCGACCGCCTTCTCCATGGTCTTCACCTACACCGGCGGCGACTGGATCGTCGAGGACTTCATGATGGCGCTGCCGGGCGAGAAATGGGGATTTCTGATCCTGTCGATGCTGATCATCATGGTTCTCGGCTTCTTCATCGATTTCGTCGAGATCTCCTACATCGTCGTGCCGATCCTGGCACCGATCGCCGCCAACCTCGGCATCGATCCGATCTGGTACGCCATCCTCGTCGCCATGAACCTGCAGACATCCTTCCTGACGCCGCCGTTCGGATTCAGCCTCTTCTACCTCAAGGGGGTGGCGCCCCCGGAGGTCCGAACGACCGATATCTATTACGGGGTCACGCCGTTCATCATCCTGCAGGTGATCGTCCTCGCCATCCTCGTCGCCTGGCCGCAGTTTTTCGGGTTCTCCCCCATCCGCTGACCGAATTGCGGCGCCTGCCGCAGCGGCAGGGGGCGACTCTCCCCGCGCTGCGGGTGCCGTCGGGAACCGTCAGCGCCCTTTCTTGAACAGACCGAACCAGATTGCCGCCAGCAGCTGCAGGCCGACCATGACTCCGAACCCGGCCCGGTAACCGGCAGCGGCGTAGCCGCCGCCGGCCGTCGTCGGCCAGAGGTCGATGATGATGCCGATGCCCCACTGGGCAGCGAAGGCGGCCAGGAAGACCAGCAGGTTGAGGGTGGTGTTGACCCGGCCGATCAGGCGGGTCGGAAAGTACTGCGCGAGGACGCCGTAGGGGAGGATGCAGGCAGCGCCGAAGAAACCGAACCAGAGCCAGTAGAGAAGGCTCAGGGAGGGGTCGGGGACGATCATCAGCCCCTGGCCGGCGAGGAAGAGCAGCATGCCGGCGGCGGCGACCTTCTCCGGTTTTATGCCGCGGCGGATGAGCCGGTCGGCGACGGCGCCGGAGACGAGGTAGCCGAGGATCATCGCCACCGCAATGGCGAACAGGGTGCTGGCGACGCCGTCGCGATCGAAGCCGCCGACATCGCGCAGCCAGGGGCCCGACCAGAGGCCGTAGATGGAGAGATAGGCCCCCTGGGCGGTGAAGGCCCACGGGGCGATCCGCCAGAACACCGGGCTGCACAAAACGGTGCCGATTCCCTGCAGCTGTTCGCCGAAGCTCTCGCCGCTGTGCGAACCCTCCTTCTCCGGAATGACGACGAAAATGATGACCGCCGCCAGCAGGGTCGTGGCGGCGACGGCGAGAAATACGCCGCGCCAGTCGGTGATCTGCAGGGCCGCCTCGACCGGGGTGGTCGCCGCCAGGGCGCCGAGACCGCCGGAGATCATCTGCACGCCGTTGGCCAGCGGCAGCCTCTCCGCCGGGAACCAGATGGCGAAGGCCTTGAAGGCGGCCATCAGGCAGGCGGAGACGCCGAGGCCGATGAGGGCCCGGCCGCAGACCAGCCCCGACAGGCTGGTCGCCTGGCTGAAGATAAAGGCGCCGGCAGCGGCGAAGAGCAGCAGGGCCGCCTCGACCCGCCGCGGACCGAAGCGGTCGAGGAGCACGCCGAGGGGGAGCTGAAAGGCGCCGAACGCGAGCAGGTAGACCGAGGTCAGCAGGCCGAGGCTGGACGGGTCGAGGCCGATGTCGCGGACGAGATCGGGGGCGATGATGGCGTTGACCGTCCGGTAGAGGTAGGAGAGGAAATAGCCGAGGGCGAAGGGGAGGAAGACCCGCAGCAGGTGGCCGATATTGCCCGCCATCGATACCGTCACTCACCGCCGGTCAGGCACGACGTCAGGCTGGATGCCATGTTGTCCAGAAGCCGAAAGTAGAGATCGGGACCGGGGAGCAGGTCGGTGCCGAGCGGGTCGAGCGTCCCGGTGCGCACCGTCGTCCCCTCGGTCAGGATGCCGACCAGGCGCGGCTCGAACTGCGGTTCGCTGAAGATGCATGCGACTCCGCGAGCACCGATCTCCTCCTTGAGCTCCATCAGCCTTCTGGCTCCCGGCCGGCGGTCCGGGTCGACGGCTAGCGCCCCGACCGGGTTGAGGCCGTAATGCCGCTCGAAATACTGGTAGGCGTCATGGAAGACGATGTACTTCCCTTGTCGAAGATGCGCCAGGCGGGACGCGATGCCGGCATCAAGCCGGCTCAGCCGGCCTAGCAGCCGATCGTGGTTGCGCCGATAGGCCGGGGCGTTCTTCGGGTCGATCCGGACCAGGCGCTGCAGGATCGCGCCGGCAGTGATCCGCGCGTTTTCCGGGCTGAGCCAGACGTGGGGGTCGATGCCGCTGGCGTCATCGTGCCCGTGTCCATGTCCATGTCCATGAAGCTCTCCACCCCATGCCCCCCCCTTGCGGGCCGGGAGGCGCTGCAGCTGCGGCACATCCCGTAGCAGACGGAGGGATTTTACCTTGTCGAGATTGCCGAGGGGTCTTTCGAGGAAGGCTTCGAGCTCCGGGCCGACCCAGACGACCAGGTCGGCCTGCTGCAGCAAGCGCTGCTCCGATGGACGGAGATTGTAGCCGTGCGCCGAGCCGGCGGAGCGGACGATCAGCTGCGGCTCGGCCACGCCCCGCATCAGGCTGGCGACGAGGGAGTGCAGCGGCCTGATGCTGACGGCGACAGTGATCCCTTCCGCTGCGACCGGCGCCACGCCGGACAGGATCAGCAGCAGGAGGGAGATAATGATCCGCTTCATATGATAAAATCCTTGTAATTCCAGAATCTTTAACCTAGAAATAGGTCTTGGTCCGATGAGCCATTATGCCATGGATTCCCCGCGGATGACAGCTGTCGACGAAAAAAAGATCCTTCTGAGCGCAAGCGGCATCTCGGTTGCCTACCAGCAGCGGAACGTCCTGCACCAGGTCGATCTGCAGGTTGAGTCGGGCGAGGTGGTGACCGTCATCGGCCCGAACGGCGCCGGCAAGACGACCCTCGTGCGGGTGGCTCTCGGCCTGCTGAAGCCGACCTCCGGGACCGTCCACCTCGAATCGGGGCTGCGGGTCGGTTACCTGCCGCAGCGCTTTGCCGCCGAGCAGACCCTGCCGATCGATGTCGCCCGCTTCCTCGGGCTGACCGGGGTTCGGGACGAGCGCCGCCTGCAGCGGACCCTGGAGGAGGTCGGAGCCGGCCGGATCTACCGTTCTTCACTGCAGGCCCTGTCCGGTGGCGAACTGCAGCGGGTGTTGCTGGCCCGAGCCCTGCTGCGCGACCCGGAGCTGCTGGTGCTCGATGAGCCGGCGCAGGGGGTCGACCTGCACGGCCAGATCGAATTCTTCTCCCTGCTCGAGCGGCTGCGCACCGAGCGGGGATGCTCGGTTCTGATGGTGTCGCACGACCTGCACCTGGTCATGGCGGCCACCGACCGGGTCATCTGCCTGAACAATCATGTCTGCTGCAAGGGGACCCCGGAAGCGGTGACCCGCAACCCGGCCTTTATCGAGCTGTTCGGCGAGGAAGCGGCCGCAACGCTGGCCCTTTACGCCCATGACCGCAGGCACCGGCATTGACGGCGGAGCGTACGGATGTTTGAAGATTTTTTTGTCAGAGCCCTGGTCGGCGGCGTATTGATCGCCATCGTCGCTGCACCGTTCGGCGTGTTCGTCGTCTGGCGCCGTCTCGCCTATTTCGGCGACACCCTGGCACACTCGGCGCTGCTCGGCGTCGCCCTCGGCTACCTGCTGCACATCAACCTGACCCTCGGGGTGATTCTCGTCTGCCTGCTGGTCGCCTGCCTGCTCCATTTCTTCCAGCGGCAGAAGACCCTGGCCGGTGATACGGTCCTCGGCATCCTCTCCCACAGCAGCCTGTCGCTCGGCCTGGTCGTCCTGGCCTTCTTCGAGACGGTCCGGATCGACCTGATGGGGTACCTGTTCGGCGACATTCTGGCGATCGGGATGACCGACCTTTTCTGGATCGCCGGCGGCGGCGTCATGTCGCTGGCCATGCTGGCGTCCATCTGGCGGCCGCTGCTTCTGATCTCGCTGAACGAGGACCTCGCCCGGGTCGAGGGGGTGCGGGTCGACGCCGTCAAGCTGACGTTCGTCTGTCTGCTGGCGGTGCTGGTGGCGGTGATGATGAAGGTGGTCGGCCTGGTCCTGGTGACGTCGCTGTTCATCATTCCGGCGGCGACGGCGCGGAAGTTTGCGCGCACACCGGAAGCGATGGCCGCCCTGGCCGCCCTGGTCGGCGTCGTCGCGGTGGTTGCCGGCCTCGCCGGCTCCTATCGCTGGGACACCCCGGCCGGCCCGTCAATCGTCCTGGCGGCCGCCGTCATGTTCGTGGCGGCGTTTCTGCTGCCGGAAAGAGGGTCAGGCTGAGGCGACCCCGTTGCGGCCGCTTTCCTTGACCGAGTACATCGCCTTGTCGGCAAGCCGGACCAGCTCGGTCTTGTTGTCGGCGTCGTCGGGGAAGGTGGCGACGCCGAAGCTGGCGGTGAGGTTGATCGGCGAGCCGTCGTCGGCCTTGAAGGGGTTGTTGCGGATGATGTCGAGCAGGTCCAGGGCCATCTTCATCGCGCCGTCCTTGTCGGTGGAGGGGAGCAGCATGACGAATTCGTCGCCGCCGTAACGGGCGGCGAGGTTGACCCGGCGGGTGTATTTTTTTACCAGTGAGCCGATTTCGCACAGGATGCGGCTGCCGACCAGGTGCCCGTGGGTGTCATTGACCAGCTTGAAGAAATCGAGATCGAAAAAGACCAGCGAAAGATTGTTCCGGTAGCGCCTGGCCCGCTCGATCTCGTAGTCGATCAGTTCGCTGAAGTGACGCGAATTGTAAAGGGCGGTCAAATCGTCGGTGATGATCAGTTCGTTGATCTTTTCGAAGTAGAGAGCATTCTCGATGGCGATGGCGACGTAGTCGGCGATGGTCTCGAGGATCGACAGGTCGTCTTCGGTGAAGGTGTTGGCGTCCTCGGTGTTGATCAGCTCGATGACACCGAGAACCCTGTTCTTGCTTTTCAGCGGCACGCAGATGACCGAACGGGTGCTGTAGGATGTCGCCTCGTCGACCTGTCGGGAAAACCGGGCGTCTTTCTTGACGTCGGTGATCAGCAGCGGTTCGCCGTGCTCGGCGACCCAGCCGGCGATCCCCTCCCCCTTCTTCAGCCGCAGCCCCTTGAGCCGTTCGGCGGCCGGGGAGACGGCGATCTCGAAGGTCATCTCCCGGGTGTTCTCGTCGACCAGGAGCAGCGACCAGATCTTCGAATGGAGCAGGATGCTGACCTTTTCCATGACGACATTCAGCACATCCTCGCGGCTGAGTGTCGAGGTGAGGGCTTTGCCGATTTCGACGAGGGTCGCCAGTTCGTCATTGCGACGCTGGAGCGTGTCGAGGAGTTCCCTGTCGGCTTTGGCCATCATGATCTTTTCCTGTTCAGGCAAGAAGAGAGATGGTGTAACATGCAGTAAATTCGTTAATATTACAGCAATTCCAAGAGCTTTGCGAGGAAAAACAGCCGGATTTACCCTATCTGATAAACAGGGGCATCGGCATTTTCGGGGATGCAGAGATGAACGTAATCGCATTCAATGGCAGCGCCCGTCGGAAAGGGAACACCAGCATCCTGATCAACACGGCCTTCAGGGCGCTGGCGGAGGCCGGCATCGAGACGGCGGAATACCCCCTGGCCGGCAGCCGCATCCGCGGCTGTATCGCCTGCTACAAATGCTTTGAAAACAGGGACAGGAGATGTGTCGTCACCGACGACATCGCCAACGACTGTATCGAGAAGATGCTCGCTGCCGATGGCATCATCCTCGCCTCCCCGACCTATTTCGCCGACATGACGGCGGAGATGAAGGCCCTGATCGATCGCAGCGGCATGGTCGCCAGGGCCAACGACAACATGTTCCGGCGCAAGGTCGGAGCGGCCATTGTCGCCGTCCGGCGCGGCGGGGCGATCAACGTCTTCGATTCTCTCAACCATTTCTTCCTGATCGGCGAAATGATCGTTCCGGGCTCGATCTACTGGAACATCGGCATCGGCCGGGACATCGGCGATGTCGAGCAGGACGAGGAGGGGCTGCGGACGATGGAGGTTCTCGGCGCCAACATGGCCTGGTTGCTGAAGTGTCTTGACGGGAAAAGCTGACTGTACAGATGCACAGGGCGCATTTGAGCGTTCGGCATCAAAAATATACGGGTCGCCACGTGGTTGCGGGCGACCCGTTTTGCTATCTTAGGCTCAACAAACTTCTTCCTTCCAACCCGAACGCCTCATTTTACTTGGCGCGCTTAGCAGATCCCTCCACTGCGGCGCGTCTTTTTTTTGTTTGAAAACAGGTGGCGGGACCCAGGTTTCGGGAAACGGAGGCATTCAAAGCCGGAATGAAGGCGGTCACCGCCCGTTCGCCTCGGGGCGAACGTCGAAAACGAAACAGGGCGCTTCCGGTGTACTTCGGGAAGCGTCCTGTTTCGTTCCTGGTTAATTTGCACACGACGTGCGGGGCCGCGCCCCCACGGCTAAAAATAAGGGGACAGGCTTGAATCCTCCCCCCTTGTTGGATTCTCTCTCATCCTACTTCTTGACCGTCGTGTAGAACAGGCTCGATCCCCGCTGGACGAGCAGCCGCAGGACCTTCCCTTTCTTCGCCTTGCCGGCCAGTTCCCGGAACTCCTCGACCGTCTTGATCGCCTTGCCGTCGATTTCGACGATCACGTCTCCGGGTCGCAGGTTGGCGTCGGCCGCCGGGCCGTCCGGGCTGATGGCGGTGACGAGGACGCCTTCGGTCGCGTCGAGAGAGTAGCGTTCGGCCAGCTCCCGGGTGATCTCCTGCACCTTCAGGCCGAGGCCGTCGTCTCCGGTCGCCGGGCCGACGGGCGCATCATCATCCATCTTGCCGATGGTGACGTCGAGGAGCAGCTTCCTGCCGTCGCGGAAAACCTCGACCCCGACCTTCTTGCCGACCGGTGCGGCTGCCACCAGTCGCGGCAGGTCGCGAAGCTCTTCGACCTTGCTGCCGTCGAAGGAGAGGATGATGTCGCCCCGCTTGATGCCGGCCTTTTCGGCCGGAGAACCGGCGACGACTTCGGCGACCAGGGCGCCGTCCTTCGACTTGAGTCCGAACGATTCGGCCAGCTCGTCGGAGATGTCCTGAACCGAAACCCCGAGCCAGCCGCGGGTGACATGGCCGGTCTCCTTCAGCTGGTCGATAACGGCCCTGGCCATGTTGACCGG
>JBFHOZ010000090.1:0-9176 GCA_041592975.1 Desulfuromonadales bacterium
CAGAGCAGCACGACACCGAAAACGATCGGAGTCCTTTTCGTCTCTCCGGGCCAGTTTCGGAACGCGAACATGAGAAAAATGGCAACAAACAGGATCCCGCCCAACAAGCCAAGAGAACACAACATTTCGATATAGACATTGTGCGGATGACTCAACCGAAGGGCAGGGAGGAGGACCTGCCCGTACTCCAGATTTTTGAAGGTGTCGGCTCCATAGCCGAGGACAGGCCTGCTCTGCAGCATACTGTCTAGCGCCGCCTTGTAGATGGCGGTGCGGCCACTGCTTCCCCACTGAAAAACCCTCACGTCGGCCTGAAGTGATTCGGGCAGGAACTGAATGGATACAATCCCGGCGGCAAGAACCGCGCTTACAATAAGAATCTTTTTCAGGCTGACTTTGTACTGGACAAAAAACCAGAATGTCACTGCGAGCACATACGCCAGCAGGCTCCCCCTGGAGCCGATGAGAACAAACACGCCCAGAGTTATCGCCTGAAACAGCAGGTGCGAAAGAGAAAGCATCCGGCGTCGCTCGCTGAAACAGAAGACGGAAAGGGCAATTGCCACAATGCCGAAAACGGTCCCCAGGGTATTGTAATGCCCGAACATAAAGACCATAAACTCCGAGGAGTGGTAGAAATGGCTTGCGGCGACGACCGACAGAAAGCCGAAAGCCACGAAGGCCATGCGCCTGATAATTCCAGTCAATCGCCCCCAGGAAACCTCCTGCAAAACGAACATTACGGTGAAGACGATGAAGGCTCCGCGGTAAAAGTCGAGCCAGCCTTTCAAGGATGTCGTGGGCAATACTGAGACCAGGACGTTGATGATTGAAAGAACTGCCAAGGGGACAAGCAGCATCCTGAACCTGATCCAGACTTTCACAGGGAAAGATCGGTCGCTGAACCAGATCAAAAGGAAGCAAACCCCGGGGATAAAAGAGAACACGTCGAATCTGGACGCTCCGAACAGCAGGTAGACGCAGAACAACACGACAACTGTATTCGAGTGTTTTACCAGCGGCTGGCTTTGTTGATCCATCAAGGGGGCCTCGTTGCGATTCATGGGCGAAGATAAGGGCACTGACGCATTCAGCAGGAAGAGGAAATGTCTGTTCGGGAAAGGGGCAGGAAGACGTTACCGACCCCCATACTGTTCCAAGATCTTCTTGATGATGTTGGTAGTCGATTTCCCCTCCTCGAACGTCACCAGTTCGACCCGGCCGCCGTAGCTTTCGACGATTTCCCGGCCGACGACCTGGTCGATGGCGTAATCCTCCCCCTTCGCCAGGATGTCGGGCTGGATCGCCCGGATCAGCTCGAGCGGCGTGTCCTCGTCGAAGATGACGACGTGGTCGATGCAGTCGAGCGCCGCCAGGATGTGGGCCCGCTCGTCCTCGCAGATCAGCGGCCGGTTCTCCCCCTTGAGCCGCCGGATCGAATCGTCGGAGTTCAGCCCGAGGACCAGCAGGTCGCCGAGCTTGCGCGCCTTCTGCAGGTACTTGACATGGCCGACGTGCAAAAGGTCGAAGCAGCCGTTGGTGAAGACGATCTTCTTCCCCCTGCCGCGCAGGGCGTCGAGATGGTCGACCAGGGCGGACAGCGGCCTGATCTTCTGGTCGCTGTCGTGGCGCTGCCGGCCGGCCGCCGCGAGGAGATCGGCCGGGGTGACGGTCGAGGCGCCGATACTGCCGACGACGATCCCGGCGGCGATATTGGCGAGCCGGGCCGCATTCTCCAGCGAGAGGCCGCCGGCCAGGCCGATGCCGAGCATCGCCAGGACCGTATCGCCGGCGCCGGTGACATCGAAGACCTCGCGCGCTTCGGCCGGCAGGCGAAGATGGCGGCCGTCCGGGTAGAAGAGGCTGATCCCCTCCTCGCTCCGGGTCAGCGCCAGGCAGTCGAGCTCGAGTTCGGCACGCACGCGACGGCCGACCTGTTCGATCTCCTCCTCGCTCTTAAGAGGCGAGCCGGTGGCGACCTTGAGCTCCTTGCGGTTGGGGGTGATCAGGGTCGCGCCGCGATATTTGCTGAAATCGTCCCCCTTGGGATCGACGACGACCGGCAGCGAGCGCGCCCTGCCGAGGGAGATGATCTGTTCGAGCACCGCTTCGGTCAGGACCCCCTTCCGGTAGTCGGAGATCAAAAGGACATCGAAGTTGCCGAGCGCGCCGGCGACGAAATCGAGCAGGCGCTGCTCCGACTCGACGCTGATCGGGTCTTTGCTCTCCTGGTCAATCCGCAGGATCTGCTGGCTGTTGGAAATGACCCGGGTCTTGCGGCTGGTGACCCGCCCCTCCTGCTGGATGATCCCCTCCTCCGACAGCTTCCGGTAGCGCAGCCGCTCGAACAGCAGCCGGGCATTCTCGTCCCGGCCGACGACGCTGGCCACCTGGACGTGGCAACCGAGGGAAAGAAGGTTGTTGACGACGTTGCCGGCACCGCCGAGGCGGAGGTTGTCCCGGTGGATGTCGACCACGGGGACCGGAGCCTCCGGGGAAATCCTCTCGGTCGAGCCCCAGAAATACTCGTCGAGGATCAGGTCGCCGACGACGAGGGCCCGGAGCGACGGTACTTTCTGCAGAAAACTTTCGAGTTCGTTGAGGTTCATTGTCCCGATATCATTTCTCCGCGAGGGATTCGAGAACGATCTGGGCAAGCAGAGGGATGTTGATCTCGTGATGGCCGATCAGATTGTACCCGCGCCCCTGGCCGGAAACCGGACGGGAGACGACGTTCTGCTGCGGGCGGTAGTGGCGGATCATGTCGAAATTGGCGGTCATGAAGCCGTCGACGTGATGGCCGAGGTTCTGGGCGATGGAGAGCGCCTTGAGGAAGACTTCCGGCATGATCACCGCCGAGCCGATGTTGAGCCAGGCGCCGCCGGAGAGGTCGGCGACCACCGAGGTCAGCAGGCGGAAGTCGCGGTAGCTCATCTCGCCGGTGACGGCTCCGTCCATGGCCGGGTGCTGGTGAATGATGTCGGTGCCGACGGCGACGTGGACCGTGCAGGGGATGCCGGCCGCGGCGCAGGTCGCCAGCAGGCTGTACTCCGCGAAGGGGTGCCGGTTGTCGATGATCGCCCGGCCGACCGCCTCGCCGAAGCCGACGCCGGTCGGTTCGGCCTGCTTCAGCGCGTTGTTGATGCCGCCGCCGGTCTCCTCGGAGAACCCGAAATCCCCCGAATGCAGAACGGCGCCGACGTCCTCGGAGGTCGCCCCGACCAGGGACACCTCGAAGTCGTGGATCGCCGCCGAGCCGTTCATCGCCACCGCGGTGACGACCCCGGCATCGATCAGCGACCTCAGCACCGGCTGCAGGCCGCACTTGATGACGTGGCCGCCGATGGCGGCGACCACCGGGCGCTTGTGACGGTGGGCGGCAACGATGGCGGCCGCCACCTCGCGCAGGGTATCGGCGCCGAGCACCCGGGGAAGCCGGTCGACAAAAGCGGCGAAGGACTGCCCCGCCTCGATCGGTGCGGCGAAATGGTCGCCGACGTTGACCTTGTTGTCGCGGGTCTTTATCGAGTAGGTCTTGACCTGTGACAGGTCGATCTGCGTGTATTTCGGCATCTCTCGCTCCCGGATCCTACGGGCACAGTTCGTCTTCGATCAGGCCGCAGAGGATGTGGATGATGGCGCCGTGCACATCCTGGATCAGCGGCGTCTCCCCCGACCGGACGATCAGGGCGAAATCGACCTCGGCGGCGATCGCCCCGCCATTCTTGCCAAGCAGGCCGACCGTCTGGCAACCGATCTTTTTGCCGAGCCGGATGGCCCGGATCACGTTTTCCGAGTTGCCGCTGGTCGAGATGCCGAGGATCAGGTCGTTTTTCGTCGCCAGGGCCTCGACCTGGCGGCTGAATATCTCGTCGAATCCGAAATCGTTGCCGACGGCGGTGAGGATCGAGGTGTCGGTGCTGAGCGCCACGGCCGCGAGCGCCTGGCGGTTCTTCAGAAAGCGACCGACAAGTTCGGCGGCGAAGTGCTGGGCATCGGCCGCCGATCCGCCGTTCCCCATGACGAGGATCTTGCCGCCGGCGCGGAGCGCGGCCAGCATCCGCTCGGCGCACTGAACGATCTCGCCCGTCATCGACTGCTCGATCTCCTCGAACAGCGCGACGTGGCGGCGGAAATAATCTCTTATTTTTTCTTGCATCTTGCCATGTCCTTTTTTACATTCGTGACGTGCTTGTCTGTAACCTTCATCCGAAAACGGGAATCTCATCCAACATGTCAATCAAAGTTCTCTGCATCACCGAGCAAAGCGACCGCCCGGAAGCCGAAACCTTCGTCGGACTGCATCGGGAGGGGGTCGAGATCGACGTCATCGCCCACCCGGACGGAATCAACAACGGCGTTATCGCCGAAGGGGGCGTTCCCCTCTCCCACCTGAACATCAGGAAGCGTGTCGACCTCGACAGCATCCGGGCCATCCGGCGCAAGCTCCGGGAGAACCGGTACGACATCCTCCATCTCTTCAACAACAAGGCGCTGTCGAACGGCCTGCTGGCAGCCACCGGGCTGCCGGTGAAGATCATCGCCTATCGCGGCATCGTCGGCAACGTCAGCTTCGTCGACCCGGCCTCGTGGATGACCTACCTCAACCCGCGGGTCGACCGGGTCATCTGCGTCGCCGAAGCGATCCGGGCCTTCTTCCTGAACATGAACTTCCTCGGCCTGAAACTGAACCGGAAGAAGTTCGTCACCATCCACAAGGGACACAAAATCGCATGGTACCAAAACCCTTGTGAAAATTTAACAAAATTCAACATTCCGGACGATGCCTTCGTCGTCGGCTGCATCGCCAACATCCGTCCGCGCAAGGGGATCCATGTCCTCATCGATGCGGCGAAATATCTCCCGAAGGAGAGTTCGATCCATTTCCTGCTGATCGGCAACATGGAGAGCGCCGCACTCAAAAAGCAGATCGCCGAGAGCCCGCTGCGCGACCGTTTCCATCTCGCCGGCTTCAGGCGGGATGCCGCCGCGCTCATCGGCGGGTGCCAGGTCTCGGTGCTGCCGGCCCTGAAGCGCGAAGGGCTGCCGAAGGTGGTGATCGAGTCGATGGCCTACGGCGTCCCGGCGATCGTCACCGACTCGGGGGGGAGCCCGGAGCTGATCGAGCAGGGGAAAAGCGGCATCGTCGTCCCGCCGGGCGACGCCCGGGCCATCGCCGACGCCATCATGTCGCTGTATAACGACCGGGAAAAGTGCTCGCGGATGGGCGCGGAGGCGCGCTCGCGGATCGACCGGGACTTCAACAACCGGCAGACCGTCGAGAAAACCCTGCAGCTCTACCGGGAGCTTGTCGACGGCTGAAAAAATTATCCGCCGGCATAGCCGTCCAGCAGCGCCTGCCAGCCGTCCCGGGTGAAATGGAAATTCTCCGAGTGCGTCCGGATCTTGTGCAGCGACCGCAACAGTCGCCTCAGGTTCGCTTCCTGCCAGCCCCCGGCGCCGCGGATGCGCCCCCGGTCGAAATCGATCAGGAAGATATGGCGATCCCGGTCGACGAGGATGTTGTGGGCGTTGAGGTCGGCATGGCAGACCCCCCGGCGATGAAAACGGGCGATGCATCGCCCGACCGCTTCCCACGCCTGGCTCGCCAGCTCCCCTGCCCCGAGCGCCTGGGCCAGGGTGACGGTCCCGGGAACGAAGCGGGTGACCAGGTCGGCGCGGTAGAAACCGCAGGAGAAATGCACGGCGGCGGCGACCGGCCTGGGGACCGGATAGCCTTCGCCGTGAAGGCGGTGCAGCAGGCGCCACTCGCGCCACGAGCGGCTCATCTCCCGGCTGAAACCGGCGTACTGGTCATTCAGGACTTTACCGACGAATCCGCCTCGGCGATAATGGCGCACAACCCAGACGTCGTCACCGCGCCGCACGATGGAACTCGTGCCGCGGCCGCCCGTCGTCGCCACCGCGTCGCCGTGTCGGGCGAGAGCCTCGGGGTCGAAGATATCCGGCGAAGGCTCCGCGATCAGCGCGGCATCGTAAATGATGTGGGAACGTCCCGCTACCCTGATTTGAGGATCTGTTTCAAATGCCAATGTCCCTGAATTCTCCTCCTGAAAGCATCTGCATTCTGCGTCTCTCGGCGCTCGGCGATGTCACCCATGTCCTGCCGACCCTGAGGACCCTGCAGAAACAATGGCCAAAATGCCGCATGACCTGGATTATCGGCAAACTCGAGCACGCCCTGGTCGGCGATATCCCGGACGTCGAATTCATTGTCTTTGACAAGGGCGAGGGGGTCAAGGCCTATCTGCAGATGGCGCGCGCGCTGCGCGGGAGGCGTTTCGACATCCTGCTGCACATGCAGGTCGCGCTGCGGGCGAGCCTCGCCAGCCTGCTCGTCAAGGCCCCGCTGCGGCTCGGCTTCGACCGCAAGAGAGCCCGGAACGGCCATCAGTATTTTATCAACCACGAAATCGCCGCCGTCGAGAACCAGCACGTGCTCGACGGCTTTCTCGAATTCCCCCGGGAGCTCGGTGTCGAGGAGACGGTCCTCGCATGGGGCATCCCGATCCCCGAGAGCGCCAGGGCCAGGGCCGCGCAGCTGCTTCCGGAAGGGAAAAGAGTTCTGGCGATCAACCCCTGCACCAGCAGCCGGGCGCGCAACTGGCGCAACTGGAGCGTCGACAACTACGCCGCCGTCATCGGCTACGCCGCCGAGAAGCACGGCATGCTCACCGTCCTGACCGGAGGGCCGGATAAGCAGGAGGTCGAATACGCGGCCCGCATCGAGAGCGCCGCCCGCCACAAGCCGCTCAACCTGGTCGGCAAGACCGGCGTCAAGGAGCTGGCGGCCATCCTCGACCGGGCCGAGTTGATGATCTCACCCGACACCGGCCCGGCGCACATCGCCGGCGCCATCGGCACCCCGGTGATCGGCCTCTATGCCAGCTCCAACCCGCAGCGGACCGGGCCCTACCGTTCCCTCGACATCACGGTCAACAGGTACCCGGAGGCGGTCAGCAGGGAGTTCAGCCGGTCGGTCGGGGAGGTCCGCTGGGGGAAAAGGGTGCGCGACCCGGAGGTCATGGCCCTGATCACGCCGGCGGATGTCACCGCCCTGCTCGACCGGGTCCTCTCCTGAAGCGCAGCGCTGCGGCCACCCCGGGATGAATGTTTGTTTTTCGTCGCCAGGCGGGCCCGCCTGAGACGGTCTTGTATCGCCCTGAGGCTCATCCGGAACGATTCCGACTCCGCAGGAACCCCGGCGACGGGGTGAGATCAGAGACGCCCCTGCTTCAGCAGGTCGTCGAAGTACTCGACCGTTTTCGGCAGCCCCTCCGACAGGGGGATGGCCGGCGACCAGTCGAGGGCCTTTCTGACCAGCGTCAGATCCGGCTGGCGCTGCTTCGGATCATCCTCCGGCAGCGGCTTGAAGGTGATCTCGGACCTGGAGCCGGTCAACGCGACCACCTTTTCGGCCAGCTCGAGCATGGTGAACTCTCCGGGGTTGCCGATGTTGACCGGACCGGTGAACGCGTCCGGCGAGTTCATCAGCCGCACCAGTCCGTCGATCAGGTCGTCGACATAGCAGAACGAGCGGGTCTGCGAGCCGTCGCCGTAAATGGTGAGCGGCACCCCCCGCAGGGCCTGGACGATGAAATTGGAGACCACCCGGCCGTCGTTCGGATGCATGCGCGGCCCGTAGGTGTTGAAGATTCGCGCGACCTTGATACGCAGCTGGTGCTGCCGGTGATAATCGAAGAAGAGCGTTTCGGCGCAGCGCTTCCCTTCGTCGTAGCAGGCCCGCGAGCCGATCGGGTTCACCCTCCCCCAGTAGTCCTCGGTCTGCGGATGGATCTCGGGGTCGCCGTACACCTCGCTGGTCGATGCCTGCAGGATCTTCGCCTTGACCCGCTTGGCCAGGCCGAGCATGTTGATGGCGCCGTGCACGCTCGTCTTGGTCGTCTGCACCGGATCGAACTGGTAGTGGATCGGCGATGCCGGGCAGGCGAGGTTGTAGATCTCGTCGACCTCGACGTAGAGCGGGAAGGTCACGTCGTGACGCACCAGCTCGAAAAACGGGTTGTCGAGCAGGTGCCGGACATTGTCCTTGGTACCGGTAAAGAAGTTGTCGACGCAGAGCACGTCATGCCCGTCGTTGATCAGCCGCTCGCAGAGATGCGATCCGAGGAAACCGGCGCCGCCGGTGACCAGAACCCTTTTGCGTTCAAAACGTCCCATGACATATCCCTTCAGAAATTGCTATTTCTTCACCGATGCGCCGCGGCCGATGCCGTAATAGACGAACCCCAGCCCTTCCACGTAGGACGGGTCGTAGATGTTGCGCCCGTCGAAGATGACCGGATTCTTCAGGGCGACCTTCAGTTTTTCGAAATCCGGGCTGCGGAATGCCTTCCATTCGGTGACGATGGCCAGGGCGTCGGCGCCGCTCAGGGCATCCGCGGCCGTGCGGCAGAGAACCAGGTCGTCCCGTATCCCGTAAATCCGGGACGTCTCCTCGACCGCCTGCGGATCGTAGGCCCTGACGTTGGCCCCGGCGGCCCAGAGCCCCTCCATCAGCGTCCGGCTGGGGGCCTCGCGCATGTCGTCGGTGTTCGGCTTGAACGAAAGTCCCCAGACGGCGATCGTCTTCCCGCGCAGGTCGCCGGCGAAATGCGCGCTGATCTTCTCCAGCAGGACCGACTTCTGTCGCCGGTTGACGCTTTCGACCGCGTTGAGCAGTTCCGCCGGGTAACGGACCTGCTCGGCCGTCCGCCCCAGCGCCTGGACGTCCTTGGGGAAACAGGAGCCGCCGTAGCCGGCGCCGGGATAGATGAACGAGTAGCCGATGCGGGAATCGGAGCCGATCCCCTGGCGGACCATCTCGATATCGGCTCCGACCCGCTCGGCGATGTTGGCCAGCTCGTTCATGAAGCTGATCTTCGTCGCCAGCATGGCGTTGGCGGCGTACTTGGTCAGCTCGGCCGAACGGACATCCATGACGATCATCCGGTCATGGTTCCGGTTGAACGGCGCGTAGAGGGTCTTCAGCAGCTCGGCGGTGCGCGGGTTGTCGGTGCCGACGATGATGCGGTCCGGCTTCATGAAGTCGCCGATGGCGTCCCCCTCCTTGAGGAATTCCGGGTTGGAGACGACATCGAACTCCCGGCTGACGCCGCGCTTCTCGAGCTCGGCGGCAATCGCCGCCTGGACCC
>JBFHOZ010000091.1:0-9176 GCA_041592975.1 Desulfuromonadales bacterium
GCAACATGGAACTGGCTGCCAACACCCACCCCGAGGTGGTCAGCGAGGTGGCACGACTCTGCCTCGAGGCCGGGGTGAAGCAGGTCCGGATTTTCGACCGCACCTGCAACGACCCCCGCCGCTGCTACGTCAGCAGCGGCATCCAGGAGGCGGTCGAGGCGATCGGGTCGAATCGGATCTCGCTCGAACACATGGACCGCCGGGCCTACCGGGACGTCGCCCTGAAGGGGGGCGTCGCCCTCGACAGCTGGTCCTTCTACGCGCCGGCCCTGGAGGCCGACCGCTTCATCAACATCCCGATCGCCAAGCACCACTCGATTTCGACCCTGACGCTGGCGATGAAGAACGTCATGGGGGTCATCGGCGGCAACCGCGGCGCCCTGCACCGGCGGATCGACGAGTCGCTGGCCGACATCAACACGGTGATCCACTCCGATCTGACCATCATCGACGCCACCCGCATCCTCGTCGCCAACGGGCCGCAGGGGGGGCTGGCGAAGGACGTCCGCCGGCCGGAGACGTTGATCGCCTCGGCCGACATCGTCGCCGCCGACAGCTACGCGGCGACCCTGTTCGGCCACCGCCCCGAAGAGATTCCGACCATCGTCGCCGGCGCCCGCCGCGGGCTCGGCGTGATGGACCTGCAACAGGTGCGGATGGTGTGAAGAGGCCGATCTCCATCAACTGGCACCGGCTGCGGATCGCCTCGCAGCTGATCTGCCTCGCCGGGTTCCTCTGGCTCTTTCTGCAGACCGAATACCGCGGCGCGGACGAGCTGCCGTACCCGGTCTCGCTGCTGTTCCGTATCGACCCCCTGGCCGCCCTGGCCGACTTTCTCGCCCCGGGCGATTTCGGCTGGGCGCTGCTCTGGCCGGCGCTGCTCCTGCTGGCGCTGACGGCGATCGTCGGCCGCTTCTTCTGCGGCTGGGTCTGTCCGCTCGGGACGACCCTCGACGGTCTCGGCAAGGTCGTCGGCCGCGGCCGCGGCAAGGTCGCTCCCGGCTGGCGGCGGCTGAAGTACATCCTCCTGCTGGCGTTGATCGTGGCCGCCCTGTTCGGCGTCCAGCTCTTCGGCCTCCTCGATCCGCTGAGCATCTTCCTCCGGACCCTGACCTTCTCGGTCTACCCGGTCTACAACCTGCTGCTGAACGGTCTCTTCGACGTGGCGTACGACGTCGACATACCGCTGCTCTCCCCCCTGCTGAACGCATCCTACCCGTACTTCCGGGACAACCTGATGGCTTTCCATCAGCCATATTTCCAGCTGGCGCTGTTCACCTTCGTCTTTTTCCTGCTGATCCTGCTGCTCGAAAAGGTCGAGCGACGGTTCTGGTGCAAAAACGTCTGTCCGCTCGGCGCGCTGCTCGGGCTCTGCGCCGGCCGCTCGCTCCTCGAGCGGTCACCGTCCGGGGCGTGCAGCGATTGCCGGCTCTGCGGCAGCGATTGCCGCAGCGGTGCGGTCGAAACCGAAGGGTACCGGAAGCAGGAGTGCTTCCTCTGCATGGACTGCGTCGACTCCTGTCCTCCGCAGCGGGTCGCATACCGCTGGGCCATGCGCCCGGTGCCGGCCGCCGGGGTCGACCTCGGCCGCCGCCATGTCGCCGGGGCGGTCGCCTGCGGTGCGCTCATCGCTCCGCTGGTCCGGGTCACACCCGAGCCGCTGCGCTACCGCTCGGCGCTGATCCGTCCGCCGGGTGCGGTCGAGGAGGAGGAGTTTCTCCGCCGCTGCATCCGCTGCGGCGAATGCATGAAGGTCTGCATCGGCTCGGCCCTGCATCCCGCTTTCCACCAGGCCGGCGTGACCGGTCTCTGGACTCCGCTGCTGGTCGCCCGCCTCGGCTACTGCGAGTACAACTGCACTCTCTGCGGCCAGGTCTGCCCGACCGGCGCGATCCGCGAACTGAAGCTCGAGGAGAAAAGGAAAGAGGTCATCGGCCTGGCGGTGATCGACAAGAACCGCTGCCTCCCCTTCGCCCGCGGCGAGGAGTGCCTGGTCTGCGAGGAGCATTGCCCGACCGGCGACAAGGCGATCATCTTCGAGCACCGCGATGTCGTGGTCGCCGGTGAGGTGAAGCGGCTGAAGTTCCCTAAGGTCGTCAAGAAGCTCTGTATCGGCTGCGGCATCTGCGAAACCAAGTGCCCGGTAGAGGGGCGAAGCGCGGTGCTGATCACCAACGAGGGGGAGAGCCGCCGCATCCGGCACGGCATCGATTCCGGAGGGTACGGGTGAGGAAGTCCTGCATCATCCTGCTGGCCCTGGTCCTGCTGCCGTTCTGCACACCGGTGCTGGCCGACGAAGTCCTGATCGACGATTTCGAGGAGGGCCTGGCTCCCGGGTGGGGGGTGCAGCCGTTCGCCGGCTACACCGATTACCGGGTGGTGGCGGAGGGTTCCGGCCGGGTCATGCAGGCGGAGAGCCGGGGGACCGCGTCGAGCCTCTATTTCCGGACGCGCATCGACCTGAGGCGTTATCCGCTGCTCAGCTGGCGGTGGAAGATCGCAGCGACCGTTCCGGGCGCGGATGCCCGCTTCCGGGAAAGCGACGACTACCCGGCCCGGGTCTACGTGGTGTTCCCGGGGGGGCTGTTCGGCCGGACGCGGGCCATCAACTACATCTGGGCCAACCGCCTGTCGGTCGGAGAGGTCGTACCGAGCCCCTTTTCCGATGACTCGCGGATGGTCGCCGTCGAAAGCGGCGACTCCCGGGCGGGAGAGTGGGTGACCGAGCGGCGCAATGTCTACGAGGACTACCGGCGGATTTTCGGCCGCGAACCGGGGAAGGTCAGGATCATCGCCATCATGACCGACAGCGACAACACCGGCACCGCGGCCCGGGCCTGGTACGACGATATCCGTTTTCTGAAGGAATAGGCCGGCGGCGGGTCAGTTGGCCATCTCGACCCGGTTGCGGCCGTTGTTCTTGGCCTCGTACAGGGCGTCGTCGGCGGCCCTGAGGAGATCGTCGACCCGGGCGATCCTCGGGTGGGGAGCGGTCGCCACGCCGATGCTGGCGGTGATCGCCAGCTCCTCGATCGCCCCGGTGAATTTCATCCGCGAAATCTCCTTGCGCATCCTCTCGGCGACCCCGGCCGCCTCGACCGGGTCGGTCTCCGGCAGCACCAGCGAGAACTCCTCGCCGCCGAAGCGGGCGGCGGTGTCGTACTGCCGCAGGTGGCTCAGCATCAGCTCGGCGAGGGCGCGGAGCACGAGGTCTCCCTCCTGGTGACCGTAGTTGTCGTTGATCGACTTGAAATGATCGAGGTCGATCATCAGCAGCGAAAAGGGGGTGTGGCTGCGCCGGCTCCGCTCGAACTCGATCGCCAGGATCTCCATCAGGCGACGCCGGTTGGCCAGGCCGGTCAGGGCGTCGGTCTGCGACAGATCCTTGAGCTGCCGGTTGCTCTCCTTGAGGCTGTCCTGCAGCGACTTGATCTTGAGCTGCACCTTGACCCGGGCGAGCAGTTCGGCCGGAAAGAAGGGCTTGGTGACGTAATCGCTGGCGCCGGATTCGAGACCGCGGATCTTCGCCTCCTGCTCCTCGTGGCTGGTCAGCATGATCACCGGGATGTCCATCAGTTCCTCGCGCGACGCCACCATGCGCAGGAACTTGTAGCCGTCCATGCCCGGCATCTCCAGATCGCAGAGGATGATGTCGATCGGCTCGCTGAGCAGCGTCTTGAACCCCTCGATGCCGTCGCCCGCCTCATGGTAGAACGCGAACAGGTCGGTGCCGGCCAGCGTCTCGCGGATCTGCTGGCGGATCGAACGGTTGTCATCGATGATGAGAATGGAATTCCCCATGTCTCCCCAATATCGCAGATGAAAAGCACTAAAATACCTAAATTAGGTGCGCCCCATCTTTTTGTAAAGTAAAATTTAAGCACCCCTGCGCCGACAGGGAGGATAACCTGCGGAAAGGAGATGGCCATGGCGCTTGTCAGAACCTGGTACGAACCCGAGGCGGCGGCAGACAAGTTCGGCATTCCGGTTGATACCATCCTTGAATGGGTGGAGGAGGGGGTGGTGCGCTGTGAACGTGAAAAGGACGAGATCGTGCGGGTGAATATCGACGACGTGAAGCTGGAAGTGGAGAACTACATCCGGGAGGAGTGATCAGCACCCGCCGCTGGCGCAGTCGCAGCTCGGCTCCTCGCCGGTCAGCCAGCTGTAGATGATGGCGCTGGCGCAGCCGACGCCGGCGTCGACGGAAATCGCCCCGACCGGGCAGTTCTTCGCACAGGCGCCGCACTCCATGCAGCGGTCACGCTCGGTGACCGCTGCTTTTTTGCCGTTCATCACGAAAACCGCGTGCGGACAGACGACGGCACACAGGCCGCAGCCGATGCAGGTCGGCTCGTCGTACTTGAGGGTGACGACGTTTTCGAGGTATCTGAGTTCGGTCATGGTCAGAATCCTGCCCAGATGAAGGCGACGCCGGCGACCAGCAGGGCGGCCAGCTGCAGCGGAATGTACTGGCGCATCTCCTTCTCGACGCCGGACGGCGAGGTGTAGGTCGAAGAGCCGGTGAAGTTCATGGCGACGAAAGACGACACCGCCGTCAGTGCCAGCAGGGCGGCGAGGCTGTTGCCGAAGCCGGGGCGGCCGGCGCAGAGAATCAGGCCGAGCAGGGCGACGGCGCCGCCGGTGACCGCCCCCTTGAGGGCGAAGGCCCGGCCCGGCAGCCACGGCAGCAGGGCCGGAGTGACGACCGCGCCGGCAACGACGCCGGCCATGCCGACGGCGACGGCGCCGAGACCGCGGCTCCAGGCGCCGGAGAGCGAGAAGATGCCGGGGCCGATGCCGCCGAGGATGAAAAGGGCCAGCGCCGCCCAGAGAATTTTCTTCCAGAGGATGGTGATCTCCACCGGGGTGAGGATGAAACGCTCCAGGGTGGTGAAGGTGACGCGGCGCATCTCCGGGGTCGCCTGCTTGTCGGCGGCCAGAAAGGCCGGCAGGTCGATGGCCCGCACCGGACCGTAGGTGACCTTGAAGCCGCACCCCTTCTTGACTTCGTGGGCGGCGATTCCCGGCGCGCCAAGCTGCGGCACGATCAGCTCACGATGGCTGACGACCTTCTCCAGGCCGGCCGCCTTGACCCGGCTGACGATCTCGTCGGTGCCGAAGGTCCCCTTGCCGGCCGCGCACCAGACGTTGATCCCCTTGGTGTCGATCACCAGGATCCAGGTGTCAAGTGAAGCTGCCGCGCGGCGCAGCACGTCGAAGCTCAGCTTGTAGTTGGCCGAGACCAGCACCGGCGCATCTTCGTCCGGATTGCCGAGGGCGTAGAGGCCGGGGGCGACCCGGTAATGGTTGCGGCCGAGCCCCCAGCGCATCGCCCAACGTCCGAGGGTATCGCGCAGGGTCAGTCGACCAGAGACTTGCGGCACGTCCCCGACCGGGGTCGCCAGCCAGTCCTCGACATGCGCGCAGAGGGTGTACCCCGGCAGCTCGCGGCGGACCGGGGCGGGGCAGCAGGAGACTGCGGTCGAGTCGATTTCAGGCGCTTCGGACGCCGCACCCGGCGGCGTTTTCGGCGGTCAACAGCTCTCGGCGGTCGATTTGGAAGTTTTTTTCTCTTCAGCCATGGGGGGGATTATAAGGGCTTCAGTATCAAAATGAAATGGTCTATTTCAGTGATTGGGCAGGAACAACCAAAAGTATTGCCAGCAAGGCATTAAGGACACCAGGAAAGTCAAACCCAGTTTTTAACGGAGAGGCGCTGAGGTGGAGAGAAAGAAAAAGCAAAAACCATATTCCTTTGTTTAGATCAAATCCTGGAACACAGGTGTTCTTAGCGTTTCTGTCGTCGCTTTTCTCAGCGCCTCTCCGACTCTCCGTTAAAAAGCGTTTGACCTTCTTTGTGTTTTCGTGGCCAAGATCTTTTTATATTTTTCGGCCGCCGTTTTCCTTCAGCCCGGCATGCGCGTCGCGCAGGATCCTCTCGGTGGTCTCCCAGTCGATGCACTTGTCGGTGATCGAGACGCCGTATTTCAGATCGGAGAGGTTTTCGGCCATCGGCTGGTTGCCGCCGCCGATGTTGCTTTCGATCATCACCGAGTTGATCGACGTGTTGCCGGCGACGATCTGGCCGATGACGTCGGCGAGCACGGCCGGCTGCTTCTCGTGGTCCTTGTTGGAGTTGGCGTGGCTGCAGTCGACCATGATACCGCCCTTGAGGCCGGCCTTCGCCAGCATCTCCTCGGTGTTCCGAATATCCTCGGCGCTGTAGTTCGGGCTGTTGTTGCCGCCGCGCAGGACGATGTGGACGTCGCTGTTGCCGGTGGTCTTGACGATGGCGGTCTTCCCCTCGGAGCTGATGCCGAGGAAGCTGTGCGGGTGCAGCGCCGACTTCATGGCGTCGAGGGCGACCTGCAGGGAGCCGTCGGTGCCGTTCTTGAAGCCGACCGGGAAGGAGAGGCCGCTGGCCATCTCGCGGTGTACCTGCGATTCGGTGGTGCGGGCGCCGATCGCTCCCCAGCTGATCAGGTCGGCCATGTACTGCGGCGTGATCGGATCGAGCATCTCGGTTGCCACCGGCAGGCCGAGGCCGGTGATCCGGCAGAGCAGTCCGCGCGCGACGCCGAGCCCCTTGGAGATCTGGTGGCTCCCGTCGAGGTCGGGGTCGTTGATCAACCCCTTCCAGCCGATGGTGGTGCGCGGCTTTTCGAAGTAGACGCGCATGACGATGAACAGCTGGTCGTCGAGTTCCCGGGCCAGTTTCGCCAGTTTTTTCGCATAGTCGACAGCGGCGTCCGGGTCGTGGATCGAGCAGGGGCCGACCACCACCATCAGGCGCGGGTCGCGGTTGAAGATGATGTTCTGGATCTGCTGGCGGGCCCGGGTGACGAACTCGGCGGCGCTTTCGCGCAGGGGGAAGACCTGCTTCAGCTCCGCCGGGGCGATGATCGGTGTCAGGCTGGCGACTTTCAGGTTGTTGGTGCGGACCATGTTCTCCTCGCAGTGTGCGGATCGGCTGTGAAGGCGCCACTGTAGCGGTTTTTGCCGCAAGTGTCCAGAGTAACAAGAGTTTGGTCCGCTGAAACGGCGCGCGGGGAAAGCGTTTGACAGCTTTCCCGCCGATGCTGTATAAAATTCTGAAGTTGCGCATACTTGCGCCATTTCCTGCATTTCGAGCGAGGTTTTATGTTTTTACGTGAAGTGATCCTGGCATTTGCCCAGGTGGTCGACCTGGTGATTTCCCTCTACACCTTCATCATCATCGGCCGGGTGCTCATCTCCTGGGTCAATCCGGATCCCTACAATCCGATCGTTCGTTTTCTGCACAACGCCACCGACCCGGTCCTCGACCGGATCCGCCGCGCGGTGCCGCTGGTGTTCGGCGGCTTCGACCTGACGCCGATCGTCGTGCTGGTCGCCCTGACGTTCCTGCAGCGGGTAATCAAGGCCGGTCTGGTGCAACTGGCATACACCATCAGCTGAGGGCAATAGCCATGGCCATTACGCCGATCGACATCCAGCAGCAGCAGTTCAAGACCCGCCCCATCGGCTACGAGAAGTACGGCGTCGACGAGTTCCTCGAGCAGCTCGCCGAGGAGATGGAGCGGGTCCTGCGCCTCAACCAGGAGCTGCGGGAGGAGCTGGCCCGCACCCGGGCGGCCCTCGACGAAATGAAGCAGCGCGAGACGACGCTGAAGGAGACCCTGGTCACCACGCAGAAGATGGTCAAGGACATCAAGGCCAACGCCCACAAGGAGGCCGACATCGTCCTCAGCGACGCCCAGCTCAAGGGGGAGCGGATCGTCCGCGACGCCGAGGAGCGACGCATCCAGCTGATCAACGAGATTCAGGAGATCAAGCGGCAGAAGATCTCTTTCGAGACCTCGCTGCGCGCCCTGGTGATGAGCCACATCAAGCTGCTCGACCTCGAGGTGGTCGAGGTCGAGGGGAGCAGCAACGCCGAGAACCATCTGCTCGAAGAATCCCTCCCCTTCGACGAAATCACCGCCAGCGAGCTCAACGGCGTCGATTTCGACCTCGACGACAACGGCTTCGACCCGGAGAACCTCTGATGCCGGACTGGCTCACGCCGGTCGCAGGGGGTGTCGTCCTCGCCCTTTACGTCCAGCCCCGGGCCAGCAGGAACGAAATCGTCGGTGAAATCGACGGCGCCCTCAAGGTGCGCCTGACCTCACCGCCGGTCGAGGGGGCGGCCAACAAGCTCTGCTGCGAGTTCATCGCCAAAGCCTGCGGGGTGCCGAAACGGGACGTGACCATCGTGTCGGGGGAGACGTCGCGGCACAAGAGTCTTGTGGTTGCCGGACTGGATGTCGGCCGGGCGGAAACGGCACTTAAACACTATATTAGAAAGTAGAAAGGACAGTTCGAACTGTCCTTTTTTGTTGGACATAATATTTCGCCACTGCGGGAGAGATAGAATATGAAGCGTTCTCTGATCGGTGCCCTTGTTTTTTTCTGTATAACCTGTTCGGCTTATGCGGCCAAGCCGCACCTGCGCATGACGATGCAGGCCGAAGCGATGGAACATGGCGAGGCTTCTTCAGTCGCCATTATTTCCGATGCGGATATGGTCTACGGTGGGCTGAGCCTGAACTACATTCACTCATCGGAGATTATCGGTTTCGATAACCGGCAAACAATCTACCCGGTCTATGTTTTCTTCGGCCTGAAAATGCCTTTGCGGTTTACCCCCTATGCAGAAGTCGGCTTCGATCTGGGCGATTCCTTCATCGATGACCTCTATAACAACGGTGAAGACGAAGAGAGCCTGATCGACTACTACTATGCCGGCGGCTTCTCCTTGTCGATCGGCCCAAAATTATCACTGATGTTTTACGCCAAGAAATACAATCTAAAGTTCCGCGAAGAGTTTATGGCTCCGACGGTGAAGAATCGGCCGGAAAGTTACGGGGTGGGTCTGTCAGTGCGTTTCTGATGTCAGGAGAATGTCGGAAATCGCAAATGTGCAGGGACTTGACGCCGAGGCCCAAAGAAGCAAAGAAAAGCACGATATTTCCGACTCCGATCGGGAATCCAGTTTTTATTTATCAGCACTTATAGGAAAGGTCTGAATTGAGGGTGATTCAGTCCTTCATGAGAAATAGTAGGACAAATAGGAACGGTCAGATGTTTGACCGTTCTTTTTGTTTTAACTCCACCTGAATTTATTATTTATGTAGGTTTATGAGAAAAACACC
>JBFHOZ010000092.1:0-9156 GCA_041592975.1 Desulfuromonadales bacterium
ATGCCCCCGTGTGAGGGTGAAATGCTTCTATTACATGAGTTATGCCAGAAAATGTGAAGAAAGGCGTACAGCCCCAGAAGATGATGCCCGAGACACAAAAAAAGAATTGTTTTTCAATTATTTAGACGGGGGTACGGTTTCAAAAAAAATACTGATTCCAATGGCTTAGACGCTTCTTGCCGATCCCCTGAACCCGAATGAGGCGATCGAACGCCCCAAATTCGCCATATTTTTGACGGCTTTCCTCGATCCGGCGTGCCATCTTCTCACCGATACCGGGAAGAACCTCCCAGTCTTCTTCGCACATCCGATCGGGGTGCAGCGGGATGCCGAGAGCGATCCGCTTCGCCGAAGACATCCAGGTGATCCTAAGTCCTTTTATAATATCATTATTTATCTCAAGATCAATTCTCTGGCCCGGCTCCAGGCGCGCATCGAAACGTTTGCCGCCGGCCAGTCCGTCGCCCGGACGATAATTCGTCAATAAAATGACGTCAGCCAGAGGGGCACCGTCAATAAATTGATAGATCCCCTGCCGGGAGAACCCCGCGCCAAGCTCGACCATCGTCCCGCCCGGCTCGACCGGCAAAAAAACCGGGCCCTCTTCACCAGCGAAGAAGGCCCGGCCCGTATTAATGACCAGAAGGATCAGCAGGAGACAAACCAGAAGGCTTTGCCCCGGATTGCGCATCACCTGACGGCCCCCTCCTGTTCCCGCAAAAGCTTGTACTGCAGCGCATCGACCAACGCCTGGTAGGATGCGTCGATGATGTTGTCGCTGACACCGACGGTCCCCCAGCGACCGGTCTTGTCACCCGACTCGATCAGCACCCGGGTCACCGAGGCGGTCCCCTTACCGGCCGGAAGGACCCGGACCTTGTAGTCGTACAGCTTCATTTCCCTGAGCGTCGGATAGAAACTCTCCAGCGCCTTGCGCAAGGCGTTGTCGAGAGCGTTGACCGGGCCATCCCCCTCGGCGGCGGTATGTTCGATACGCCCCCCCACCTTGACCTGAACCGTCGCTTCCGATTGCGGTTTTTCGTCCTCGTGACTCTTGGAGTCGATGACCCTGAAGCCGATCACCGAGAAGAAATGGCGGATCGTCCCGAGCGCCCGGCGCATCATCAGCTCGAACGAAGCCTCCGCTCCCTCGAACTGGAACCCCTTGTTCTCGAGTTCCTTGATCTCCTCGAGGAGCTCCATGGTCATCGGGTCCTTGCTGTCGATGTTGATATTGAACTCCTCGGCCTTGGCGAGAATGTTGGAACGTCCGGAGAGATCGGACACCAGCACCCGGGTGACATTGCCGACCAGCTCCGGCCGGATATGCTCATAGGTTTCGGGATGGCGCTGGATCGCCGAGACATGCACGCCCCCCTTGTGGGCAAAGGCCGAGTTGCCGACGTAGGCCTGATGCTTGTTCGGGATCAGGTTGGCGAGTTCATACACGTAGCGGGAAACGACCCGCAGGTTCTTCATCTGCTCGTCGGTGACGCACTCGCGCCCCATCTTCAGCTTCAGCGCCGGGATGATCGAGCAGAGGTTGGCGTTGCCGCAGCGCTCGCCGAAACCGTTCATCGTCCCCTGGACATGAACGATGCCGTGCTCGACCGCCACCAGCGAGTTGGCGACGGCACACTCGCCGTCGTTGTGGGTATGAATGCCGAGCGGCGTCTTGATGGTTTTCCTGATCTCGTCGATGATCCTGCCGACCTCGTGCGGCATGGTGCCGCCGTTGGTGTCGCACAGGACGATGCAGTCGGCCCTGGCGTCCTGGGCCGCTTTCAGGGTCTTCAGGGCGTACTCGGGATTCGCCTTGTAGCCGTCGAAGAAATGTTCGGCGTCATAGACGACCTCGTCGACATTCCGCTTGAGGTATTCGAGAGAGTCGAAGATCAGCTCGAGGTTCTCCTCGAGAGAGATGCGGAGCGCCTCCTTGACGTGGAAGTCCCAGGTCTTGCCGAAGATCGTGACTGTGTCCGGCTCGGCCTGGATCAGGGTGCGGATGTTGTTGTCCTTGTCCGGAGTCGTCTTGGCACGGCGGGTCGAGCCGAAGGCGGCGATCTTCGCCTGCTTGAGCTTCTCCTTCTTGATCTCCTTGAAGAAGGCGATATCCTTCGGGTTCGAGCCGGGCCATCCCCCCTCGATATAGTGGATACCGAGCTCGTCGAGCTTCTGGGCAATCCGGATCTTGTCAGCGACCTGAAACGATATGTCCTCGGATTGTGTCCCGTCGCGCAGGGTGGTGTCGTAGAGCTTGACCATCTCTCTCTTCCCCATTCTCATCTCCTCACAATCGACCGCAGGCACATTTGCCCATAGCAACTTGCAGAATAGATAGGATTACTCTTCGCTTTTGACGCTCTTGTCGTCGAGCCCGAACGCCGAGTGCAGCACCCGTACGGCGAGCTCGGTGTACTTGTCGTCGATGACGCAGGAGACCTTGATCTCGCTGGTCGAAATCATCTCGATGTTGACCCCCTCCTTGGAAAGGGTCTGGAACATCTTGCTGGCGATGCCGGAGTGGGAGCGCATGCCGACACCGATGATCGATATCTTGGCGATGTTCTCGTCGCTCTTGACCCCTTCGGCCCCGATCTCCCTGGCGCTTTTCTCGACGATCGGCAGCGCCTTCTTGAAGTCGGTGCGCGGCACGGTAAAGGTCAGGTCGGTGAACCCCTCGTGCGAGACGTTCTGGATGATCATGTCGACCGTGATGTTGGCATCCGACAGGGGAGTGAAGAGGGCCGCGGCGATCCCCGGCTTGTCCGGCACCCGCAGGACAGAGATTTTAGCTTCGTTCTTGTTGTACGAAATTCCCGAAACGAGGACCGTTTCCATATCGGCATCCTCCTCCTTTACCAGTGTACCGAGGTTATCGTTGAAGCTCGAACGGACGTGGACGACCACGCCGTATTTCTTGGCGAACTCGACCGAGCGGATCTGCAGGACCTTGGCTCCGAGCGAGGCCATCTCCAGCATTTCGTCGTAGGAGATCTTCTCGATCTTCGAGGCCGCCGGCACGATACGGGGATCGGTGGTGTAGACCCCGTCGACGTCGGTGTAGATTTCACAGACATCGGCCTTCATCGCCGCGGCGACGGCGACCGCCGAGGTGTCGGATCCGCCGCGGCCGAGGGTGGCGACGCTGCCGTCGGCCGTCACCCCCTGGAACCCGGCAACGATGCAGATCGTCCCTTCCGCCAGGTCGGCGCGGACGTTCGCATCGCGGATCTCGGTGATCCGGGCCTTGGAATGGGCGCCGTCGGTGTAGATCGGAACCTGCCAGCCGTGATAGCTTTTGGCCTTGTACCCCATCGACTTGAGCGCCATCGCCAGCAGGGCGATCGTCACCTGCTCACCGCTGGCGACCAGAACATCGTACTCCCGTTCGTCGGGGATGTCGCACACCTCGTTGGCAAGACCGACCAGTTTGTCGGTTTCGCCGGCCATGGCCGAAACGACGACCACCACCTGGTTGCCTTCGTCGTAAGTCCGTGCGACCCGGCGGGCAACATTCTTGATTTTTTCGACCGAACCGACAGAGGTCCCGCCGTATTTCTGGACTACCAGGGCCATCTAGCCATTCCCTCCTGTGAAAAGCACGGCAGCGCCGTGCGGTGGTTTATCCCTTCTTGCGGCCGGCCTTGTGCACGGCGTGCCCGCCGACATCCTCGGCCGCCTCGAGCACGATTTCCGGGAGAGTCGGATGGGCATGAATCACTGCACCCAGACCTGCGGCGGTGATCCCGTGAGCCATCGCCACCGCCACCTCGGAGATCAGCGCCGACGCCTCTTCGCCGACAATCGCCGCGCCGACGATCTTGCCCGACTCCTTCTCGGCGACGATCTTGATCGAACCCCGCACTTCCCCGTCGCAGAGCGCCTTTCCCGACGCCATGTAGGCGAATCGGCCGATGTTGACCGCGATCCCTTTCTCCTTGCAATCGGCTTCGGTCAGACCGACCTGACCGATCTCGGGGAGGGTGAAGATGGCGCTCGGCACCACCGTGTAGTCGGCCCGCGCGTCGCCGCCGAGGGCGTTGGCGACGGCGATACCGGCCTGGTAGGATGCGACATGCGCCAGCTGGATGCCGCCGGTCACATCACCGATGGCATAGATGTTCGGCACCGACGTCCGCAGACGATCATCGACCCGGATCGCGCCGTTTTCGGTTTCGACCCCGATCTCGTCGAGATTCAGCCCCGAGCTGTTCGGCGCCCGGCCGACAGCCACCAGGACCTTGGCGAACAGCTCCTCCCGATCGCCGAATTTCGCCCTGACACCCTCGTCGGTCACCTCCAGAGACGCGACAGAGGTACCGACGTGAACGGCGACGTCGCGATCCTTGAACGATTTCTCGACCTCGCGGACGATCTGGCGGTCGCTCTGGGAGAGGATCTGCGGCAGCGCCTCGACCACCGTCACCTTGCTGCCGAGAGCGGCGAATATGCCGGCAAACTCGCAACCGATGTAGCCGCCACCGATGACCAGAAGGCTGGCCGGAAGCTCCTTAATAGCAAGAATTTCATTGCTGGTCAAAATATTTTTCCCGTCGATCGACAGGGCTTCGGGGCGGGCCGGAACCGACCCTGTGGCGAGGATAATGTTCCTCGCCTTGATACGGCCGGTGACGCCGGGCTGGCGGATGCGGATCTCCCCCTCCCCCTCCAGAGACCCCTTCCCCCTGATCACATCGATCCCGTGGCTTTTCAGCAGCTGCGCGATCCCGCCGACCAGCTGCTCGACGACTCCGTCCTTCCGTGCGACCGCGCGGGCGTAATCGAATCCTATCTCACCGATGCTGAAACCGTGATCGCCGGCTCTTTCGAGCCGCTCCCGCAGCAGGGCGGTGCTGTAGAGCGCCTTGGTCGGAATGCACCCCCTGTTGAGGCAGGTGCCGCCGACCCGGTCGGCCTCGACCAGACAGACGCAGGCCCCCTTTTGCGCGGCACGGATGGCGGCGACGTACCCTCCCGGGCCGCCGCCGATGACGGCGATATCGTATTCGGTCTTCGGCATCGGCTTCAGTTCTCCTTCCAGTCTTCGGCGAGCTGCCGCAGCCATTTCTCCCCGGAGGGGTCGAGAGCGTCGAACTTCAGGGTCCGCTCCTCCTCCTCCGAGCCGTAATCGAGCTGCACCGCGAGCCCCCTCAGCCCCCGACGGGGGACCATGCCGGACCATTCGACGAGGGCCACTCCGGAACCGTGCAGGTAGGCATCGAAGTCGAGGTCGTAGAGTTCGTCGACACTGCCGAGCCGGTAGAGGTCGAAATGCGCAATGTCGCACCTTCCGCGGTACTGGTTCATCAGGGTGTAGGTCGGGCTGCTGACCGGCTCCTCGGCCGGCACCCCGAGCCCGCGGGCAACCCCCTGGACGAAACAGGTCTTGCCGCTGCCGAGGTCCCCCTCCAGCAGCACCACAGCCGGTTCCGGGCAATGCTGGCCGACGAGTCGCCCCAGGCGCTGCGTCTGATCGGCCGACGCGCTGGCAACCTTCCAGGATTTCACTTGCGCATGGCCCGGATGATGTCGAGGCGCGCCACGACGCCGAGAACCTTGTCGTTGTTGTCGACGACCGGCACCAGATGCGCCTTGTTCTCGCTCATCAATTCGGCGATTTCGCTCACCGGCGTCTCCGGCGAACAGACGGCCCTCGGCTTCGACATGATTTCACCGACCGTCATGGCGGTCATCCGCTTGACGTCCTCCATGAAATTCTTTTCGCTTTCGAGGTAGAGCACCCAGTCGAAGATCGAAATGACCGTCGGGATATGCAGGGGCTTGTCCCGCTCGACCAGGTCGTTCTGCGACACCACCCCCTCCAGGCGCCCCTCCCTGTCGAGGACCGGCAGTGCGTTGTAGCGGGTCTCCTCGAACAGCCTGGCCAGCTCCTCGATGCTCGAATCGCGGTCGACCGACCGGACGTCGGTCGTCATGATATCCTTCGCTGTCAGCATATCTCTCCCTCTGTCAATAATTCCTTGCGGGCCGCCGGAAGCTCCCTGAGAAGATCGGTCGCCAGGACCCCGGCACGTCCCTGGGTTGCAAACAGTCTGTCGGCCGCTCTGCCGTGCAGGTAGACGCCGAGCAGGGCCGCGGCAACCGTCGACATCCCCTGCCCGAGCAGGCCGCCGATCACCCCGGTGAGAACATCGCCGGTGCCGCCGCAGGCCAGGGCCGGGTTGCCGCTGCCGTTAACGAAAATGACGCCGTCCGGCTCGGCGACCACCGTACGCGCCCCCTTGAGAACCAGAACAACCCCGTGTTCCCGGGCAAATTTCCGGGCGACTCCGATCCGGTCCGCCTCGATTTCGGCCACCGGACAGCCGAGCAGGCGGGCCATCTCTCCCGGGTGGGGTGTCAATACGGTCGGATTCGTCCGCTGATCGAGTATTTCAAGATGACCGGCCAGGGCGTTCAGCCCGTCGGCGTCGACGACCACCGGCAACGGGCAGTCCCGCACCAGGCGTCGGACCAGGCCGCCGATCTCGTCGCCGGCACCGAGTCCCGGGCCGACGGCCAGCACCGATTTCCCCTGCCAGAGCGCCTCGATGTCGGCAAGCGCCTGCATGCTGATCATGCCGTCCACCTCCGGCAGCGGCACCGTCATCACCTCGGTCAGCTTGGTTTCCAAGACCGGGTTGAGGTGGGCCGGGCAGGCGAGGGTCGCCAGGCCGGCGCCGGCACGCAAGCCGCCTTCGGCCGCCAGGGCGGCGGCTCCCGACTTTCCGGTCGAGCCGGCGACCAGCAGCAGGTGGCCGAAGGTCCCCTTGTGCCCGCTGGCGGGACGCGCCGGCAGAAGAACCCGGGCGGCATCGGCGTTGATGTAGAGGTGGTCGATCTTGTGCCGATCGGCCAGCTGCTTCGGGATCCCGATATCAGCGACGACCAGGTCGCCGACGAACTCGACCGCCGGGTAGACGACCAGACCGACCTTGGCCGCGGCCAAGGTGACGGTCAGATCGGCAAGAACCGCCGAGCCGAGCACCCGGCCGGTGGTGGCATCGATCCCCGACGGCGCGTCGACGGCGACCACCGCCTCGGCGGCGGAATTGATCCAGTCGATCGCCCGGGCATAGATTCCCCCCACATCGGAGGAGAGGCCGGTTCCGAGCAGGGCGTCGACCACCAGGCCGGCCGGCTGATGCTGCCGCAGCAACGCGTCGAGGTCAGACTCGGTCGAGGCGAAGGCAAGGTCGGCGCCGCACTTGGACAGAATGTCGAGGTTGATCCCGGCGTCCCCCGCCACATCCCCCTGTTTCGCCAGGACGATGACCGAGACATCCCACCCCCGGTTGAGGAGGTGGCGGGCAATGACGTAACCGTCGCCACCATTGTTCCCCTTGCCGGCGAGGATGGTGACCGGGCCGGGATAGAGCTCGGAGAAATTCTCCTCGACCTGATCGGCCACCGCGCGACCGGCGTTCTCCATCAGCACCACCCCGGGAATGCTCCATTCCTCGATCGCGGCCCGGTCGAGCGCCCTCATTTGTGCAGCCGTCAAGAGGTTCATGGTGTCTCCAGGACAACCGTGGCAACGGCGTATTCGCCGTCATGGCTGTACGACAGATGCAGTGCCGCGTAGTGGCGCTCCCGGAAGATCTCCAGGGCCCGCCCCGTCAGAACCAGCGACGGCTTTCCGAGGCCGTCGAGCTCGACCCGCATATCGTGCCAGCTGATCCCCTCGCGCAGGCCGAGACCAAGCGCCTTGAGAAACGCCTCCTTGGCGGCAAACCGTGCGGCCAGGTGCGGCGCCGGGGACTTCTTCGCCAGGGCGTAAGCCCTCTCTTCGGCGGTGAAGAGCCGGTCGATGACCGCCTCCCTGCCGTCGAGAAATTTTGCAAACCGGGCGATCCGCGTCAGGTCGGTACCGATGCCGGCGACGGGAGACAACTCAGCCCCCGCGAACCAGGGCGGCCATTTCGCGTACGGCCCGGTCAAGACCGACGAGCACCGCCCGCGAGATGATGCTGTGACCGATATTGTACTCCTCGACGCCGCCGAGGGCGACCACGTCACGGATGTTCCTGTAGTTCAGCCCGTGGCCGGCGTTGACCCCCAGACCGAGCTTTCGCCCGGCGCGGATGGCGGTCTCGATCTTCACCAGTTCGGCCTTGCGCATCTCCTCTTTCTTGGCGTCGCAATAGGTCCCGGTGTGGATCTCGATATAGTCGGCGCCGACCCGGTGGGCCATCTTGATCTGTTCGACTTCCGGGTCGACTGGTTTTACTGGCTGCGCTTCACCCTACCCGCGCTGCTGCTGGTGTTGGGCTTACTCAAGCTGGTTCGCCATTTCTCATGGGACGTCGCCCGCCTGTCGCAACGCCCTGGCAAGAGCAGTCTTCTGTCCGGGCTGTTCTGGACGGCGGTGGGTGCGATCGGATTGTTGCACCTGGCCGGAGCGCTCGGCGGATTGACCTTTTTTGGCCTGTACTGGCCGTTCCTGCTGGTTCTCTTCGGACTGGGCAAGATAATCGATTATTACCGGCTTCGAGGGGAGCTGCAGTTTCGCGCGACCGAAGTGATCGGGCTGATTCTGATCATCCTTCTCTGGGTGGGGAGCTATCACCTGTCGCGAGCCCATCTGCCTTTGCTCAGACTACCGTTCTGGAGTGGAGACAGCGATTTCGGGATCGGCGACTTGCTGGGCGAGAAATACGCCTGGACGCAGGAAGAGAGTCTCTCGGCGGCATCCCTTCAAACGATCGAGATCAACAACATTTACGGGGACATCCGAATTCAGGGCGGATCGCTGGAGAGCGTTGATGTGCGGCTCACGAAAGAGGTTTTCGAGGCTTCGGAGGAGGAAGCCAAGGTCCGGGCTGACCAGGTCAAGCTGCTGACCGAGCAAGCCGGGGGCACTCTTTATCTGAAGACGAATCGGGAGGATCTCGATCTCGACAAGAACCGATTCAAGAGCCATTTTGAGATCACCATACCTCCGCTGGTAGCAGTTAATGTGAAGAATGCCTATGGGGATGTTGGCATTTCCGGTCTTGAGGCGCCGTGTTCGATCGAAGCCCTCCATGGCGACGTCATGGTCGAGAACCATTCCGGCGAACTGCAGATTCAAAACGAATACGGCCGAGCTACGGCTAGGAACATAGAAGGGGGCATCCGGTTGGAGAGCCGCAGGGGGACGGTAAGTGCCGC
>JBFHOZ010000093.1:0-9097 GCA_041592975.1 Desulfuromonadales bacterium
AAGGTCGACCCTCGAAGCGGCCGTCGACCAATTCAGGCGGCAGTTCGACCCGCTTTACGGCGGCTTCGGTCAGGCGCCGAAATTCCCGGCACCGCACAATCTCTCCCTGCTCCTTCGGCTCGGCCGCCGGCTCGATGACCCGGCTGCGACCTCCATGGCCCTCGACACCCTCAGGGCGATCCGCCTCGGCGGCATCTACGACCAGCTCGGCGGCGGCATCCACCGCTATTCGGTCGACGAGCGCTGGCTGGTGCCGCACTTCGAAAAAATGCTGTACGACCAGGCCTTGCTGATCCTGGCCGGCGTCGACGCCTGGCAGGCGAGCGGCGACGGGTTCTATCGCGACCTCGCCGCCGACACCGCCCTGTACGTCAGCCGCGACCTCGCCGCGCCGGCCGGCGGCTTCCATTGCGGGGAGGACGCCGACGCAGAGGGGCGCGAAGGGACCACCTACCTCTGGGACAAAGACGAGATCGTGCGGACGATCGGGCCCGAACGGTCCGCGGACGTCGTCAGGATGTTCGGCCTCACCGACGGCGGCAATTTCGAAGGGAGAAACATCCTGCATCTGCCGGAAGGACTGGACGAGGAGCTGCTGACGACGGCGCGGAAAATACTGCTGCCGGTCCGCAGGACGAGGATCCAGCCCCACCTCGACGACAAGATCATCACCGCCTGGAACGGCCTGACCATCGCCGCCCTGGCCCGCCTCGGTGCGCTGACGTCAGACGACAGCCTTATTGACAGCGCCGGTTGCGCCGCCGATTTTATCCGCGGAAACCTGACAGACCGCAGCGGCCGCCTGCTGCGCCGCTGGCGGCAGGGCGAAGCGTCGATTCCCGCTTTTCTCGAGGATTACGCCTTCATGATCTGGGGCCTGATCGAACTCTGCCAGGCGCGCTTCCTGGCCAGGGATCTCGAGTGGGCCATCAGCCTCGCCGAGGGGATGCTCGATCTTTTCGGCGACGGCCGGGGCGGGCTCTACGACACCGGGCACGACAGCGAAACGATCCTTGTTCGAGGGAGGAACCTGCAGGACGGCGCCATCCCTTCCGGAAACGGCGCGGCGGCACTGGCGCTCTTGCGACTGGGCCAGATGACCGGCCGGGAGCCGCTGTGCGAGGCCGGGGAGAGGCTGCTGGAGAGGAACGCCGGCCTGATCGGCCGCTATCCGACCGCTTTCGCCGTATCCCTGCAGGCGGCCGAGTACCTCGCCGGGCCGGCTGCGACCCTGATCGTCGCCGGCGAATCGCTACCGCCGGAGCTGGCCGACGTGATCTTCAGCCGGATGCGGCCCGGGCTCGAACTGCTGCTGAAAAGAGAGGCGGGTCCGGACATCGCCGAGCTCGCCCCGGTGGCGTCCGGGAAGACGCCAATTGACGGCAAAACCGCCGCGTGGCTCTGTCGCGACCGGAGCTGCCGCGAACCGGTCACCGACCCCGGACGACTGGAGGAAATTCTGGATGGATTGTGATCACTTCAGGACGCCGCGCACGTCCCCCATGCCGATAATGTCGGTCACGATGCCGCGGTCGGGATAGAAACTGCCGTCATAACCGATATAGATGACGCCATCCTTGGTGTCGAAGACCTCCTGGTCGACCAGCACCCGGCAGATCAGGAGATCATCTCCGAAAAAATGTTTTTTCGGCCGCTTGGCCGACGGCAGGAAATCGATGACGATCTGACCGATCCCCTTCTTGCTGAAAGCCGGCACCTCGTAGCGGGCGCCGACCTGCATCGGCCCGAAGGTTCCGGCAACCAGATTGAAGTAAGTGGTCAGAACATCGCTCGGCACCCCCTCGGCCTCGATCCCGATGTCGTATTCGTCGACCAGCTCGTTGTTCTTGAAGTACTGGAACTTCACCACCCGGTTCTCGTAGTCGAACGAATAGACCTTGGCCCGGATGACCCCTCCGGACTCCTTCTGCGAGGTATGGCGTACCGAGCGAAAACTTCCGTCCGGCATCATCTCCATCAACGAGACGTACTGTTGCCGCCTGTTGCTGGTGATGGTCGCGGCAACGCCGACCGTCCGCGCACTGAGCGAGGCGATATAAAGTCCCGGACGGGTGCTCTTCTGCAGCCCGAAATCGGCGACGGCGACCTGGTCGAGCCAGAGAAAGCCGAGGTCGTAGCTGGCATTGTGCTCCAGCAGGGAATCGACCCGGGACCGCCGCTCTTCGGCGGTATCGACGGCACCCGCCGGGGGCGGTCCGGCGAGGCCGGCAGAGATGAGCAGAAACAGGAAGAACGAGACGATGCGCATCCGCAAGCTCCGTCAGTAAAAGAGTGAGGCGATAAAAACCAGGTAGGCGGCGAGGAGAACGCCCCCCTGCTGTCGTCGGAGGCCGCCGTGGCGGTAGACCAGATACACCAGGCCGATGCTGAAGGCCATCATGACCGGCATCTGGAAAACGAGAATGGTCGGCTCGATAACCAGCGGCCGGATCATCGGGCAGATGCCGAGAACGAAGAGGATATTGAAGATATTGCTGCCGATGACATTGCCGATGCTGATATCCATCTCCCCTTTCCAGGCACTCATCATCGAGGCGGCGAGTTCGGGAAGGCTGGTGCCGAGAGCGACGATCGACACACCGATGATCAGTTCCGAGATCCCGAAGGATCTGGCGATGGACACAGCCGAGCGGACCATCAGTTCGGCTCCCACTCCCAGGCCGATGATGCCGACGACGATAAAGACGACATCTCTCGCCCGGTGCTTCTTCTCTTCGTACACGGTCGCGGTGCCCGCCCTCCCGTTCTCCCCGCCCCGGGCGCTGCGGATACAGTATACGATGAAAACCAGCAGCAGGAGGAACAACAGCAGTCCGTCATAAAAACCGAGGCGCAGGTCGAGGATCAGCAGGTACAGCAGGCCCGTGGCGCCAAGCATGTAGGGAAATTCCCGCTTCAGTGTCCGACTGGCGACGACGATCGGCGACAGCAGGGCGGCGACGCCGAGGATCAGGCCGATATTGGCGATATTCGAGCCGACGATGTTGCCTGCGGCGATGTCGGACGACCCCTTGAACGCCGCGAACAGCGAGACCAGCATCTCCGGCATGCTGGTGGCGAAAGCGACCACCGTCATGCCGATGATCAGGGGGCGGATGCCGAACGACAGGGCCAGGCGGGAACTGCCGGAAACGAGGTACTCGGCCCCGTAGTAGAGGAGCAGCAGACCACCGGAAAAAAGCAGGGAATCCAGAAACATGCGCAGATTGTAAACCTTCGTTGGCGATAAGTCGAGCCAAACAAGCATTCATTCTTGACAAATGGGACGACGCCCCCGTAATATTCAATCCATATATTCAGATCAATCTCCTTGGAGGGCTCGGCATCATGAAGGCATCCGAATTCGACAAAAGCATGAGTTTCGACCGCGAAGCGGAAATCCTCAAGGTTCTCGGCCACCCGGTCAGGCTCAAGATCGTCGCCGGGCTGATGTCGGAGAGCTGCAACGTCAAGAAAATCTGGGAGTGCCTCGAGCTGCCCCAGGCGACCGTCTCACAGCATCTCGCCCTGCTCAAGAACAAGGGGATCATCGAGGGACGTCGCGACGGCGTCGAGGTCTTCTACAAGGTTGTCAACAAGGAGGCCGAAACCATCATCGGCTCCCTCTTCGGTCAGTTCTGCTGACCGACATTCTCCCCGGAACAATGCCCTGGCCCTGTCGCAAGCAGGGCCTTTTTCATGCCGGTTTGCGAACGACGCCGTACAGGACGCCGTAGCTTGCCGGCAACCCGTCGTCCGAGCGGAACAGCTCGTCGTAAAGCCGGCTCATCTCGACCAGGACGCGCCGCGGAAAGAGCCCTTTCGGACGCGTGCGGGACGCGTTCTGCGCGCCGATACGCTTCAGCCCGACCATCAGATCGCGGAAGGAGCCATGATACTCGACCTCGGTCTCCACGTGGCAGCGGTGTCCGGAAAAACCGGCGATTTCCAGGGCCGTCTCGACCCCCCGCCGTTCCGGAAACGTCTGGAAATGAAACGGCCACTCCGATCGGCAGCCGGAGAGCGCCTGCCCGAAGACCTGCCGCAGTTCCGCCAGAGTCCCGTCGCAGAACATGGCGAAGGCGAACACCCCCCCGGGCTTCAGGACGCGGCGGCATTCGTTAAACGCCGCCGGCAGATCTTCGAGCCACTGGAAAACCGACGAGGAGAGAACGACGCTGAAACTTTCACTGCGAAACGGCAGGGACTGGGCGTCGCCGTCGGCGGCAAAACTTCCCGGCAGGTTCGCCTGCGCCACCCGGGTCATGTCGTGGGCGATATCGCTGACGTAGAGCGGCCTCTGCGGGTGCAGCTCGGAAAGCCGCCGGGCGACCTCGCCGGTGCCGGTGCCGACGTCGAGGGCCGGACCGGATATCGTCGTCCCGGGAAGCAGTTCGAGCAGCCGGCCGGCGACCCTTTTCTGCACCCGGGCGTAAAGATCGTATTCGCCGGCATGCTCGGAAAAGTGATGCCGGACCTGCATTTTGTCGAGCGCCGAGAAGGTCATTGCAGGAACTCCCGCCACAACCGGACCGAGTCATCCGGCCTGCTCAGAAAGGGCGCGTGACCGACCCCCTCCCAGGACGCCTCGACGGCTCCCGGGATCTGTTCGGCCAGGAAGCGGCAGGCGGCCGGTTCGGTGATCAGATCGAGCCGGCCGTAATGGACCAGGACCGGCAGGTCGATCCCGGCCAGCAGCGGTCTCAGGTCGGTCCGTCCAAGTATCTTCAGTCCCTGCCGGGCCACCTCGCGGGTCGGCAGGGAGCCGTCGCGAACGGCAAATCGGAGGATCTCGCGGTAGCGCTCGCTGCCGACCTTCTCGTCCTCGAACATCAGCCGGAAGAACTCCCCCATGCTCTGCTCGTAGTGGCGCTGCATCTGCCGGTCCATCGCCCGCACCTGGGTCGGCGGCAGGCCGTGCTCCCAGTCGCCGCCGGAGATGAACAGCGGCGTGGCCGCCACAAGGACCAGCTTCGTCACCGCGACCCTCTTGCGGACGACCATGCGCAGGGCGACCTGACCCCCGAGCGACCAGCCGAGAAGGTTGATCTTTCCGAACCCGAGCGCAGCGAGCCATGCCTCGATGTCGGCAGCCAGGTCGTCAAGACCGAATCCGGGCCGCGCCGGCTCCGAGACGCCGTGACCGGCCAGGTCAGGCGCCAGCACCCGGTAATCTGCGGCGAGCATCCGCATGACCTCCTGAAACACCGCCGAGGACATCGACCAGCCGTGCAGCAGTACGAGCGGCTCACCGGCGCCGTCTTCGCGGTAGCAGAGGCGCCGTCCGTCGTCCAGGATGAACTCATTCATCGCGCCCCTCCGCCGATGACTGCGACGATCTGCCGCGCCGCTTCCTCAAGCTCACCCGGTGTGTGGGTCGCCATCACCGTCCCGCGCAGCCGGCACTGCCCGAGCGGAACCGTCGGCGGCCGGATCCCCTGGATGAAGATCCCCTTTCGCAGCAGTTCGGCGGCCGCCAGCATGGTCGGCTCCGGCTCGCCGGTCAGCACCGGGACGATCTGCGTTTCGCTGCCGGCGATATCGCAACCGGCGGCCTTCAACTCCCCGGCAAACCGCTCCCGCCCCTCGCGCAACCGGCGCCGCAACTCCGCCCCTTCCGGGCTCTCGACGACATCGAGGGCCGCCATGGCGGCGGCCGGCACCGCCGGCGGCAGGCTGGTCGAGAAAATAAACGGGCGGCTGGTGTTGATCAGGGTGTCGATGACGACGCGCGCACCGGCCAGGTAGGCGCCGAAGCAGCCGAGCCCCTTGCCGAGAGTCCCCATGTGCAGGTCGATCTGCTTCAGGCAGCCGCAGTGCTCGCCGCTGCCGCGGCCGGTGGCACCGAGCACGCCGGTGCCGTGGGCATCGTCGATCATCAGCAGGGCATCGTATTTCTCCTTGAGCCGTACCAGACCGGCGAGCGGCGCGATGTCGCCGTCCATGCTGAAAACCCCGTCGGTGACGATCGCCCAGCGCCCCCTGCGCATCGGCCTTTCGGCCGCCATCAGGGCATCGAGGGCGTCGACATCGGCGTGCGGGTAGATGACCGTCCGTGCCTTCGACAGGCGGCAACCGTCGATGATCGATGCATGGTTCAGGGCGTCGGAGAAAATGAGGTCCTCCGGCCCGAACAGCCCCTGCAGGATGCCGGTGTTGGCGGCATAACCGCTGTTGAACAGCAGTGCCGCCTCGACCCCCTTGAAGGCGGCGAGGCGCTGCTCGAAACGTTCGTGCAGCGCCATCGACCCGGAGATCAGCCGACTGCCGCTGCTGCCGACACCGAAATCGACCGTTGCCCGGGTGGCGGCCTCGATCAGCTTCGGGTGACTCGCCAGGCCGAGGTAGTTATTGGAACAGAGCATGAGCACCTCGCGTCCGTCGAGAACGACGCGGGGCCCCTGGATGCCGGATACGGTGCGCAGGCGACGCAGCATGTCGCGCTGTTTCAGGTCGTCGAGCCGTTGTTGCCAGTTCTCCATCATCGCCTCCCCGCGGAACTGCCGACCAGGCCGAGCTTGTTGACGAGAAAAGGGGTCTCCTCGAGGAAACGGATGGTGTCGGCCAGCCTGAATCCGGGCATGAAAAAGAACGCGCGGCCGCCGTGCGGATCGCCGGCGGCCTTCATGTGCGGGATGCGCAGGTAACCGAACCCCGGCGCGCAGACATAGCCGGCGGTATAGTCGGGATCGTCGGACCAGCAGAGCTCGGCGATGATGCCGGGAGCCGCGAGAACCTTGGCGGCCAGGATCAGCGCCTCCCTTGTGCGGTGGTGAATCAGCCCCTTTCCGACCAGGCTCCGGGTCAGCGCGTCCTCGAGCTCCGGTTCGACGTCCATCCGCGTCGCTCTCACCCCCCGGGCGCTGACCGGCTCGAGGCGCTCCCCCGTGCGCGCATCGACGAGCATCGCGCCGCGCATGTTGCTCCCGCCCGGACCGGCTCCGGCGGCGATCGTCTCGATGGCCGTCATGGCGACTTCCGACGTCACCCCGGCGGCCAGCAGGGCCTGGAAAGCCCGCTCCCGTCCGGCACGGCAGCCGTCGACCGGCACCTCGGTCAGGTTCGGCATCGGTCCGCGGACGATCTTCTCCGCGGCGATTTCGTCGACGCTGATCTGCATCGAGGACGGACGGCGCTCACGCGCCCGCATCAGCATCTCGGCAACCGCGTCGGCGACCTGCTCCTCGCGCACCAGCCGCTCCGCGCCGGAGATGTGGTTGCCGTCGCGGTCGGCATGCATCCGCACACTGAAATAATGAGGGTACATAGGGCGAAATATTTATCACTTCGCCCCCCGGATTGTCAACCAAACTAAACGGCGCGGTTGACAATCCTTGCACTTCCCATTCACAGCCGACCTGTGCTAATCTGCGCCGCAGCCCAACTCCCCGACATACCGGACTGGATGGATGGAATCGACAACCCTGCACGTCTTCATCATGAAAAGCGCCTTCGCCGGATATCTCGTCTCGGTCGCGCTCTACCTGGCTCACGCTGTCGGCAAAAAACCGGCCTGGCTGAAGTGCGCCTTCCACATCTTCGCCGTCGCCTTCTTCCTGCACAGCAGCTGCCTGCTGATGCGGTGGTATGCCGCCGGATTTCTGCCGGTGACCAACCTCTTCTCGACCCAGTTTTTCTTCAGCTGGGCTCTGGCCCTGACCTATCTCTACTTCGAGCTCCGCTACCGCATCCATGCCGCCGGGCTCTTCGTCGTCTTCCTGACCCTGCTGCTTCTCGGTTCGGCACTGCCGCGCGACCCGACCCTGCCGCCGCTGATCCCGAGCCTCGACACGCCGCTGTTCACCTGGCACGTCATCTTCTCCTTTACCGGCTACGCCCTGTTCGCCATGGCCTTTTCCCTCGGCGTCCTTTACCTCGTGCAGAAGCGGCTCGGCAGTGACGCCCTTCCGGACCTGATCACCCTTCGCAAGCTGAACGAGGAGGCGATCTTCCTCGGCTTCTGCCTGTTCACCCTCTGCCTGGTGCTCGGCAGCGTCTGGGCGCACATCGCCTGGGGATACTACTTCTCCTGGAACATCAAGTCGGTCTGGTCGTCGATCGTCTGGCTCTTCTACGCCGGCATGTGCCACGCCAAGTTCGTCCGCCGCTGGCAGGGGACCGGTTACGCCTGGCTGTCGATCGCCGGTTTCTTCGTCGTCCTGTTCACCTACCTCGGCATCGGCCTGCTGATGCAGAGCAACCACCCGCTGGAGTAAGTCATGCTGAACACCATCTGGCGGACATGCTGCTCTCTCAAGCTGGCGATCGTCCTCGCCTCGATCGCCACCCTGCTTGCCATGGGCGGCTCCCTGGTGATGCATTTCAACCCGCAGGTATTCGGCAGCCTCGACGCCACCACCCTGGCCGAATGGACGCGACAGGCGGGACGGCCGAACCCCGACCTGAGCTGGTGGCTCTACGCCACCGGAGCGCTCGTGATCCTGCTGGCCCTCAACACCGCCTGCTGCTTCGTCGACTGGCTGTTCGTCCTCAGGTCGCGCTGGCGCAAGAGCGGCGAGTATCTGATCCACATCGGCTTCGTCCTCGTGGTCGGCGCCTACTTCTGGGGGAGCCTCGCCGGGGCGCGAAGCAGCGGCAACCAGATCGCCGAGGGAGAGACAATCCCCCTCGCGATGCTGCCGGGACACTACCTGCGCCTCGACAAGTTCGAGCCGGTCCTCAACCAGCAGCGCCGACCGATCGACATGCTCAGCACCGTCTCGCTGCTCAGGGGGGACACGGTCGTCGCCGGCGGCGTGGTCAAGACCAACACTCCGCTGCTCCATGACGGGCTGGTGATCACCCCCGCCACCTTCGGCCGGCAGACCATCGGCTACGAGATGCTGGTGCCGCATCTCGGCAAATGGTTCCGGCTGACGGCGGGCGACGCCATCGACCTGGAAAACGGCTACCGGGTGATCGCCGACGCCTTCTATCCGGACGCGGTCAAGGTCGGCGAGCAGGTTGTCAACCGCAGCCCCGAGGTGCGCGAGCCGGCCTACCTGATGCGTCTGCTCAAGGGGGACGAGGTGATCTGGCGCGGCTGGTATTTCCTGATCGCGCCGCCGCCGCCGGAACTGCGCGCCGCCGGCCTGCA
>JBFHOZ010000094.1:0-8930 GCA_041592975.1 Desulfuromonadales bacterium
AAATCGAGTTGAAACGCGGCATGTACTTGCTGGTGTACTCGATGATATCGGCGATAATCCGCATTGATGGTTCCGGCGGGTAGATGTAGGTGTTGCGGACCATGAACTCCTTGAGGATGTCGTTCTGGATGGTGCCGGCGAGCTGCTCCTGGCTCACCCCCTGCTCCTCGGCGGCGACGATGTAGTTGGCCATGATCGGCAGGACGGCGCCGTTCATGGTCATCGACACCGAGACCTTGTCGAGGGGGATGTCGCCGAAGAGGATCTTCATGTCCTCCACCGAGTCGATGGCGACGCCCGCCTTGCCGACGTCGCCGACGACGCGCGGGTGGTCGGAGTCGTAGCCGCGGTGGGTCGCCAGGTCGAAGGCGACCGAGAGGCCCTGCTGGCCGGCGGCGAGGTTGCGCTTGTAGAAGGCGTTCGACTCCTCGGCGGTGGAGAATCCGGCGTACTGGCGCACCGTCCACGGGCGGCCGGCGTACATGGTCGCCATCGGCCCGCGAATGAACGGCGCCAACCCGGGAAGGGTGTCGGTGTACTCGAGCTTTTCGAGGTCGGCCGCGGTGTAGAGCGGCTTGACCGTGATCCCTTCCGGCGTCTCCCACTTGAATCCGGAGAGGTCATCGGTCTTCTTCTCTTTTTTGGCCTGGGCTTCCCAGTCGGCCAGGCTCTTTTTCGGGAACTCGCTCATCGATCTGTTCCTTTCAACATGTATTCTAATTTTAAATTTTGGATTCCCAAAACTCTGAAATTCGAAAACCTTTTAACGGAGAGCCGCAGAGGTGGAGAGAAAGACAATTCAAAACCCGCGAGATTTTGATTTTAAACTCAAAGTGTCTTTCTCGCTTTGGGTTTTCTCTCCCTCTCTCTGCCTCTCCGTTTAAATATCGATTTTGCTTCCTGACTTTCTTATGCTTGATGGATATGTCTTCGGGTTTTCTTAGAATGTATTATCGGGTCACGACCGCCAGCACCTGGACCTCTTCATCATCCTTGGCCAGCAGCCGGTGACGCAGGGAGGAGTCGAAGTAGACCGCGTCCCCGGCCTCGAGGGTGATGCGCTCGTCGTCGAGGATCACTTCGGCGGTCCCCTTGAGGATCAGCAGGAACTCCTCGCCGTCGTGGTTGTAGAGCGTCTCTTCCTCGGCCCGCTCGGAGACCGTCAGCATGAACGGCTCCATCTTCTTGTTCCGCTTGCGGAAGGAGAGCGCCTCGTAGGTATAGCCGTGGCCGGTGCCGGCCTTGGAGATCACCCGGCTGACCACCCGGCGGTCGAGCTTGCGGACCACCTCGTACTTCAGCTCCTCCTCCTCCTCCTCGAAGAAATGCCCCATCTTGACATCAAAGAACTTGGCGATCTTCGAGAGGGTGGCGATCGGCGGCGAGACGTTGTTGTTCTCGATCTGCGAAATCAGCGCCGGCGAAAACCCGGTCTCCCGGGCAACGTCCTGCAGGGTCAGCTTTCTCGCCTTGCGCAGCTTCTTGATTTTGGAACCGATCTGGAAATCCATCTGTCGCGCTCTTTTCGGAAATAAAAAACGGTTTTATTCCAGCCGGTTATATCCGATGATCCGGGGATTGTCAACGAATTATTTACTTTAGTTAAAATCGAATTTTACCGTAACTTAAACGGGTTGACACCCTCCTGCCGTGGCGGCGCTGTTGATAATATCCCCCCCTGCGGTAACATTATTAAACAAGCCTAATATCATCACAACACGGGACAAGGAGGCTGCCATGAAATGCCCGGTCTGCAACAAGATCAACGATTGCGGAATCGACCTGCACGCCGACGGATTTTACGAAGACCTCTTCGAATGCAGCGTCTGTGGAGCGACCTGGTCGGTCAGCCACGGCGACGTCAAGGTCATCAGCGACCCGCAGGCCGAGTCTTTTCTGCAGGGGGAAACCGAATCGGTCGAGGGGGACGATTACAACCAGATGCGTTAAGGGGAGAAGAAAGGCAAAAACCGGATCCCCGCGTTCGCGAGGAGAGCAGTCTTAGAATCAGGAAACAAAAAAAGGGGCGGAATGACTTCCGCCCCTTTTCGCGTTGTTGCGACCGCTCTTACAGCACGGCCTTGAGGTACTCGCCGGTGGTCTCGCGCCGGAGCCGTTCGACCTCGGCCGGATCGACCTCGACCAGCTTCTCGTCCGGGGTGACCTTGAACAGCGGCTGACCCTTCTGGACGATGACGCCGTCCCCCCCTTCGATGAGGATCTTGTCGATGGTGCCGGAGAACGGCGCCGGGACCTTGTTGAACATCTTCATGACCTCGATGATGAACAGCGGCTGACCCTTCTCGAAATGCATCCCCTCGGCGACGAAGGGGGGCATGCCGGGAGCCTCCTGGCCGTAGTACATGCCGCCGCACGGGGCAGCGACCTCGTCGGCCTTGGTCGCCGGCGGCGGGACCAGGACTTTCTTGATCCGCGCCTGCAGGTCGGGATCGGTCAGGTAGTCGGGGATGGTCACTTCGAGGTCTTCCTCGACCTTCATATCCCAGAAATTGACCTTCTCGGCGATCAGGAAAATCATGCCGAACAGCTCCATGCCGGCCTCGAAGCCGGCATGGGCGGCGCGCACCCGGCCCCACAGCTCGGCGTCGAACCCTTTCGGCGCCTTCTCCTTCTGCAGCAGCTCGTTGAGCTCGAAGTAGTCTTCCTTCTGCAGACCGAGCCGGCTCCGCAGGTCGTCGTAGAAGCTGAGCGCCTTCTGCAGCAGCTCGTAGTCATGGCTCCAGATCACCTCGGCGGCCGGCTCCTCTTCGCGGTAGGCCATGTTGAGGTAGCTGTAGGTTTCGTCCATGACAACCATCGGGTTGCGCAGCCAGACCACCTTGCCCCCCTCGACGCGGAAGTTCTGGCGATTGATCGACAGCCAGCCGGAGAGCAGGTGCGGGTTGTTCAGCAGGATCTCCATCGGCCGGGTCAGCAGCGTCCCCTTGCGGTCGAGCAGCTCGGAGTAGGTCCTGGCCAGATCCGAATTGCCGTCGGCCAGGGCGGCGTAGTGCTTCTTCATCTGCAGGAAGGCGAAGACCGGATCGAGCTTGTTGGCCTCCTCCTTGAGCAGGCCGACCAGGGTCAGGTACGGCACGACGAAGCGGGTGGTCGGCTTGGCCATGACGTTGCGGCCGATGAACCAGTTGACCAGCCCGTAATGGAAGTCGAGGTTGGTCGCCAGGTTGGTGCCACGGATCTTGGTGTTGCAGATGACCTTCGAAAGATGGTTGTAGCTGTCGATCCGGTCCTCCCCCTTGGTGAGCAGCAGGGCGATGTTCGAATCGTAGGCACCGGCGACGTTGTAGCGCATGAACAGGCCGGTATCCGGATTCTTCAGGCAGATCCCCTGGTCGTCGCGGATCTCCCCCTCGATCGGTTCCGACCAGTAGCGGATCACGCCGCCGGCGTTCGGCGACAGCGAATCGTCGGTGGCGTTGAGGCGCGCTTCGGCGCCGGCGCCGAAACGCGGAATCCGCTCCGGCTTCGGCAGGCGCTCCTTGTGGCGCGCCAGCAGCGCCATCGCCTCGACCAGCGATTCGACGATGAAGTAGTCGTTCTTGTCCTTCGGATTGGTGAACTTGAGGCTGTAGCAGAGCTCGGAGACCCGGTGCTCGACCTGGATGCGGGTGTTGACCTCCATGAAGTAGTGGCGGTCACGGTCGACGATGCACTCGAAGGTCGATGCGGAGTCGAGGCCGACGGCCTGGCCGAAACGGGCCGCCTCCTCCTCCATCTTCTTCAGGACCTTGAGGTCGGTCTCCAGCGCCTTGGCCTGGACCTTGTTGCCGGCCTTCTTGGCCTTCTCGATCTCCAGCGCCAGGCCTTCCTGGGTGACGGAGATCTCGAGCAGCTTCTGCTCGTGCATCTGCAGCGAGCAGTCGCGGCCGCCGAGGGAGACGCACCACTCGCCGTTGCCGAGCAGCTGGATCTCGTTGTGACGGGTCTGCTCGATGTTGAGCTCGACCAGGACGTTCTTGTTGTCACCGACACCGTTGGCCTTGACCTCGTTGAGGATTTCCAGCACCAGGCCCGGCGCGTCGGCCGCCGCTTTCTTGATGTCGGCGTCGGTGGCGTTCTTCTTGCCGAGCAGCGAGGCGCCGAGGATCCGCTGCCCCTTGCCGCCGCCGCCGCCGATCGCCTTCAGGCGCACCCGGCTCTGCGGGTTGTTCCGGAACATCTCGGCACACTCGATTTCGACCTGCTTGCCGAGCTCGTCGATGGTGTAGAGATCGATCCCCTTGGCGTAGGAGGCGAAAAGAATGTGATCGGCCAGCGCCTCGAGCGAGACCTTGGTGTCGTTGAGCACCTTTTCGTCGCAGGCGAGCCCCTCGGCCTTGACCAGGGCGAGCAGCGCCTCGCGGCTCGGGTGCTTCTTGATCAGGGTGCGGGCGGTGACGTTGTCGACACCCGGGGTCACGCTGACGTCGACCCGGAGGGCCGTCCGCTTCGCCTCGTCCTTCTTGCCGGCGCTCGCCTGGGTATGGGCGCAGGGGCCGATGAACTTCAGGCCGGCCTTTTCGATGGAGGCGACGAACTCTTCGTCCTCGGCCATGAAGCCGTAGCCGGCGAAGATCGAATCGTAGCCGTTGTCCTTGGCGATCTGGATGATCTGGTTGATGCGCTCGACGCGCTCTTCCTTGCTGGCGCCGGTGTAGTCGGGCACCCGGTGGACGCGGGTGGAGTCCTTGAGCTGGCGCAGCTCCGGGGCGAGGGCGTTCGGGTAGACGATCGAATCCTTCTCCGACAGCAGGATGCCGTAGTGGGCGATGCCCATCTCCTCGTAGACGTCCATCGCCTCCTTGCGGATCGGGCCGCGGCAGACGATCAGCGGGCAGAGGTCCTCGCAGGCGAAGGAGCGAACCCACTCGGACGACGAGTTGCCGAGACGGCGGTCGCGGTGAATCAGCGGGTTGTTATTGTAATGATCTATAGTCTGTGTCATTGGCTGTGTCTCCAAGTCGAAACCTTCGTTCGCTTTCATTCTCATCCTTCCCCGGTGTTAGTGGAATTCGCGTTGTACGCCCTGCCAGATGGACGGCTCGTAGTGGCGCAGCAGGAAGTTCATGTTCTCACCGAGGACCTTGCGCAGATCGGTCGGCATGACGATCGAGGAGATCGAGCCGAGCGCCAGACCTTCTTTCGGGTTCATCAGCTCCTTCTCGTAGCGGAGGTTGAGCTTGGCCTCCTCTGCCATCAGCCAGGCCGCAGCCTCGGCCTCGGCGTCCTTCCGGGCGGAGCCGGCGTCCATGCCGGCCTTGACCCGCTCGTCGATCCCGGCCTGGACGCGGGCCTTGATCGCGCCGCGCAGCTGACGGAGCTCGTCCTTGTAGACGAACTCCTTGCCGGCCGGGCCCATGACCGCCAGGCGGGTGGTCGGCAGGGCGAGGACCAGGTCGGCCCCGGTCGGGTAGTTGTTGTAGGAGGCGTAGGCGCCGCCGTAGGCGTTGCGCAGGATCAGCAGGATGCGCGGGGTGCGGACGTCGATGATCGAGTCGAGCATCGAGCGGCCGGCCTGAACGATGCCGCGGCTCTCCTGTTCGCGGCCGGGGAGGAAGCCGGTGGTGTCCTCCATGAAGATCAGCGGGATATTGTAGATGTTGCAGAACCGGACGAAACGGGCGATCTTCAGGGCCGAGTCGCAGTCGATCTGGCCGGAGGCGACCGCCGAGTTGTTGGCGACGAAACCGACGACGTTGCCGCCGAGACGGCCGAAGGCGGTGACGACTTCGCGGGCCCGCTCCGGCTGGATCTCGAAGTAGTCGCCGAAGTCGCAGACCTGCTGGATGATGATCGAGACGTCGAACGGGGTATTGAACCCGGTCGGCGAGTTGAAGGCCTTCTTCAGCAGGGTGTTGATCTCCCAGGTCTTGCGGTCGAGGGGATCGCTGGTCTCCTGGAAGGGGGCCATGACGCCGTTGTTGTCCGGCAGGTAGCTGAGCAGGCGCACCGCGGTGCGCAGGGCGGCGACCTCGTCGGATACGGTGACGTCGGCGACGCCGGAAGCACCGTGGACCTTCGGGCCGCCGAGCTCCTCGGGGGTGACGTCCTCGCCGAGGACCGACTTGACGACGCCGGGGCCGGTCAGACCGAAGAAGGTGTCGTTCGGCTGGATGACGAAGCTCCCCTGGCGCGGCAGGTAGGAGCCGCCGCCGGCGTTGAAGCCGAACATGCACATGATCGACGGCACGACGCCGCTGATCTTGCGCAGGGCGGTGAACGCCTCGGCGTAGCCGTCGAGGCCGCCGACGCCGGCCGGGACGAAGGCGCCGGCCGAGTCGTTCATGCCGATCAGCGGGATCCCCTTCTCGCCGCACATCTGGAACAGGCGGGCCAGCTTGTTGCCGTTGGTGGCATCGATCGAGCCGGCGCGGACGGTGAAGTCGTGACCGTAAACGGCGACGTCGCGCCCCTTGATGTTGAGGATGCCGGTGACCAGCGAGGCGCCGTCGAGGTTCTTGCCCCAGTTCTGGTAGAGGATGTTCGGATCCTCCTGGGTGAGGACCTTGATCCGCTCCCAGACGGTCATCCTCTTCTTGAAGTGCTGCTTCTCGATCTGGCCGATCTTGACCGACTTGATCGGCCGCTGAATCAGGTCATACCCTTCCTGCATGACCTCTTCGTAGCCCCCCTTGACCCCGGCGATTTCACCCGGGATGGTGAACTCAACGGTTTCCGGCGGCGTGAACGGATTGTCCAGTGACGGTACGATTGTTTTTTTCGACATCTCTCATCCTTTTAATCGCAAGTAGTTATTGATTGGCAAAACGGCAGTGATTTCAACTCTATGTGTGACTATCTGTGGTATATGGGAGAAATAGAAAATGGTTTTATTACCGCTCAACCCCCGCAGGATATAGCGAAAACGGCCGGTATTGTCAACTTATTTTTATTGTCGATAAAACGGCTTTATTGAAAATAAACGCCTGAATTGGCGCCGGAAATATTGACTTTGCCAGCCAAATCATTTACGTTTTGGCCGAGGTTGACACCGTTTGATTTGAACGTTGCAGTATTCCCCTTTCGAGGCGACACCTTGTCCGCAAACCCGTTTCAGCCACCGCTCGGCATCAAGCTCTGGAATCGCGAGCTGCGCCGGCACAAAAAGCAGCTTTGCGAAGGGTACACGTTTGCCCCGCTGGAGAACACCACCGACTCCTACCGCTTCACCATCGCCGTCAACCCGGAAAAAATCCCGAAGCTCTTCTACGAATTTTGCGGCCAGGGGCTCGACGAGGCCTTCCTGATCCTCGAATACTACCGCAACGAACAGCCGGTCTCCCGGGGCGAACCGGCCATGCCGGACGTCTACTACTCCCCCTACATGCCGGTCGGCGAGCTGTTCGACGCCCTGGCCCCGTACATGGACCGCCTCATCCACGACGGCTTTGTCGGCTTCGGGCTGGCCAACAACCGCTCCGGTACGGAACTGTTCTACTCCGAGGAGAAGGTGGTCTCCTGTTTCACCGACAACCATATCCGGGCGATGAACCAGCTTCACCGGCTCGGCATCGAGCACGTCGAGAACCTGGTCTTCCACACCGACCTCGGCCACGACCACCTCTCCCTGCTCTGTCACACCCGCAATGATCTGCCCGAGGTTTTTGCCGGCATGAAGAACTCCGATCTCGACTTCATCCACTTCTGCGGTGAACTGGTCGACACCCTCGGCATGTACGCGGTCGAGGAGACCCTGTCGTTTTTCCTGTCGCGCCGCGAGCAGGACCAGATCGAGAGCTGCCTGGCCAGCCACCCGAGCTTCTCCGACGTGGCCGCCGAGGACTTCGGCGCCATCCTCCTCGACTGGAACGACTTCGTCGCCGAGTGCGAAGACGGTTTCGAAGGCGACCTGGAGGACTACCGGATGGGGTTGCACCTGCGCGACATCATCGAGCACGTCGTGGCGACGGCCGATCCGGAACTGGGGAGCAAGCTCCTCGAGATCATCGCCGAACCCGACCGCAAGTTCCGCCAGATCCTCACCGACTGCCGCAAGCGTCTCGATCCGCCGCCACATGAAAACGACGGCGGCATCGCCCCCTTCTGGTACCAGGGGATCGTCGCCAAGCAGGGGGTCATCCTGCGGCGCGACCTGATTCGCCAGGGGTGGTTCCGACCGCAATCCTGAGCCCTGAAGACAGCCCGTCCTTAATCGAATGATTTCTCTCGTCGCTGCGACAGAAATAGAAACCGGCCTGCTGCGGGAATCTCTGGCCGGGACCGCCACGACCCGCTGCGGTCGCTACGAGCTGCTCAAGGGGCGCATCAGCGGCAAGCTGGTCAGCCTGCTGCACACCGGTGTCGGCAAGGTGAACGCGGCGCTCGCCACCGAGGCGCTGCTCTCGACCCGCAAGCCTGAGCTGGTCATCCTCTTCGGCTGCGGCGGCGCCTACCCGGGCAGAGATCTGAGAATCGGCGACGTCGCCCTCGCCGATGAGGAGATCTATGGCGACGAAGGCGTAATTACCCCGTCCGGCTTTCTGAGCATGCAGAAAATCGGCTTTCCGCTCTGTTCGAACAACGATGTTTCCTATTTTAATCATTTGCCGCTACATGAAAAATTACACGAAGTTGCCCGGGCGAAGCTCAAGGCTTTTCTTTCGCCGCAGGGAAGATCTCTGGTGCCGGGCCCCTTTGTCACAGTTTCAAGCTGCTCGGGCACTGACCAAAGCGGCATGGAGATGTCGCAACGAACCGGGGGGATTTGCGAGAGCATGGAAGGGGCAGCTGTACAGCATGTCTGTCTCCAGCACAATGTCCCCATGCTGCAGCTCAGGGGAATCTCCAACCTGACCGAAGACCGCAACCCCGAGCGCTGGGATGTTGATTCAGCAGCGGAAATCGCCCAGAAGTGCGTTCTGGAACTGCTCAACAACTGGGATGCCCTGGAGAAGGTGTTATGAACCGTTGCCACTCTCTCGGCTACTCCC
>JBFHOZ010000095.1:0-8923 GCA_041592975.1 Desulfuromonadales bacterium
CGATATAGCGCACCGGAATCTGCAGGTCAGAGCTGATCGCGACGACAATCCCTCCCTTGGCGGTTCCGTCAAGCTTGGTCAGGACGATCCCGTCGATTGCAACCGCCTCGCTGAACAGTCGCGCCTGGGCCAGGGCGTTCTGCCCGGTGGTGGCATCGACAACCAGCAGGGTCTGATGGGGGGCGCCGGCAAGTTCCCGCCCGAGAACCCGACGGATCTTCTTCAGCTCCTCCATCAGGTTGGCCTTGGTGTGCAATCTTCCGGCCGTATCGAGGATCAGGATGTCGCTCTTGCGGCCGATGGCGGCCTTGATCGCGTCATAGGCGACCGCGGCAGGGTCGCCGCCTTCGCTGTGCCTGACAAGATCGGCGCCGGCGCGCTTGCTCCAGATATCGAGCTGGTCGGCGGCGGCGGCACGAAAGGTATCTCCGGCACCGAGCAGAACCTTCTTTCCTTCTGAGACGAAACGGCTGGCGAGCTTGCCAATGGTGGTCGTCTTGCCGACGCCGTTGACGCCAACAACCATGATCACCTGCAGTGAGCCTTCGGGGGACGTTCCAGGGGCATCGATCTGTCGCAACCGGCCGGCGACCTCATACTTGAGCGCCTGATACACCTCGGCGGAGGTCGGATCGGCGCCGGAAAACCGTTCTTGCAGGCAGGCGATCAGGGCAGCGGTTGTCGGCATGCCGAAGTCCGAGGTGATCAGGATCTCCTCGAGTTCGTCCATCAGTTCGCGACTGAAACCGGAATGCTCGCGAAACAGTCCGTCGAGGCGGGTGACCAGCGACGCCCTGGTCTTGCCGAGACCGGCGCGAAGACGGTCGAGGACCGTATCGGCCAGCGGCGCCCCTGCGACCGCTGTCGCGGCCATTTCGCTGTCGGCGCATGCCCCTGCCGGGGACGACGGTGACGGCGCAGCAGCCTCCCGGCGTCCCGGCGCCGCTCCGGGGCGCCGGCTGATCCGCCACAGGCAGACGACGAAGATCAGCGCCGCCAGGGTCACGAACAGGTAGAGCAGCATCAGCGCCCCGACCGGCCGGGAGGCTTCGGGCACCCCGAATCCGGCCAATAGCGCCTGAAGGGTCTGCAGCAGTTGATCCAGCCAGGTGATATTCATTCAGCAAATCTTTCCGTGCGCCTGCCGGCCGGTCGGGCCGGAGCCGTGTCAGGCGATTTCGTTCCGCAGGGCGATAACCGTTCGACGCGCCTCGAACTGGGCACGACCGAAAGAGACCTCTTTCTGCAGGGTCAGGACCAGGTAGTAGTCCCTGGTAATCGGGATGATCAGGGTCTGGGTCTTCTCCGTCGTGACGATGATCTCCTCGAGCGCATCGCTGTCGAGGTCGCGCATCGCCTGACGCATGTTGGTCAGGATGATCCCCTTGTGGGCGCCGATGATCTTCATCTCGAAGGCGTCGATCCGGGTCGATACCTGGTCGACGGCCTCCCCCTCCCAGTCGGCGATGATCGCGCCGAGCGCCCCGGGGACCCTGGTGACGAGGTCTTCTAGTACGGTTTTGAACGACATGTCAGAATTCGTTTATCTTTACGGAAACCGTTTTCGACACTCCCGGCTCCTCCATCGTCACGCCGTAGAGGGTGTCGGCAATCTCCATGGTCCGCTTGTTGTGGGTAATCAGAATGAACTGGGAAAACTCCGACATTTCCCCGACGATCTCGTTGAACCGTCCGATATTGGCGTCATCGAGAGGTGCATCGACTTCATCGAGCAGGCAGAATGGTGACGGCTTGATCATGAAGATCGAGAAGATCAAGGCAACCGCCGTCAGGGCCTTCTCCCCCCCGGAGAGCAGCGTAACGTTCTGCAGTTTCTTCCCCGGCGGCTGGGCGACAATCTCGATGCCGGTCTCGAGAAGGTCGTCCTCGTCGCTCAGGCTCAGCATCGCCTTGCCGCCGCGGAAAAGGCGGGGGAAGACCTCCTGGAACTTGGCGTTGACCAGGTCGAAGGTCTCCCGGAAACGACGGCGCGTGGTGCGGTTGATCTTGCTGATCGCCGCCTGGAGTCCGGCCAGCGATTTTTGCAGGTCCTCCTGCTGGGTCGTCAGAAACTCGTGGCGCTCTTCGAGCTCCTGAAACTCCTCGATCGCGGTCAGGTTGACCTCGCCCATGTCGTCGATCTGGCGTCGCAGCTCCTCAAGCCGCCCCGCCTCCGCCGCCCTGTCACGCTCTTCGTCCGGCGGGCTGCAGGAAGCGAGGTCGACACGGTACTTCTCCAGGATGCTCTCGCGCAGATGCTCTGCCTCGAGTTCCAGCTCCCGGCTCTTCAGCTGCAGGTCGGAAAGGCTTTCCCGCAACCGGGCGACCTCCGAGCGCAGGCTTTTCAGCGAGGCCTCGTGCTGCTCGACCTGCCGCTGCCCGGCGTCAAACTCCTCCCGCAACCTGACCACTTTTTTCTGCAGGGTTTCTCGCTCTTCGAAAAGCGACGTCAGCTCGAGCCGGAGACGCTCGTTTTCCTTCTGCAGCCGGTCGCGATCGACATCCCCCTGATCCTGTCGTTGCTGCAAAGAAGCGGTCCGTCCCTGCAACTCACTCCTGATCTGCTCGATCCGCTGAAGATTCTGCCGGGAGCTCTCCTCGCGCTCGCGCATCGTCGAGACGGCGACCTTGACGGCGGTCAGCTCGTCATTCGCCTTTTCGCGCTGGTTGCGCAGCTGCTGCAGCTCCCCGATATACCCGGAGACTGCCGCTTCAAGCGCCTCCTTCTCTTGCGCCCGTTCCGCATGTCCGGCAGTCGATTCCCTCAGAAGACGCTGCAGCTCCTCGTGTTCGTCATGCAGCTGGCTCTCCTCGAGACTCAGCACCTCCAGCCGGTCGAGAAGCCTGTCGGCTTCCGTTCTTCGCCCGCCGAGGTCCCGTTCGCTGTCGACCGCCTGCAGCTCCGAAAGGTGCAGCGCGGCGCTCGTCTCGCGCTGTGCCTCCATTGCATCGTGAAGCTGCTGCCGGAGTTGCTCGCGCTGCTCCTGCATCCGGCCGACCTGCTCCTGAAGCGCGGCGACCTGCTGTTCAAGTTCCTTGATCTCCCGCTTCTGGTGCAGCAGCCCCTCTTCGAGGATTTCGCTCGAGCCGCCGGAGAGCTCACCGCGGGCGGAGAGCGTTTCGCCGGACTCCGTAACCAGAAGGCTCCCCGCCGGAAGGTTTCCGCCAAGGTGGGGTTCGAGGCTCTCGACCAGATGGACCCCGGCAAGCAGCGCCGCTACGGTCGACTGCTCCGACGGCACCCGGATCAGCTCGGCGAGCGGTCGTCCGGGGAGCTCACCCTGCGGCTCAGCGGCCTTGAATCCGGAAAGCAGAAACGAGCAACGGCCATCCCGCTGTTTCAGAAACGCGAAGGCATCGAAAGCGTCCCGGCTGTTATCGATCAGAAGATTCTGCAGGCGATCGCCGAGGACAGCCTCGACGGCGGCCTCGTAACGGGCCGGGACGTCAAGAGCATCGGCCAGCACCCCCCGGAACCGCCGGCTGAAGGCTTCGTCCTCCAGCAGCGATTTGACGCCACTGCCGAACCCCTCGAAGTTCTTCTCCAACTGGCGCAGTGAATCGAGCCTGGCCTTGAGCCGGTTCAGCTCTTCCCGCTGCACCAGAAGCTCACCCTCGTTGTCGTCCGTCTGCTGGCTGAGGGAGGCGATGGCTGCTTCCAGCTCACCCTTTCTCTGCTGCAGTGACTCCTTGTCTCCTTTGATCTTCTTCAGCGACATTTCGAGGGCGTCGACCTGGCGCTGGGCCTCCTGGTGTTCGTTTTTCAGCGCCAGGGCCTCGGCGTGGCTCTTCTCCTTCTGCAGCGCCAGGGTATTGAGACGCCTCTCGGCCTCCTCTTTCTGTGCCGCCATCCGGGTCAGATCACCAACGATCGTGTACACCCGGCTTCTCGCCTCCTCGAGTGTCGAAGTCAGCTCCGTCTCCATCCCGTCAAGGCGGGAAACCTCCTCGGCGGCCGCGCCAAGACAACTCTCCCCCCCCTGCAGGTCTCGCCGCGAGGTCTCCAGGACTTGTCGCAGGGTTGCTTCCTCGACTTCGAGGGAACGCAACCGCTCCGCGGCTTCCTCCGCTTCGGCAAGGTACCCGTCTTTCTGCCGCGCAATCAGCTCGGACTCCTTGACGTTCCCCTCGATCGTCGCTTCGATCTTCTGGATCGCCGTCGTCAGGCCGAACATCCGCTCCTGTTCCCGGCTGACTTCACGCTCCCGGACCGACTGGTCGAGCTTCAGCTTCTCCAGCGCCGTTTCCTGCTCGGCCAGGGTGGCCGACTTCTCCTCGGCGATGTTCTGCTGCTGACGTTCAAGAGCCGACTTGTCGCCGATACCATCGACCAGCTCCCGGTAACGGTCGTGGGCCATTGCCGTCTCGATCCCCCGCAGCTCGTCGCGCAGGGTTCGGAAACGCTCGGCCTTTTTCGCCTGCCGCTTGAGGCTGTTGGTCTGCCGGCGAACTTCGCTGATGATGTCGTTGAGGCGTTCGAGATTGTGGCGGGTGGCTTCGATCTTGCGCAGGGCGGACTTCTTGCGGGCCTTGAACTTGGTTACCCCGGCCGCCTCCTCGATCAGGAAACGGCGCTCTTCCGGCTTGGCGTTGAGCACCATGCCGATCTTCCCCTGCTCGATGATCGAGTAGGCCTTGGTGCCGACACCGGTATCCATGAACAGCTCGGTGATGTCGAGCAGACGACAGGGAGTCTTGTTGATCAGGTATTCGCTGTCGCCGTTCCGGTAGAGTCGCCTGGTGACGGTGATCTCGGCATACTCCCGATAAGCCGCCGGCGCCAGGCCGTCTTCATTGGCAAAGGTGATCGAAACTTCGGCCATACCGGTCGGCTTGCGCGTCTCACTGCCGCCGAAAATGACGTCTTCCATCGAACGCCCGCGCAGCTGCTTGGCGCTCTGCTCCCCCATCGACCAGCGGATGGCATCGACGATGTTGCTCTTGCCGCAACCGTTCGGACCGACGACCCCGATCACGCCTTCGGAGAACTCGAACGAGGTCTTGTCGACGAACGATTTGAAGCCGACTATGTCGAGACGCTTGATCTTCATGAAGGACCGGGAAAACCTACCCCAAGAGGCAAAAAATATTAGCGGCACATGTTAGCAAGCAGGTCCTGCCATGTAAAGAATATTAGTCACCCGGAGAAGAGAGTCCTTGCCTCGGCTCCGGGGGGAGGATATCCTCGTCGACACCATGCCGAACTGGACTGTCGTTACCCGCGAAGAAAACCTACCGCTGCTCGACTATCTGCAGCGCAGAATCCCCTCGGCGCCAGGCTCCTATCTGCGCCAGCTGATTCGCGGCGGCAAGGTTCTGGTCAACGACGATGCCGCCATGACCGACACCCCCCTGCGCTGCGGCGACAGGGTCTCATTGCCCGGGAGCCGCAGGCTCCGCGAACTGCTCGGCCCCGGCACGATTGGTCCCGTACTGTTCGAATCGGCAGAAATCCTCATCGTCCACAAACCGGCCGGCCTGGCGACCCACTCCGGCAAGGGGCACGAGCAAAACAACCTGGCGGACCGGGTAGCCGCCCTGATGCGTGAACGGGGAGAACGCTTCATGACGGCACCGGCTCACCGCCTCGACCTCGAAACCTCCGGCCCGGTTGTTTTCGGCAAGGGGAGAAAGGCGGTTTCCGAGCTCGGAATCATGCTGCAGCAGAAGATGCCCATCAAGAGGTATCTCGCCCTGGCGGCAGCGGGCCTGCCGGAAAGCGGAGTCTTCTCCTCCCCGGTGCCGAGCAAGGGGAAAGTCAAGTCGGCGGCGACCACGTTCCGTGCCCTCGAACAGGTCGGCGACATGGTGTTGCTCGAACTCGAGCTGCGGACCGGCCGCCAGCACCAGATCCGCAGGCAGCTGGCCGACGCCGGGCATCCCATCGTCGGCGACCGCCGCTACCGGGGGCAGCTGCCGGGTCCGGGGCGCCTTTTTCTCCACTGCTGTCTGCTCGAGTTCCCCGATCCGTTCTCTCCCGGGACGATCTGCGTCGAGGACCCTCTGCCGCAGGAACTTGCCGATTACCTGCAGCGGGGCGGATACCGGTTCACCCCGCCCGGGGGTGGTGGAGAACCCGGACCGTAGCCTGTTCAAGATTTCTGGACAAGAACACCCTGAAATCATAAAATGAATATTTACGCCCCGGTCGAGAATCTGCCTTGTGCTGCGCTTCATGCGCTGATCGTGGCCCTTTGAACCGGGACCCTGAACGGATCGGACCATGAAGTTCTCCTTTCGCCGACTAGTCTTCACTGTTATTTTCATCCTTCTGATCGGCGCCACGACCGTCATATCCGCCTTCCTTGCGACTTTCGACCTGAACAACTTCCGCGCCGAGGTGTCCGACGCCATCAGCACCCGGCTCTCCCAGCCGGTCAGCCTCGGCCAGGCCCATTTCTCCATGAAACACGGCCCCTCGTTCACCTTTGACCAGATCCTTATCGGCTCGAAGAACGCCCCTCTGCACATCACGGCCGACCACGTCTTCTTCCGCCTGGAGGTATTGCCCCTGCTCTTCGGAAAGGTGAAGTTCACCGAACTCCTTTTCGAGGCGCCCGACGTCACCATCAGGACCGGACTCCCGAGAGATCCGCAGAAGGCCGGCAGACGGCTGGTCATTGACCAGAGCCTCGTTTCCGGCGACCTGATCAGGTCGATCCGCATCAGGGACGGAAACATCCGCCTGGAGGACCATCGCGACCCGAACAAACCGTTCACGATCGCCCTCGAGAAGCTGCGCATGGTCGCTGACGATCTCAGCCTGCGTGAATCCGGCTGGGTCGATATGCAGGCCGACCTGCTCATCGACGCCATCAGATCCCCCTTCCGCCTGAGCGGCCATATCAGGGCCGGCGGCAGCAGCCCGTTCTGGAACCACGCGGATTACGAACTCGAGATGCGGGTCGCCGATTTCGCTTCCGACGTGGTGACTCAACGCTACCGGAGTCTATTTTCGCAGGTCGGGATCCGCGGCCGATCGGATATCCACATCCAGATCTCCGGTTCTCCGGCGGAAGGGCTCAAGTTCAACACACACTTTACCGGCCGCGATCTGGGGCTCCTTTTTCAGCGACGCGAACGGGAGATACGGGCCGGCGAGATCTCCTTCTCCGGCACATGGCAGCACCTCGGCGGCCTGCACAAGTTGACCGGATTCCATCTCGGCTTCGACACCATGGACGTGTACGGCGACGGTCATCTCGACCTGGAAAAATCCGATCCGGAGCTGCTTGTCAAGCTGAGTGCGCCGCGCATCCCCCTGACCGATTTCAACCGCTTCATGAATCGTCCGGACGGGAGCCCGGCCGCGGCCGGCGCAATGTTCAACGCCGGAACGTTCAACCTCAAGTCTTTCCTGCTGTTCGGTCCCCTCTCCAAGCTGTCCGGTCCGGAAGGACTGAGCGCCGTCAGGGAGTTCGACCTCGAGATTCTGCGGGGGGGGATCTCCCTCGGCGAGAGTAAATATCTCGACAATTTCAACGCCGACATCGAATGGAAGGACAGGACGCTCCGAATCCATCGGCTTTCGGCCGAATCGGCTCAGGTTCTTGTTGACTGCGACGGCACGTTCAGCCTGGCGGAAAACAGCGAAGACGACTCCTTGCGGCTTGCTGGCCGGGGCAGCCTCAGCCTGTACAACCGGGATTCGGAAAGAACCCTGCTTCCCGAAAAGGGCCTGAAGGCATCCCTGCACCTTGACGCCTTGCACCGGGACGGCAGATGGACGCTCAGCAACAACCTGCTCGCTCTCCCCTCGATCAAGATGATCGCCAATGGTGACTGGGACTGGAGAACGGAAAAGAGCATCCGCCTCGATGTCGTCATCCCAGAGTTGCCGCTGGCCGACCTGCCGCTGCTGTCGCCGGCGGTCAGGGCCATCCATCCGGAGGGGACGATGGCCGCCACGATCCGTTTCAGCAGGAACGGCGGCAACAGCAGGTTGTCCGGTTCGATGTCGCTGAAGGACGTCCACCTCAAGATTCTCGGTCCGCTGGCCCCCCTGGACCGGCTGAACGGCGTTATCGACCTCGACTGGCCGCGCCTCGGCGGACAAAACCTCGTCGCCAATCTCGGCGAATCGCCGATCACCCTCGGCCTCGACATCCCGGACTTGACCGTCCCCAGGGTCGATCTGAGCTTCCGCGGGGATTCGATACGCGCCGACGAGCTGATCTTCCGCTCGGAGAGGCAGTATCTGCGCGATGTCGATGCCAGGGTCACCATCACCGACAGGGCGCTTATCCTCGGGCCGATCCACACCCGGATGGATGGCGGGACGGACGTCTCCATCAACGGCACGATCGACAACTTCCCGGCCGCCGACACCCGCCTGATTATCGACGGGAAATACGGCAACATCGACGAGGTCATCGGCCTGTGGATATCCGACCGGGAATACGATCGCCGGCAGAAGAAAAAGCGCCGCCAGGGGGAGCTGGAAATCGCCATCCGCACTGACGCCGGCGAGATCGCCAATCTCCCTTTCGAAAAGAGCGAGGCGCACATCAGCTACCGTGACCGCACCCTGATCATCCATCCGATCAGCTTCAAATCTGGCCCCGGCTTCGGTCTCGGCCAGGTGCTGGTCGCCTACCGGGACGACCAGCCACCGCTGCTGAAAATGTCGGGACACCTCGAAGATTTCGACGCCCTGGCGGTCTACCAGCAGCTGCTGCAGAGAAAAGGGATCGTCACCGGCAGGCTGCGCGGCGATTTCTACCTGGAGGGGACGGCGGGAAAACTCAAGGAGACCTTCCTCCCTTCGTCCTTCGGCTCGTTCAACTTCGAGGTCCGCGACGGCAACCTGAAGAAGCTCAGGAGCCTCAGCGAAGTTCTGACGATCTTCAATATTTATCCGCTGTTTACGGAATCCGGCAAGGAGCGGGGGGTGCCGTTCGAACTCCTCCGGGGGAACGCCCGC
>JBFHOZ010000096.1:0-8838 GCA_041592975.1 Desulfuromonadales bacterium
GAGGGGTCGTTGATCGCCACCACCAGGGCATCGGCCCGCTCGAGGTGGGCGGCGTGCAGGACTTCAGCCGAGGCGGCGTCACCGAAGACGACGGCATCGCCGGCCGCCCGCGCCCGGCGCACCAGCTCGTCATTCAGCTCGACATGGATGTACGGCCGGCTCTCCTCGCGCAGGACCCGCGAGACGCCGCGGCCGGAGATGCCGTACCCGGCGATGACGACATGGCCGCTCATGCTCTCTGTCCCCTCGGGTTCCTTCGGAGTTTCCGGTCGGACGCCGAACCGGTCGGCGATGAAGTTCGCCAGCGCCGTCGCCTTGGGGATGACCAGCGGCGTCGCCAGCATGGTCAGGGCGACGATCGAAAGGAGCCCCTGGTAGACTTCGTCGCTGAATGCGCCGGCGAACGACGCCTGGCGGAGCAGGACGAAGGAGAACTCACCCCCCTGGAACAGCAGAAAGCCGCAGATCAGGCAGGTGCGCAGCGGGAAGCGGGTCCAGAGGGCGGCAACGCTCCCGGCGAGGAATTTGGCCAGCACGAACAGCGCCGTCAGTCCGAGCAGCGCCGGCCATCCCTGCGCGAGGACGTCGAGGTTGACGAACATCCCCATGGCGATGAAGAAGATCGCCATGAAGGCATCGCGGAAGGGGATGATGTCGGAGAGCGCCTGGTGCGAGTATTCCGATTCGGCGAGCGACAGGCCGGCGAGGAAGGCTCCCAGTTCCAGCGACAGGCCGGCCATGTGGGTAAGCCAGGCGGTGCCGAGCACCAGCACCAGCACGGTCAGGCGGAACAGCTCCGCCGAGCGGGTCAGCATCAGTCTGCGCAACAGCGGGCGCAGCAGGTAGCGCGCCACGAGGAACAGGCCGCCGAGAATCAGTGCCGAGCGGGCCAGGGCGTAGACGCTGATCGAGATATGCCCGCTGGCGACGATGAACGGCAGCAGCACGATGAAGATGATGACGCAGAGGTCCTGGAACAGCAGGATCGCCAGCACCGTCCGGCCGTGGGCGGAGTCGACCTCCCCCCGCTCCTGGAGGATGCGCAGGACGATGGCGGTCGAGGAGATGGCGAGGGCGAAGCCGATGACGACCGCGGTGCGGACCGGCAGGCCGAAGAGCAGCGCGGCCCCGAAGATCATCACCCCGCTGAGCAGGATCTGGGTGGTGCCACTCTTGAACATCAGCTCCTTGAGCATGAGGATGCGGCGGAAGGAGAACTCCAAACCGATGGTGAACAGCAGCAGGATGACGCCGATTTCGGCCATGTTGTCGACCGTTTCGACGCTGCTGACCAGGTGCAGCCCGAACGGGCCGACCAGGCAGCCGGTCAGCAGGTAGCCGACGATCGGCGAAATGCGGATGCGGCTGAACAGATAGGCGTTCACCAGCGCCAGCAGCAGCAGGATCAACAGGTCGCGGAGGATGGTCAGGTCGTGCATGCAGGGCCTCGATAATCACGCGGAATTAAATGTTTTTCCAGTTTAGCAGATCGTGCTAGAGTTGAAAGAAATACCATTTCCGGCAGGGAATTTCGAGTACAAAGCGAGACCATGAAAAAACTTCTTATCGTCAAATGCGGCGGCACCATCCCGGAACTGGCCGCCCGCAAGGGGGACTTCGAGGACTGGATCACCGCCGGCGCCGGGATCGATGCCGGTGAGACGCTCACCGTCGACGTCGAAAAGGGGGAGACGCTCCCCGCACCGACGGCGATCGCCGCGATTATCGTCACCGGATCGCACGCCATGGTGACCGACCGCCACCCCTGGAGCGAACGGACCGCCGCCTGGCTGGCAAAGGCGGTCGGCCGGGTGCCGATCCTCGGCATCTGCTACGGCCACCAGTTGCTCGGCCATGCCCTCGGCGGCCGGGTTGCCGACAACCCGAACGGTCGGGAGATGGGGGTGGTCCCGGTCACCTTCACCGCGGCGGCCGCCGGCGATCCGCTGCTCGGCGGCTTCGTCCCGGAGGTTCTCGCCCCGGTCAGCCACAGGCAGTCGCTGCTCGAACTTCCGGCCGGCGCTGTCCTGCTGGCCCGCAGCGCCCGCGAGCCGCACCAGGCCGTCCGCTTCGGCGACAGCGCCTGGGGGGTGCAGTTTCACCCGGAGTTCGACGCCGGGGTTGCTGCCGCCTATATCGACCACTGCCGCGAGGATCTTGCCGGGGAGGGTCAGGACCCGGACGCGCTGCGGCAGAGCTGCGTCGACGCGCCGGCCGGCAGCGCCATCCTGAGGCGCTTCCGGGAAATCTTCGCGCGGCGTCCCTGATGTCGGCTCCCGGGCCGCGCGCTGCCGTATCGGCTTGACAGCGGCAGGCCGACCATTCATAGTTCAGCATCCTGATCCTCACAACCGTACGGGGTGCGCGCCGTTTTGCCGATCGACAAGCAACATACCCGGGGGCTGGTTCTGACTCTGGGGGCGGTCTTCATCCTCAGCCCGGATGCCCTGCTGGTCCGCCTGATCGCCGCCGATGCCTGGACCCTGCTGTTCTGGCGCGGCCTTCTCGCCGGGCTCGCGCTGACGGTTGCCCTCGGCGCCGTCTATCGCCGGCAGTTTGTCGTCATGGCCCGCGCCGCCGGCCGGCTCGGCCTGCTTTCGGCGGTCGTGGCCGCCGTCGGCAGCATCCTGTTCGTCTGTTCCCTTCGCCAGACGACGGCCGCCAACACCCTGGTCATCCTCGCGGCGACCCCCCTGCTGGCCGCCATGGCGAGCCGGATATTTCTCGGGGAGACGATCCCGCGCCGGACCTGGGCGGCGATCAGCTCCGCCTTTGCCGGGGTGCTGGTCATCTTCTCCGGCTCCCTCGCCGCCGAACACCTCTTCGGCGACCTGCTCGCCGTCTGCGCCGCCTGCTGCTGGGCCGGCAACCTGGTGATCGTCCGCCGGGCGCGGCCGCTCAACATGATCCCCGCCAACGCCTTCGGCAATCTTCTCATCGTCCCGCTGGCGCTGCTGCTCGGCGCCCGCCCGGCCGCCACCACGCCGGACGATTTTGTCCTGCTGCTGATCCTCGGCCTCCTCGTCCTGCCGGTCTCCTACGCCCTGATCACACTGGCGCCGCGACTGCTGCCGGCGCCGGAGGTCAGCCTCACCCTGCTGCTCGAAACCGTTCTCGGCCCGTTCTGGGTCTGGCTGGCGATCGGCGAGGAGCCCTCCGCCGCGACCCTGGCGGGAGGTGTTTTGATCCTCGGCACCCTGATTGTCCACACCGCCGTCGGCATGCGCCCGGCGGCGCGGACGTGATGCTCGCCAATTTCAATCCTTGACAGAAAAGCCTGTCATGTCGGATAGTTGTCATTCGGCAGTCGAAACGTGCGCGCACCTTTCCCGTCCCCGGAGAGATATGAGCGAGGAACGTGAACCGGCAACACCCGACCTGGCCGCAGCCAAGGACACACCCCTTTCCGATTCGTTCCTGAGGAGTGCCGTCCCCTACTGGCTGCTGACCCTGGCGGCTTCGCTGCTGGCGGCCGTGCTCTATGCGCTCAGCCGCCACAACTACCTCTTCTTCCACATCCTGGTCGAGACCTTTTTCATCTCCGTCGCCTTTACCGTCTTCAGTATCGGCTGGAATGCCCGCCGGTTCGTCCGCGACAACAGCCTGCTGCTGCTCTCGGTCGCCTTCGCCGTCATCGGCAGTGTCGAGCTGCTGCACGCCATCTCCTACAGGGGGATGGGGATTTTCCCGGGCATCGACGCCGACAAGGCGACCCAGCTCTGGATCGTCGCCCGCTACCTCGAATCCGCGGCGTTTATCGCCGTCGCCGCCCTGCTCGGCCATCGGCGACAGCTCTCCCCCTGGCTGCTGCTCGGCGGCTCCGTGCTGCTCGGCCTGCTGGCGGTTCTGGCTGTCTGGCCGTTCGAGGTGTTCCCCTCCTGCTTCCGCGAGGGGCACGGCCTGACCGAGTTCAAGATCGTCAGCGAGCTCGTCATCGCGGCGTTGTTCGGCGTCGCCATCCTGCTGTTCTGGAAGAAGCGGGAATTCCTCGACCGCCGGATGCTCAGGCTGCTGACGGCGGCGCTCGGCTGTTCGATCCTCGCCGGTCTCGCCTTCACCCTCTACCGGGACATCTACGGCGTCACCAACTTTATCGGCCACTACTTCAAGTTCGTCTCGATCGTCCTGATCTACCGGTCGCTGGTCATCGGCACCCTGCGCACCCCCTATGCGACGCTGTTCAGGGACATGCACCAGGCCAAGGAGTCGCTCGACATCGAGCTGGTCCAGCGGCGCAAAACAGAAGCCGAGCTGCGGGCCGCCAATCGTGAGCTCGACGCCTTCGTGCGCACCGTGTCGCACGACCTGCGCAGCCCGCTGACACCGATCATCGGCCTGCCCGAGATGCTGCTCGAGCAGCCCAGGGAGAAGCTTGACGACCAGACCCGGAAATCGCTGCAGGATATCCGCGACCAGGGGCTGCGGATGGCCCGCATCCTCGAGGACCTGCTGGTCTTCGCCCGGGCCGGACGGCTCATCGAGGGGGTCGCCTCGGCCCGCATCGTCGAGGTCGTGCAGAGTGTTCTCGAGGACCTCGGCAGCCGCATCATCGCCGCCGGTGCCGTTATCGAGGTGCAACAGCTGCCGGAGATCTCCTACCCGCGCACCGCCCTGTTCCAGGTCTTCTCCAACCTCGTCGGCAACGCCGTCAAGTATGCCGGCAGAACGGGGAGCCCGATCGAGATCGGCGGGCGCGAGGAAGGGGACTCCGTGATCCTCTTCGTGCGCGACCACGGCCCCGGGATTCCCGAAGACGCCCGGGAGAAGATCTTCGACGTCTTCTACCGCGGCGAGCAGGCCGGCGAGGAGCCGGGGAGCGGTATCGGCCTGGCGACGGTCCTGAAGATCGCCCACTGCCTCGATGGCGATGCCTGGGTCGAAGAGACCGACGGCGGCGGCGCCACCTTCATGGTCCGGTTCAGGAAGCCGGAACCGGAGCGCCAGCAGGCGCTCGATTTCAACATCCCCTGATGCGGTTGACATCCGCGCCGCGATAGTGAGATGATTTTCGTCCTGCTCCTGCCGACGCCGGCCGGATCGTGGCAGCCGTAACTACCGACCGGGGCCGACCATGAAAGAAGAGACCAGAACCTCCCGCATCATCCTCAGGAAGCTGATCGCCCTCGGCATCGGCGCCCTGTTCTCCGTCCGCAGGACCCTCCGCTACACCAACGGCATCGACGTCGAGCACCCCTGCATCATCACCGGCTTCCACGACGAGATCCTGCCGACCATCGCTTTTCTCGCCGGCGGCAACTCGGTGCAGATGGTCGCCAGCAGTCACATCGGCGCCGGCCTGGCCGAGGTGCTCCGCTCGTGGGGGTACACCAGCATCATCCACGGCTCCCCCGGAAAGAGCAGCAAGCGGGCCTTCATCAACCTGCTGCGGGAGGTCAAGAGCGGGAAGACCGCCTTCATCGCCCCCGACGGTTCGCGCGGGCCGCGGCACGTCATGAAGGACGGCCCGGTCTTTCTCGCCAAGCAGGGGGGGGTGCCGATCTACATCATCAGCCCCCAGTACAGAGGGATCCGCTTCCGCTTCCTCTGGGACAAGTTCCTGCTCCCCTGGCCGTTCGCCCGGGTGACCTTCCGCTACGAGCGGATCGACGTTCCGCCCGATGCGAGCAAGGAGGAGATGGAGGCGATCCGGGCCGACGCCGAAAGGCGGCTGCGGGCGATGTGCAACCCGTGCTGATCGGGCGCCCTCACCCCAAGGCGCGACCGGATGAGCGGCCCGCCGCCCGTTTTTTTTGATTCGAGTCGAACCTGTGCCCCAAACTGGCCCGTTTCCTGCTAATACAGACAGATGAAGACTGACCGGCGACAACGCTGTCGCCGCCACCGTGCAACGAGGCCCGGACGGAGAACCGTCCGGGCTTTTTCCGTCCAAGGAGAGATGACATGATCCGCAATAACAGATTTCTGAGTCTGGAAAAATCGGCACAACTATTGAAAACCACACAGGTAAATGTCCTGATGCATGTCCGCAGGGGGCTGCTTGAACAGGTCGAGCTGGACGGGGAATGGTACATCACCATCGACAGCTTCGAGGCGTTCGTGTCGCGCAACGGCATCCGCAAGTCGGACGAGGTCTGCGCTGCCGGCTGCTCCCGGCATGCCGCCTGCGGCGGCAGCTGTGGTTAAGGATTGGGCACCGGGGAAAGGATTCTGACATGGCCGTCGACATCAAGCCGTCCGATCTCTATTACAGGTACTACCACAAAAAGGCGACCCGCGATGAGCCGAAGTTCAGCGGCAAGCCGGACCCGCGGCCGTTCGACCGCGACGATCTCTACGAGGTCATCCCGATGTTCGAGGCGGTGATGAATCATTTCGGCACCGACGACGACCGGGTCTTGCATAAGCTGGAAGAGATCGTAATCTATAATCTGCCGCAATCGATCCGCTCGCGCGAAGAGGTCTTCGACTGCCTGGTGGGGTCGCTGCAACAGATGCTGGAGGGGTGAGATGCTCGAACTGACGGGGGACATCTGGGAGTTTCATGCGCGCGGTGAGGTGATCGCCATCACCACCGGCGGACTGGTCGACCGCAAGGGCGCCTGCGCCATGCCGCGCGGCTGCGCCGCCCAGGCGCGCGAGCGCTACCCCGGCATCGACAAGGTCCTCGGCAGCCTGGTGCGGCTGCACGGCAACCACGTCCACGACCTCGGCAACCGCATCGTCAGCTTCCCGGTCGAGTCGAGCCCGTACGAAAATCCCGACCTGCACGTCATCCGGCGCTCCTGCTACGAGCTGCTCTCCCTGGTCGACCGCTGCGGCTGGCAACGCGTCATCGTGCCGCGCCCCGGCTGCGGAAGCGGCGGCCTCGACTGGCGTGAGGTGCGCAAGATCCTGGTGCGCATTTTCGACGAGCGCTTTCAGATCATCCACATGGAGGGACCATGAGCAGGATTGCGAAACCGGGCGATACCGTCACCGTCCGCTACATCGGCACCCTCGACAACGGCAGGATCTTCGCCCACGCCGAGGAGGACCCGCTGACCCTGACCCTCGGCAACGACGAGGTCTTTCCGGCGCTCGAAGAGGGAATCGTCGGCATGCGGGTCGGCGAGGTCAAAAACATCGTCCTGCCGGCGGCCGAAGCCTACGGCCGGCGCCGGGCGGAGAATATCCTCACGGTCAGAAGGGGGCTTTTCCCGGCCGGCCGGGACATCCGGGTCGGCGAAAAGCTTGAACTCGAATTCGGCGGCGCGGGCCGGAAGGTGATGCGGGTGGTCGAGACCAGCGAGCAGGAGGTCGTTCTCGACGGCAACCATCCCCTGGCCGGGCTCGACCTGACCTTCGCCCTGCAGCTCGATGCAATTCTGTGATACGCTGTCCCTGTTGCCTTTCCGAAAGCCGCTATGCCGAACGACATTGCCAAAGCTTTTTACAACCGGGCCGGTGACAAGCTCGCGCGTCTCTACGGAGAGCACCAGGCCGATATTCTCGTCGATGAACTGATCTCCCTGGTGCGGCCCCACGTCTCCCGGCAGCCGGACTGCCGACCGCAGCGCTGGGATGAGCGTGACGTTATCCTGATCACCTACGGAGACAGCGTCCTCGTTCCGGGCATCCCGCCGCTGCAGGGCCTGGATCGCTTCCTCAATCGCTACCTGGAGGGGCTCGTCTCCGCTGTTCATATCCTCCCTTTTTTTCCTTACAGCTCCGATGACGGCTTTTCCGTCATCGACTACACTTCGGTCAACCCCGAGCTCGGCGACTGGGACGATATCGCACGCATCGGGGAGAATTTCGACCTGATGATCGATCTGGTCATCAACCATGTGTCGCGCGAATCTCTCTGGTTCATCGATTTCATCAATCAGCGACCGCCGGCATGTTACTACTTCTGGGAAGTCGACCCGTCGGTCGATCTCAGCGAGGTGGTGCGGCCGCGCAAGAGCAACCTGCTGACGCCGGTTCACACCCATCAGGGGGTCAAGCATGTCTGGTCGACCTTCAGCGAGGACCAGATCGATGTCAACTTCGGCAACCCGAACGTGCTGCGCGAGTTTGTTCGCATCCTTCTTTTATACCTCGCGCGGGGCGGGCGATTTATCCGCCTGGATGCCATCGCCTTTCTCTGGAAAAAACTCGGAACCGGGTGCATCAACCTTCCGGAGACCCATGAGATCGTCAAGGTCCTGCGCATCATCATGGAGCTTGTCGCGCCGTCGTCGGTGCTGCTGACCGAAACCAATGTCCCGAAGGAGCAGAACCGCAGCTATTTCGGTGATGGCGACGAGGCCCACATGATCTATCATTTCAGCCTGGCGCCGCTGCTCCTGCATGCCCTGCACTATGGTCGCAGCGACATCCTCACCGGCTGGGCGAAAGAGGCATTCGATGCCCCGCAGGGGTGCACCTTCCTCAACTTCACCGCCTCGCACGACGGGATCGGCCTGCGGCCCGCAGAAGGGTTGCTGCCGCCGCCGCAGATCGACAGCCTGATCGAGATGATGCACCAGTTCGGGGGCTTCGTCAGCATGAAGGCGAACCCGGACGGGCAGGACAGCCCGTACGAAATCAATATCACCTACTTCGATGCGCTCAAGGGGACCGCCCGCGGGGTCGATCAATGGCAGGTGCCACGCTTTCTCTGCTCGCAAACCGTCCTGCTCGGCCTGCAGGGGATCCCGGCGCTCTACATCCAGAGCCTGCTGGCCGCGCCGAACGATCTGGCGGGGGTCGAAAAAAGCGGACGCTTACGGTCCATCAACCGGCGCAAATGGCGGCTCGAAGAACTTGACGTCCTTCTTGAGACGCCCGGCACGCCGAACGAAATCGTCTTCAACGAGCTCCGGAGGTTGCTGGCCATCCGCAGGCAGGAGCCCC
>JBFHOZ010000097.1:0-8790 GCA_041592975.1 Desulfuromonadales bacterium
GCTGGTTCTTGGGGTCCCACTGGTGGAAGCGATCGCGGAAGGAGTAGACGCGCTCCTTGGCCCGCGACTTCTCCTCGTCCCGGCGGGCGCCGCCGAAGGCGGCATCGAACTTATATTTATTGAGCGCCTGCTTGAGCCCCTCGGTCTTCATGATGTCGGTGTAGAGGGCCGAGCCGTGGGTGAACGGCGAGACCCCCTTGCTGGCCCCCTCTTCGTTGGTGTGGATCAGCAGGTCGAAGCCGTACTCGTGCGCCATCCGGTCGCGAAAGGCGATCATCTCGCGGAACTTCCAGGTGGTGTCGACGTGCAGCAGCGGGAAGGGGGGCGGGGCCGGGTAGAAGGCCTTGCGCGCCAGGTGGAGCATGACCGCCGAGTCCTTGCCGATGGAGTAGAGCATCACCGGGTTTTCGAACTCGGCGGCGACCTCGCGGATGATATGGATGCTTTCTGCTTCGAGTTGCTGCAGATGCGTGAGTGTCTGGCTCATCTATAAATCTCCTCGAACGTTAGTCGGTTGGCAGATGCAATTTGACTAGCGGCGATGAAGGCCGCATTCCTTGTGGTTCGGGTCCTCCCACCACCACCGCCCGGCGCGGGCATCCTCCCCCTCCCGGATCGCCCGGGTGCAGGGGGCGCAGCCGATCGACGGGTACCCCTGGCGGTGCAGACGGTTGACCGGCAGTCGATGCTTGTCGGCGTAATCCCGGACCTTCTTTTCGTCCCACCAGGCGAGGGGGTTGATCTTGACGATGCCGCCGTGCAGCGCGTCGACCTCCAGCGGTTGCAGTTCGGTCCGGGTGGCGCCCTGTGCGCGGCGCATGCCGGTCATCCAGCCGTCGAGACCGTTCAGGGCGCGCTGCAGCGGCTCGACCTTGCGGATGGCGCAGCACTCCCTGCGGTTGTCGACCGATTCGCGGAAGGAGAAGAGCCCCTTCTCCCGCTCCAGCTTCTCGACCGCCTTTCGCTCGGGGAAATACCAGTCGATGGTGATGCCGTAGCGCTGGCTGACGCTTTCGGCGGTCTCGTAGGTCTCCTCCGGCAGGCGGCCGGTGTCGAGGGCGAAGATGCCGACTTCAAAAGCGAAGCGGCGGAGAAGGTCGACGACCACGACGTCCTCGATGCTGAAGGAGCAGGCCAGCTTGACCTCGCCGCCGGCGATCTCCAGGCCGGCACGGATGATGTCGTGAGCTGAAGTTTCCGGGCCGACAGCCGGAAATGCTCTTGTCTCGATGGCGCTGTTGGTCATGCTCTGCTCCTCAGATGTAGTACTCCGGCTCGACTTTTTTCCGGCCGTAGGGGATCCGGTTCCAGGCGCGTTCGTGCCCGAAGTAGACGGCGAACTTGAGCGCCGTGTCCGCCAGGCCGACGGTGGCGGCAAACTCCCCCTGGCCGGTCAGCAGGTAGACGATGGTGCCGGTGATCAGGGTGGCGAGAATGCGCCAGGAGACCGCCTTGGCAAAGCTTCTTCGGGTCGTGTCCATCGGTTTACGCGTTCCTTCTAAATTTAATAACAACACAAGTGGCAGTTAAATTGTTTCGGGGGAAGATAATATAACCCTACCAAAAGTGTCAAGAAAAAAAACAGCAAAGCTTATCATTGTGGTGTGTTTTTCGGGTGGCGAGAAAAGAGGCAGCATTGCCGAATTAATAGGCAGTCGTGCCCTTCCCGGGGGCGACGCCTGCTGCCGGGGTTTTTGTGTAACATCTCGAAATTGTTGGACTATGTCGAGATGGTACGAAAATTGAGAGGGAGGGGACGATTGGCGGCAATGGCGCTGCCGATGTTGACACGACATAAAATTCAAGCCAGGAGGGTATGACAATGGAGTCTGCCATCACGTCGATCAGTCACAGCGGTGACGTTCTGTTCCTCATGCTCGGTGCGGTCATGGTCTTTGCGATGCACGCCGGGTTCGCTTTCCTCGAAGTCGGCACCGTCCGCAAGAAAAGCCAGGTCAACGCCTTTGTCAAGATTCTTTCCGACTGGTCGGTCTCGACCGTTGTCTACTTCGTCGTCGGCTACCAGATCGCCTACGGCACCCACTTCTTCCAGCCGGTCGACCAGCTGGTCGGAGAAAACCAGGGGTACGAGCTGGTCCGCTTCTTCTTCCTGCTCTGCTTCGCCGCCTGCATCCCGGCGATCATCTCCGGCGGCATCGCCGAGCGCGCCCGGTTCTGGCCGCAGGTATTGGCCGGCGCCATCTTTGTCGCCGTCGTCTACCCGTTGTTCGAGTCGGTCATCTGGGGGCAGAACAGCTCCGGCCTGCAGGCTTTCTTCGAGGACACCTTCGGGGCGCCGTTCCATGATTTCGCCGGTTCGGTCGTCGTCCACTCGATGGGGGGGTGGCTGGCGCTGCCGGCGGTGCTGGTACTCGGTCCCCGCCTCAACCGCTACGTGCGCGGCAAGAGCCAGCCGATCCCGATCAGCAACATCCCGTTTCTCGCCCTTGGCAGCTGGATCCTCGCCGTCGGCTGGTTCGGCTTCAACGTCATGAGCGCCCAGTCGCTCTCCGGCATCTCCGGCCTGGTCGCGGCCAACTCTCTGCTCGCCATGGTCGGCGGCGTGCTGTTCGCCCTGGTCGCCAGCAAGAACGACCCCGGCTTCGTGCACAACGGCGCCCTGGCCGGACTGATCGCCATCTGCGCCGGGTCCGACATCGTTCACCCGGTCGCCGCCTTCTTCATGGGGGGGATCGGCTCGCTGATCTTCGTCTACGGCTTCCAGTGGGAGCAGGAGAAGCTGCGCATCGACGATGTCCTCGGCGTCTGGCCGCTGCACGGCCTGATCGGCACCTTCGGCGGCATCGCCGCCGGCATCTTCGGCAGCGAAGCGCTCGGCGGCGCCGGCGGTGTTTCGTTCATGAGCCAGCTGGCCGGCTCCCTGCTCGCCGTCGCCTACGCGCTCGTCTGCGGTTTCGTCGTCTACTTCGTCGTCAAGAAGATCTTCGGCTACACCATGGACGAGGAGGCGCAGTTCGTCGGACCGGACCTGGCGATTCACCAGATCACCGCCTATCCGGAAGACTACGTCAAGTAAGGGTTAGACACGGTTCTTTTCCGCGATCTCGGCGTCAGACGGCGTTGTTGCGCGTACGTCATGGATTTTCGCGACGTCTCGGCGCAAAATCCGTGTGCCTCGATCCGGCGAAAGACACCGCGCCCTGAAAATCGCACTCCGGACAAAAGGGGCCGCTCTTATCGAGCGGCCCCTTCTTCGTTGCGTTAACTGCGCAATTTAGAATCGGAAATTAATTTCATCACGGGCGGTTGAACATCCCCGGGAGGGGGGTATACTTGCTTACGTATAGGGTTCCGGAAGCTGGACGCAGCTTCCCCTTCGCCCTGGTGACTTGCCCCTCCTGGTCTCCAGGGTGTTTTTTTGTCCGCATCCCAGGAATCGACAGGAACATGATGTTGGGAGGATACCCGACCGGTCTCCTGCCAGGGGCGTTCAGCCCCGGTCGCGGGCACGCCGATGAAGACGGGGCCGGGCGGAATGTTTCTGCCCCTTCTTCATGGTCGGACATCAGACGACGAGGTGGCCGCGCCTGTCGGCGACCGAGATGGTCGCCTTCATGCCGGAGTTGAATTCGAGATAGTCGCTCTCGATGCCGTCGCTGAAGATCACGCCGTTGCCGGCCATGTGCGACTCGAGGCTCATCGGCTGTTCGCCGGTGATCCGACCGAAGACGATCGAGGTTCCGGTGGTGACGCTCGGGAACGGCTCCCGCACCGAGTAGCAGAGGTAATCGGCGTCCCAGGCGATCTGCCCGGCCTGTTCGATCTCGACCTTGCGGTTCGACAGTGATCCGGCGATGCCGGCGGCGCCGGCGAGCACGCTTTTCAGCCAGCCGGTCGCGCCGAGACCGGTGGAGACGATGATGCCGCTCGAGGATTGCCGCTCCTGTTGCCGGCCGACGCCGATGGTGTAGCGGGCCGAAACGTGACTTCGGGCGCCGATGAAGAAATCGTTGACGGCATGCAGGCACTGGCCGTCGGCGAGGTCGGCCCGCGCCATGGTCACGACCGAGAGCGTTCGGCGGCCGGCGAAGAGATCGCGCACGACCTTGTCGAGATCCCCGACGGCAAACGGCAGCAGAACCCCGTCCCAGCGGAGCGGATCGGGGTTGACGCCGACCACCGCCTGCCTGTCGAGATATTTCAGGGTGTTGGCGACCAGGCCGTCCTGGCCGAGGACGACGACAGTGTCTTCGGCGCCGAAGACGAAATTCGGCAGGAAGCGGCGCGCGACCACCTGCAGCCGGCCGAGCTGCCCGAGAAGGTTCTGGGCGACGGCGACCGAGTCCCTGTACCGGTCGTGTTCCTGCTGGTAGTCGGCGAAGTCGGCGCCGAGGTGCTCGACGTAGAAACGGGCCTGCTCGACGGTGTTGTAACGGCGGACCAGCTCGTCGAGGCGGGTCTCGCGGACCACCAGGATGATCTTGTTCTCGGTCAGGCGGTTCATGGCGCCCTCCTTCGGCAGGGGAGTTGCGAAGCTCCCCTGCCGTCATTCCGGTTTTTCAGCGGCCCGGGGCCGCGTTCAGCAGATCCTGCAGCAGTTCCGGGGCGATGTTGAGGTTGCCGATCTTGCCGGCGTTGTCGGCCAGGTTGAGGAAGGCGCCGGCGATCATCCGGGCCGGGTCCATGCCGATGCTGGCCAGGGCCTGGAGCACCTTCGGGTCGACGTTGCGGAACGCATCCATCGCCGCCCTGATCCCGTAGGCCTGGGCGTCCGCCTCGATTTCGCGGTTGCCGGCCGCCAGTGCGACGAGATCTTTTTTCCTCTTCTCGAGGTCGATGTCGCCGGTCATCCCCTCGCGCTGCATCGCCTGCCGCTTCTCCTGCACGGCCCGGTCGGCCTCGACCCGGGTTTCGCGGATCTGGCGCTTCTTCTCCTCGACGGCGATCTCGGTATTCAGCTCGTTCTCCTTGATCGACCTCTCCTGCTCGACGGCGGCGTTGCGCCGGGTGTAGATCGCCTCGTCGGCCTCCAGCAGCAGCCGTTCGCGGATCTCCGCCTCGAGCGCCCGGGCCGTTTCCGGATTCGGCCGGATCGCCAGGACGGAGAGGCTGAGAATCTCCAGGCCGAGCTGCTCGACCAGCTCCCCTGTTGCCAGGTTCCGGCGCAGGGCGACGACGAGCTCCTCCGAGCTCTTCAGGGCCTCCTTCAGCGTCATCTTCTGCAACTCCCCCCTGACGAGGACCTGAAGCTGGTTGATGACCCGGCGCGGCAGCTTGTCCGGGTCGTCGGAGAGGTAGTCGCGGTTGTTGGCCGCCAGGGTGTAGTTGAGGAGCTTCGCCAGCCGCCGCGGATCGACCGCCCGGAACGTCAGCTCCCCCTGGAGGGTGATCTCCTGGAAGTCGGCGCTGATCTCGTTGAAGATGAAAGGGACATCGGCGCTGGCCAGCGGGACCGCCACCACGGATGAGACCGGCGCGTAATAGAAGAAGGAGAGGCCCTCCCCTTCACGGACGATCTTCCCCTTTCTGAACTGCATGAAGTAAACGTTGGGTTGCGCCTTGATGAATCTGATGCCGAACATGGCAGCCTCCTTTCCCGCCCTGGCGGGTGTCGCGTCGCCGCAGGTCAGATCTCGAAGTTGAACCCCTGCCTGACCTTCCGGTCGTACTCGGCCTTGTTGAAGCGGTAGAGGCGCGCCGCCCGGTGGCCGACGTCGGTTTCGATCTCGTCCAGCTCTTCGAGGATCCCCATGCCGAGGATCTTCTTGCGGAAATTTCTCTTGTCGAGCGGCTGGCCGAGGATCTTTTCGTAAACACCCTGCAGCGTCCGCAGGGGAAACTTCTCCGGCAGCAGCTCGAAGCCGATCGGCTGGTAGGTGATTTTCCCCCTGAGCCGCTCGTAGGCGGTGGCGAGGATCAGGTCATGATCGAAGGCGAGCCTGGGCACGTCATCGAGGTCGAACCAGGCCGCCCGGCTGGCGTCGGTGGCGGCTCTGACCCGGTGGTCGGACAGGTTCGTCAGGGCGTAGTAGGCGACCGTGATGACATGTTCGCGCGGATCGCGGTCCGGATCGCTGAAGGTGTAGAGCTGCTCGAGGAAGACGCCGCTGAGACCGGTCTCCTCCTCAAGCTCGCGGCGGGCGGTGTCATCGAGCGACTCGCCGACCTCGGCGAAGCCGCCGGGGAGAGCCCACTCCCCCCGGAAAGGCTCCTGCCCCCGCTGGATCAGCAGGACCTTGAGATCGACGTTGTCGAGCCCGAAGACGACGCAGTCGGCGGTGATGGCGGGGCGGGCATATTTGTACTGGTAAACCATGCGGCCTCCTTGGTGTTTGTTGTACACTAATATAGTGTTGTATAAACACTATGTCAAGAGGGGAAATAAAAAAGGCTGTTCAGGATGACAGCCCGCACGAAAAGGGGGGCGGATTTCGCATCTGCCCCCGCCGGTTTCGGACCGGAATGCGAATCAGTTGGTTTTCTCCTTCTCCCGGGCGACCAGGGCGTCGAAGGTATGGCGGGAGAGGGTGTTGATCAGATCCTTGCGGACCTCGTTCCAGGCACCGTGCACCGGGCAGAAGACGTCCCGTTCGCAGGTTCCCGGGCCGGCCATGCACTGGTTGAGGAGCACCTCCCCCTCCTGGGCCTGAACGATATCGAGCAGGGAGATCTCCGCCGGGTCCCTGACCAGGTAGAAACCGCCGCCGACACCGCGCTGCGAGCCGACGATCCCTTCCTTGATCAGCGGCTGAAGGATCTTGGTGAGAAACGCCGGCGTGATGTCCTGGGTCTTGCAGATGTCCTTTTTCAGGACGATTTCCCGCGGCGGTTGCTTCGCCAGGTACAAGACGGCCCGGATCGCGTATTCGGTCGCACGTGTGATCAGCACTTTGCCCTCCAAGAATGCTAACAGTATCAGTCATTAATACTTGCCTGCTCCTCTTTTGTCAATCATGTCATGGGCCCGAGCCGGTGCAATGACGCCTTGACAGGCGCCGGCCCGGAGGGCATCATCCGCCTCGGGAGTGTGGTATCGGCAGATGAGCGGCAAGACGGACATAACCGGAGTGGTCGGACGGTTCGCGCCGAGCCCGACCGGCCCGCTGCATTTCGGTTCGCTGCTGGCAGCGCTCGGCAGCTACTGCCTGGCCCGCCGGAACGGCGGGAAGTGGCTGCTGCGCATCGAGGACATCGACACGCCGCGGGTCATCCCCGGGGCGGCCGACGCCATGCTGCGCGAACTGGAGGCATACGGCTTCGAATGGGATGGCGATGTCCTTTATCAGAGCAGCCGCTTCGCCCGTTACGACCAGGTCCTTGACCGGTTGCGGCGCAAGGGGCTGGTCTTCGACTGCGGCTGCACCCGCCGCGAGATCCTCGCCAGCGCCCCGCATCCGGGTGAGGAGGGACCGCGCTATCCCGGTACCTGCCGCGAGGGCTTGCCGCCGGGGCGCCACCCCCGCTCGCAGAGGCTCAGGGTCCCCGACGGCCTGTTCTGTTTCACCGATGGGGTTTTCGGCGGCGTCGAGCAGCATCTTGCCGACGCGGTCGGCGATTTCGTGCTGAAGCGGGCCGACGGCATCTTCGCCTACCAGCTGGCGGTGGTCGTCGACGATATCGACTGCGGCGTCAACCAGGTCGTGCGCGGCGCCGACCTGCTCGTGTCGACGGCACGTCAGATCTTCCTGCACGCCTGCCTCGACGCGCCGCCGCCGGCATACGTCCATCTGCCGATCGCCCTCGGCGAAGACGGTGAAAAGCTGAGCAAACGGCACGGCGATTGCGGGCTCTTTTCCGGGAACCGGTCGGCATCGCTGCTGCGGGTCCTGAGGTTCCTCGGCCAGGCTCCTCCCGCCGATATGGAGAAGTGTTCCCCGCGGGAGATCCTGCAGTGGGGCGTGGTCCATTTCGATCTGAAATCGGTTTCGCGGATGTCAAGCAGCGCGGATACGATATAATAGTCATGTTCCTGGTCATGAACCCGGGGAGGATCGCATGAAGAAAATACTGGCTGTTGGCCTCTGCATCGTTCTTGTCGGCTGCGCCGGACTGGCCGGACAGAAACCGGACGCTCCGGAGAGGAGGGTCAAGACCCTCGGCGTGCTGCCGGTGCTGATCGATGTCGAGACCATCGAATACGCGAACCGCGACGGCCTGGTCGCCCTTCTCGAGGAGACCAGCCGCGATGTCGACGAGCGCCTGATCGAGCAGCTGCGCAAGAAGGGCGATTACTTTGACGTCCGGCCGGTCGCCCTCTCTTCTGGCGGCACCCTGGGCGCGATTGTCGAGAAGCGCACCCTGGTCGCTGCCGGCGGCGAGCATTACACCTATACCTTCAATCCGGGCGGGATCACCGCGCTGGTCGATGCCCACCTGGTCGACGCGGTCCTGGTGGTCATCATCAACGGGGTCAAGCGCCCGGAGAAGCGCTGGAGCGAATACGGCACCCGGCTCGAATATCTCGAAACCGACTACCGCTCGCTGCTCTATTCGGCTGCCGTGGTCGCCGCGCCGGCCGAGGTGCTCTGGCGTCGGCCGGTGCCGACCGGCGATTTTTTCCTGCGGCTCGAATACCCCGACTTCATGGAGGCCTACTGGAACCTGGCCGAAACGGTCCGGCTCAAGGAGAGGACCCTTCCCGGGCTGCAGCGGGCTCTCGCCGAGCCCGAGGAGGGGCTCTTCGTCAAGAGCGCCGTCTCGAAAAAATACGGCCAGATGGTCAGGGAGCTGGTCGACCACCTCAAAAAAGGGATGTAATTCGTCCTGAACGGGCGTTTTTGCCATTATCCCGTTGACAACCAACATGGAAGGATGTAAATAGCAATATGA
>JBFHOZ010000098.1:0-8668 GCA_041592975.1 Desulfuromonadales bacterium
ACCTTGTAGGTCAGCGGGTGCTCGGCCGAACCGAAGTTGGAGAAGGAGAGCATCGCCACCTTCGGCTCGAAGTCGAACTGCTTGGCCTTCTGGGCGGTGAGGATCGCCGTCTCGGCCAGCTCCTCGGGCGTCGGCTCGATGGTGACCGTGGTGTCGGCGAAGAACGAGGCGGTCTTCTTGGTGACCATCAGGTACATGCCGTGCACCTTGGAGAGGTTGTCCTGCTTGCCGATGATCTCCAGCGCCGGGCGGATGGTCTCCGGGTAGTGGTGGTTGATGCCGGAGAGCAGGGTGTCGGCATCCCCCTTGAGAACCATCATCGAGCCGAAGTGATTGCGGCTCTTGCGCATGGTCCGCCGGGCCTCGGCCAGGGTCACCCCCTTGCGCTGGCGCATGGCGAAGAACTCCTCGGTGTAGGCCTCGGCCGCCTCGTGCCGGTACGGATCGATGATGGTGATGCCGGTGAGGTCGACGTTCAGGGCCGCGGCGTTGGTCTTGATCTCGGTTTCGTCGCCGAGCAGGATCGGCTTGGCGATCCCTTCGTCGACCAGGATCTGCGAGGCCCGCAGGATCTTCTCCTCCTCCCCCTCGGGGAAGACGATCCGCTTCGGGTTCGCCTTGGCCTTGTTGATCAGGATGCGCATGATCTCCTTGGAGCGTCCCTGCAGCGCCTCGAGGCGCTCGAGGTACTTGTCCATGTCGGCGATCGGCCGGCGGGCGACGCCGCTGTCCATGGCCGCCTTGGCGACCGCGGGAGCGACGTGCAGCAGCACGCGCGGATCGAACGGCTTGGGGATCAGGTACTCGCGGCCGAACTTGATCTCCTCGCCGCCGTACGCCTTGCGGACCGAGTCCGGCACGTCCTCCTTGGCCAGCTCGGCCAGGGCGTAGACCGCGGCGACCTTCATCTCGTCGTTGATGGCGCTGGCGTGGGTGTCGAGAGCCCCGCGGAACAGGAACGGGAAGCAGAGGACGTTGTTGACCTGGTTGTTGAAGTCGGAACGGCCGGTTCCCATGATGACGTCGTCGCGGACCGCCTTGGCGTCGGGCGGCAGAATCTCCGGGTCGGGGTTGGCCATGGCGAAGACGATCGGGTCCTTGGCCATCGACTTGAGCATCTCCGGGGTGACGGCGTCCTTGACCGAGACGCCGAAGAAGACGTCGGCGCCCTTCATGGCGTCCTCGAGGGTGCGGTCGGTGGTGTCGACGGCGTAGCGCTCCTTGTACTCGTTCATCCCCTCGGTGCGCCCCTTGTAGATGACCCCCTTGGAGTCGGCGAGCAGCACGTTCTCCTTGGTGGCGCCGAGGTCGATGGCGAGCTTGGCGCAGGCGATGCCGGCAGCGCCGGCGCCGTTGACGACGATCTTGACATCCGCGAGCTTCTTGCCGATGATCTCCAGGGCGTTGAGCAGGCCGGCGGCGGCGATGATGGCGGTGCCGTGCTGGTCGTCGTGGAAGATCGGAATGTCGCAGATCTCCTGCAGCTTCTCCTCGATGTAGAAGCACTCCGGCCCCTTGATGTCCTCGAGGTTGATGCCGCCGAAGGTCGGCTCGAGCAGCTTGACGGTGCGGATCAGCTCGTCCGAGTCCTTGGTGTCGAGCTCGATGTCGAAGACGTCGACGTCGGCGAACCGCTTGAACAGGACCCCTTTCCCCTCCATGACCGGCTTGCCGGCCAGCGCGCCGATGTCGCCGAGGCCGAGGACGGCGGTGCCGTTGGAGACGACGGCGACCAGGTTCCCCTTGGCGGTGTACTCGTAGGCCATGTTCGGATCTTTTTCGATCTCGAGGCACGGCTCGGCCACCCCCGGGCTGTAGGCGAGGGAGAGGTCGCGGCTGGTCGCGCACGGCTTGGTGGTGATGACTTCGATCTTTCCTTTGCGCCCCATGCTGTGGTAATCAAGGGCATCTTGGCGTTTGTTGGACATTGAGTTAATCCTCCGTTGGATGTTCAGTCCGTCATGGGTCTTTCGAATCGCGTGATTCCAGATAATTAGGCAGCTAAATTAAATATTGCGAAAAAAATTTACTGAAACTAAATTGCGAAAATATGCTATTCCGACTTGATCTGTCAAGTTAATAGTGAAGCGAATCCAACGTTTCGTAGCAACGGTGGTGCCAAAGAAGTGTAATCCGGGATTTATTATATAAATAGCCTTGTTTTCCGACAATTCAACGATATTAATGTAAATTGTCGTCGATTTCCGCCGGAACCCGCTCCCCGGATCTGGCCAATATTGGCCTTTTTGACGGGAAGCGGCCGAATTTTGCGGGCCTTCAGAAAACAGGTCACAGATCGTCATCGGGTGTATATAATTGAAGCAATGAAAGTCGGAGTACTGTCAGATACCCATTTCGCCGACCTCCACGAGGGGCTCGCTTTCCTGCGCGCCCTCTGTGCCGGGCCGCTGCGCGATGCCGAGCTGCTGCTGCACGCCGGCGACATCGTCCATCCCGACCTGCTCTACTGCTTCGACGGGAAGCCGGTGGCCGCCGTCATGGGGAACTGCGACGAGCCGTCCCCCGAGCTGCCGCAGAAGCGGGTGGTCGAGGCCGCCGGGTTCCGCATCGGCCTGGTGCACGGCTGGGGAGGGCCGGGAGAGATCGTCGCCAACGTCCTCTCCGCCTTCGAGGGGGTGCCGCTCGACGTCCTGGTCTTCGGCCACAGCCACCAGCCGCTCTGCCGGCGGCACGGCGGCGTGCTGCTGTTCAATCCCGGCAGCGCCACCGAGCGGCGCGGCGCCGCCTGCCACACCGTCGGAATGCTCGATCTATCCGACACCATCACCGGCACGATCGTCAGCCTCGACGGCGTCGCCGGCGGTTACCACAACGTCACCGGAGGCTGTCCGTGAAACCGATCTGGGCCCCCTGGCGCATGGAATACATCCTCGACGAGAGCCGGCATTGCGCCGGGCCGTCCGACTGCGTCTTCTGCATCGGCGCCGACCGCGCCGGCGACGCCGACCGGCTGGTTCTCCACCGGGGCGAACACCTGTTTGTGATCATGAACCGTTTCCCGTACAATAACGGCCACCTCCTCGTCGCCCCCTACCGGCACGTCGCCGACCTGTGCGAGCTGACGCCGGCCGAGAACCGGGAGACGACGGAGACGATCTGCCTCTGCCGCGAGGTGCTCGGCGAGACGGTGTTCCCCCAGGGGATGAACATCGGCCTCAACCTCGGCGCGGCGGCCGGGGCCGGCATCGCCGACCACCTGCACTGGCACCTGGTGCCGCGCTGGCAGGGGGATACCAACTTCATGCCGGTGCTCGGCGAGACCCGCGTCATCCCGCAGCACCTGGCGACGACCTACGAACTGCTGTCGGACGCGTTCTCCAGGAGGCTGAAATGATTCTCTTCTCCCGTCTGCTGATGCTGGTGCTCGTCATCGTCCTGCTGGTCTTCTGCATGTCGAACCTCGAGCCGATCACGGTCCGGATGGTCGGCTGGCAGAGCCCGCAGCTGCCGCTCTTTTTGGTGCTGCTGTTCGTCTTCTTCTTCGGCTTCTTCCTCGCCCTGTTCTGGCAGGCGCTGCGCAGCGTCACCATGAAGAGGGAGTACCGCCCGGCGCCGGTCCTGCCGGTGAAAGCCGAGGAGAAACCGGCGCCGAAAGAGAAGAAGGAGAAAAAGGCGCGCCGCTGGGGACGGAACAAAGAGGAGAAGGCGGTCGAAGAACCGGCCAAGGACGAGCCAAAGAGCGACGAGGAACCGGACGAACCGGTCGACACGGATGAAAAGGCCGAATCGACTCCGGTCGATGTGTCGGCGCTTGAAGATGAAGTTAATAAGCGTTGATTGTCATTCCTGCCTCCGAGCAGGAATCCAGATTTTGTTTTTGAATAAAGTCATAAAGGCTGGATCCCCGCGTTCGCGAGGATGACATGCAACAACAGTACAGATTGTCATTCCTGACTTGATCAGGAATCCAGTTTTTGTAATGAGTGTTTATTCTGTCTTTATATTTACATACAGAACAGGAGCATAAACCCCATGCTTGAGCTCTTCCACAAAGGCGGCCCCCTCATGTGGCCGATCCTCTTCTGCTCGGTGCTCGCCCTGGCGATCTTCCTCGAGCGGCTCTGGAACTACTACCGTTTCCAGCAGTTCAACCGGGAGCTGACCGACGAGGTCGATCCGCTGATCGCCGAGCACAAGCTCGACCAGGCCTCGGTCGCCTGCCAGCGCTACGGCAGCCCGCTGTCGCGCGTCTACGCCACCGCCCTCCGCCTGGCCGGCCGCTCCCGCGACCAGATCAAGGCGGTGGTCGAGGAGACCGGCTCCCGCGAGATCGCCTCGCTCGAGCGCTACCTCGGCCTGCTCGGCACCATCGCCACCATCACCCCGCTGCTCGGCCTGCTCGGCACCGTCCTCGGCATGATCCGCGCCTTCACCGTCCTCTCGCTCGAGGGGGTCGGGACCCCGGCGACCCTCGGCGGCGGCATCTCCGAGGCGCTGATCACCACCGCCGCCGGCCTGACCGTCGCCATCCCGACCCTTTTGCTGCACAAGTACCTCACCGGCCGGGTCGACCGGATCGCCCTCGACCTCGAGGTCCGGGCGCTCCGGGTCGTCGACCGTTTGGGGCAGTAGGCGATGGCGCTGCGCAGGAAAAAGCGGGACGAGCTGCGGGTCGAGCTGACGCCGATGATCGACGTCGTCTTCCTGCTGCTGATCTTCTTCATGATCTCGACGACCTTCATCGAGACCCCCGGCATCTCGATCAAGCTCCCCGAGTCCTCGACCGTGGTCGCCGACAAGGAGCCGGAGGAGATCAAGGTCTACCTGTCGAAGGAGGGGGAGATCTTCCTCAAGGAGGAGAAAGTCTCCCTGGCGGCGCTGCAGGCGCACCTCGGCACCTACGGCGAGCGGAGCCGCAACATGACCTTCCTGCTCATGGCCGACCGGGACGCCAGGCACGGCCAGGTGGTGCAGCTGATGGACAGCGCCAAGACCAGCGGCTTCGGCAAGCTGGCGATCGCCACGGAAAGCAAGAAGGGGAAGCCGTAGCGCCATGACCGGCGCCTGAGGCCGGATCCGAATTCACTTTTCCGGAGAAGAAAGATATGCCCAAAACCATCGCACTCCTTACCGGCGGCGGCGACTGCCCGGGGCTCAACGCCGTCATCCGCGGCGTCGTCCGGGCGGCGAGCCGGCGCAACTGGAAGGTCCTCGGCGTCAAGGACGGCTTCGACGGCCTCGTCGAGGGGCCGCGCACCCGCGAGCTCGACCTCGCCTCGGTGCGCGGCATCCTCCAGCGCGGCGGCACCATCCTCGGCACCAGCAACCGCGGCAACCCGTTCGCCTACCCGGTGGAGCGGGGCGGCAAGACCGAGCTCGCCGACGTGTCGGCGACGGTCCTCGAGAATTTCCGCCGGATCGGCGCCGACGCCCTGATCGCCGTCGGCGGCGACGGCACCCTGAAGATCGCCCGCCAGCTCGGCGAGCTCGGCATGCCGGTGGTCGGCGTGCCGAAGACCATCGACAACGACCTCAAGGGGACCGACGTCACCTTCGGCTACAACACCGCCGTCGGCATCGTCACCGAGGCGCTCGACCGGCTGCACTCCACCGCCGAGAGCCACCACCGGGTGATGGTGGTCGAGGTCATGGGGCGCGACGCCGGCTGGATCGCCCTCGAGGCCGGCATCGCCGGCTCGGCCGACGTCATCCTCATCCCCGAGATCCCCTACCGCATCGGCAAGGTCTGCGAGGCGATCCACAAGCGGGGCGCCGAGGGGCACCTCTTCTCCATCGTCGTCGTCGCCGAGGGGGCGCGGCCGGCCGAGGGGGAGAAGGTGGTGCAGAAGTCGGCCGCCGACAACCTCGGCGTCGAGCGGCTCGGCGGCATCGGCCACGCCGTCGCCCGACAGATCGAGGCCTGCCTCGGCCTCGACATGGAGCTGCGGGTGGTGGTGCTCGGCCACGTGCAGCGGGGGGGGACGCCGTCCCCCTTCGACCGCATCCTCAGCTCCCGCTTCGGCGTCAAGGCGGTGCAGCTGATCGAGGAGAACGGCTTCGGCAGGATGGTCGCCCTGCGCGGCAGAGACATCGTTTTCGTCGACATCGCCGACGCCGTCGGCGGGCTCAACCTCGTCGACCCCGACGGCGAGCTGGTCGCCACCGCCGAGGAGCTCGGCATCCGGCTCGGGCGCTGAAAAGCCTTGACGATTCCCGGGGCAGAAACTAAAGTAGTTTAAATTTCCGCCTGATATCAGTTGTTTGCAATTCCATGCAATGCAGGGCCCTGACATGAAGAAACTCACCCTCGAGGCGCTCAACCGGCGCTGGATGTTCACCCTGGTCGGCTTCGGCCTCGGCGTCTTCGCGCCGATCGGCTGGACCGTCCTGCGGCTGCTGTTCTTCTCCGACCCCGACCGGGGATTTTTCGACCAGCTGTTCGGCGACATCGTCCGCGACGGCGAGAGCGTCCTGCTTCACCTCTACATGGGGCTCGGCACGGCCGTCGTCCTCGCCTACGTCGGCTCGCTGATCGGCCGTTTTATCCTGCAGATGCGCGAGCGCAACGAGAATCTCGACCGGCTCAACTTCGAGATCGCCGTGCAGAAGGAGAAGTTCGAGCAGCGCTTCCAGTCGCTCAACCAGAACATCAAGAACTTCCACGCCATCAACACCCACCTGCAGAAGTCGATCGACCTCAAGGAGGTCCTCCACCTCTCCGCCGACGGCCTGCACGAGGTCCTCGGCTACGACCGGGTCAACGTGCTGATGGTCGACCGCCAGCGGAACTGCCTCGAGTTCATCGCCAGCAAGGGGGTCTCCGGCGACTCGCCGGTCGGCACCACCATCCCCCTGTCGGTCGAGGCCGGGGCACTCTACAAGTGCGTGCAGGACAACCGCATCCTCAACATCGAGGATGTCAGCCGGCTGCCGGAGGAGTTCCACATCCAGCCCCCCTACGACCGGATCGAGGCGCTGCGCTCGAAGAATTTCATCATCTGCCCGATCGCCGTGCGCGACGAGGTGATCGGGCTGTTCGGGGTCGACAACAAGCTGCGGCGGCAGCTGCTGACCGACACCGACGTCGACACCATCCGCCTGTTCGCCGTGCAGGTGGCGTCGGCGATGATCAAGATCAACCTCATGGAGGGGGTCGAGACCCTGACCGCCGAGCTCGAGCAGTCCTTCTCCGAGCTGCTCGGGTTCCGCGACGAGCACCGGATGGTCGAGGAGAACCTCTACAAGGCCTCGGCGTCGAACAACCTGTCGATCGGCGGCATCGCCAACGCCGCCGGCATCATCCAGAGCTCGGTCGACAACACCCGCTCGTCGGCTACCGAGATCTCCGCCACCATCGAGCAGGTCAACAAAACCCTCAACCAGCTCACCGACTTCATGAACGCGACCATCGCCTCGATGACCGAGATCGCCAGCACCATCAAGTCGGTGGAGGAGAACAGCCAGCAGTCGCACGACATGGCCGACACGGTCCTGCGCCAGTCCGAGGACGGCGTCGACGCCGTCGTCGACAACCTCACCGGCCTGCAGGGGATCTCCAACTCCATCGAGGAGACCGCCGCGGTCATCGACCGGCTGGCCGGCAAGAGCCAGGAGATCGGCCACATCACCGAGGTGATCACCGAGATCACCCAGAAGACCAACCTGCTCGCCCTCAACGCGGCGATCATCGCCGCCCAGGCCGGCGAGCACGGCCAGTCGTTCGGCGTCGTCGCCGAGGAGGTCCGCACCCTGTCGCGCGAGGCGGCCGATTCGACCAGCGCCATCGAGGCCATCATCGACGAGATCCAGCAGTACACCCGGCAGTCGGTCGCCCACGTCAACCAGACCCGGAGCCTGGTCGCGTCGGGGATCACCCTCGGCGAAACCGTCGAGGCGTCCCTCAAGACGATCAGCGAGAGCTCCGGCCGGGCCATGGTCATGACCCAGGAGATCCGCAAGTCGACCAGGGAGGTCGCCCGCGCGGTCGATTCGGTCAGCCAGTCGGTGGAGAGCCTCGGCGACCTCTCCGGGCAGGTGACCAGCGCCTCGCGCGAGCAGGCGCAGGGGATCAGGAGCATCGTCAAGTCGATCGACGAGATCAAGACCATGGCCGACGACATGGCGATGGCGACCGACAACCAGGCGAAGACCTCGCGCGAGATCGACGAGGCGGTCAAAAGTGTCGCCGAGATGGCGCAGCGGATCTTCGAGGAGATGGAGGCGCGGCAGCAGGGGAGCCGCGACGTGATCGAGCGGCTGGAGGTGCTCAAGCGGGAGAGCAGCGATTACTGATATAACTTGAGCAGAAATGAAACAGGGCGTGGTCTCGAACGGGGCCACGCCCTTGTTGTTAAAGTGCTACGGTTCTTTTGGTCTGTAGATGGCCGCTTGCGGCCGCGGTTATTTCAACAACCCTGCGGTGCCGAAGGCGCCGCCACAGAGCCGAATGGCTCTCTAAATCGGCCGGGTAGGGTGGAAACCCTGCGCGGCCGATTTATAAAGCTAAGGGGCATGCTGCTCAGATCGGCCTCGTACATATTCTTCGGTCACGACCAGCGGTACACTGTCCCCTTGAGCGGTTGGTTATACACTTTTATCTGTGTTGTCGTAAAAACCTTCTAAAAAAACCATTTCGGTATTACATGACTCGCAGTTTGGAGATTGGTTGCTTAATGCGTTAGTAGCATGTTCACATTTAGGGCAAACA
>JBFHOZ010000099.1:0-8583 GCA_041592975.1 Desulfuromonadales bacterium
ACGCGCACGCTCCGGTGATGGCGGCCGCATGTCGGCTCGGACGGCGGCAGGCTGTAGTGGCTCTGTTTCATACCCGTTGACCCTTCTCCGGTAGGCGGCGCCATCATAGCGAATGCCCCCGCAAAAGGCAAACGGCATGAAAAAGCCCCCTGCTCCGGCAGGGGGCTTTATTAAGGCTCACATTGTCTTTGTACTTAGAGGCTGAAATTGCCCTGGAATACTCCTGCACTATCGTACCATGACCCGTTTGGAGTCGCCGAGAAGTCAACCTCAGCGTAGCTGAAATCGTCACAGACGATACGATAGACACCTGAAGTCGGGTAGCCGCCGGCCGGATCGACCACCAACGGCACATCGGTTATGATCGTGAAGTACCCCTTGTCTGAGTTGTAGACTGTTCCGGAAATCGTGATCAAGCTTGTCCCGGCAACAACATAGTTCTCGATCTTCACCATCATGCCGGTACTCTCTTCACGCATGACCAGATTCATCGTCGAAGTGGCCGCTGCAACATCCATCGTGAGGGCGCCTGCCACAGTAATCGTTTCGCCCTCAAGGGGAAATTCCATGCTGAGGTTCTGGAAGGTGATTGACATCGTTGCCGAGGTGATGTCCGGCTCACCGAAAGGGTCTTCGCTCACACCCGTCACGGTGAACGCCAGCGCACCGCGCATGATGACATCCCCTTCGTTGCATGCCGAAAAGTTCATGGTCGCGGTCATGTCGCCGGTGGTCATGTTCCAGTCGCCGGTCATTGACATGGAACCGCCAAAAGTACAGGGCTCGGGAGGCATGCTGAACGGCACGGCGGCAACGCTGCCATCCGCCGACACCATATTACCGAACATTCCCGGAATATTCTCGACCAGCTCCAGAAGGTTCGGAATGACAGGCGCGGGTACTCCCGCTTGGCTGCTACCGGACGTCGCACTGGCAATAGGAATGACACTCGTCATATCCGAGCCGAACAGGGCCTGCGCTGCCATGTCACCAGCATCGGTACCATTGGTGATCGACGCCGGACCTGTTGCACCGGTGTAAGTGATCGGGGTGTATCCGCCACCGCCACCCCCGCCGCCGCAGGCGGTCATTACCGCAAGGAACAGTGTGGCCAGAACGGCCGCCATGAATCGCTGCATTTTTCTCATCGTCTCCTCCTCCACTCTCTGTTTTGCGAAACCTGTCCACACAGGTCTGCTATGTTTCGACCAACCGAAGGTAAAAAAGCAATTATTGCGCCAATGCCCGGCAGGGACTGCCGCGGCAGGTGCATATATTACAGAACCCTCATGATGTCGGCAACTTAAATTGGCGGCACGCAATACGGCCGTCCGCATCCGTACCGTTCCGTCTGCTGCCGGGCTCCCGTTGTCCCGGCGAAATGGCACACGCCGGACACATATTGTCACATCGACAAAAAGGGGCACTTCCCCTGATTAAATGATGCCGTGCAGCGGCTGCCCCTTTGCGCCGAGGGCGTCGACCCTTTTTTCGATCTCCGGGTCGTCGACCAGGGGCGGGGCGTGGTGCGGCTTGATCCGGGCGTCGATCACCAGCGACCCGCTGCACCCCCAGTGCTTGTTATGGATTTCGGCGCCGATGCCGTAGACGTCGGTGGCCGGGTTCGAGCGGGTGAACGTGACCCAGAGGAAATTGTCGAAAGAGGCGGCGACGAAGTCGCTGTCGTCGACGACGAGCAGCAGCGGAAAGCGGTTGAGCGGATGGTCGCCGGGAAACGATGCGCAAAACCGCTCGATCGCCGGATCGCCGGTTCCCCGCTCCACGGCCGCCGGCGGCCCGCTGACGGCGACGATGCCGGGGGCGACGAGACGCGGCCGCCCGAAGGCGGCGGGAAGGTCGAGCGAGTCCGGCAGGCGGGTCGGCAGCTCGCGCACCGCCGGCCCGGCGGCGGCGATTGTCAGCTTCGAGCCGAGGTTGAGGGCGTGGCCGGAGTAGTCGAGGGTGTCGATGGTGGTGCGGGTGGTGAAGTGCAGGTCGCGGCGCCAGTCGGCCCGCTCGAGCACGTGGCGGAAGAAGGCCGGGATGTCGTGGATATCGACTTTTTCGTCGTCGGTGATCAGCAGGTACTTGGCCAGGGAGAGCTGGCCGTTGCCGAGGATGGCGCTCGCCTGGGTGAGGAGCTCCTTCGGCTCGACGGTCGTTTCGTAGGGGGTGTAGCGCTCGCTGCCGATCGCCAGCAGCAGCGGGTGAACCCCGGCGGCGTCGACGGCGTGCACCGCCCGGACCCCCGGAAGCACGTCCGGGATCAGCGCCCCGGTCAGCTCGTGGATAAAGGCGCCGAAGCTGGTATCCTCCTGCGGCGGCCGGCCGACGGTGGTGAAGGGCCAGATCGCCCCCGGACGGTGCCACACCCGTTCGACCCTGACCACCGGGAAGTCGTGCCGCAGGCTGTAGTAGCCGAGGTGATCGCCGAACGGCCCTTCCGGCTTCGTGCGAGCCGGATCGATGCTCCCCGAGATGCAGAAGTCGGCCTCGGCCGGAATCGGCAGCTGGCCGGGGCGGCAGACGACCGGCAGACGGTGCCCGCCGAGCAGGCCGGCGAAGGAGAGCTCCGGCATCCCCTCCGGCAGCGGCATCACCGCCGCCACGGTCATGCTCGGCGGCCCGCCGACGAAGATGTTGACCCGCAGGGGGACGCCGGCTGCGACCGCCTCGGCGTGATGCACGCCGATGCCGCGGTGAATCTGGTAGTGCAGGCCGACCTCCTCGTTCGGCAGGTAATCGTTGCCGGAGAGTTGCACCCGGTACATGCCGAGGTTGGAGTTGCGAAAACCATCCCCTTTCGGGCTCTCGCTGTAGACCTGCGGCAGGGTGACGAAGGCGCCGCCGTCATCCGGCCACGAGACCAGCTGCGGGAGCTGGTCGACGGTCGTCGTCCGGGAGAGGATCGGGCCGCTGCCGACCTTCTTCGGCAGCAGGTTGAGCGCCGCCAGGCCGAGACCGGGGAGCCTGAACGGGTTTCTGATTGCCTCGGCCGGGTTGAGCTTGCAGGCGACCATCCTCTCGATCGCCGGCAGGGCGTCGCGGAAGAGAAAACGGGTCCGCTCGAGGGTGCCGAAGAGGTTGCCGAGCATCGGGAACGAGCAGTTCCTGACCCGGGAGAAGAGCAGCGCCGGCCCGCCGGAGGCATAGACCCGGCGCTGGATGGCGCCGGCCTCGAGGCGCGCGTCGACCTCGCTGTCGATGCGGATCAGCAGCCGATGGCGCTCGAGATCGGCGACGGCTTGTTGTAAATTGCGATAACCCATCAGATTCCCTGAAAAATAAGACCCACTTTAACGCAAAGACGCTAAGTCGCAAAGAGATAAACACAAGAAAAGAAACCCCCAACATCGAGGTGCCAAGTACTGGCTGTTGGGGTGCAAATTACGTAAGATGCCCTGTGTCTATGTGGCCAGATCAGACTATTGGCAGTTTTAAACGATGACAAAGTTCCCTGGCCGCCATCCGCACCCCGTCGCTGATCGACGGGTAGACGTGCACGGTGGTCGTCAGGTCGGAGACGGTCAGGCCGAAGCGGACCGCCAGGGTCACCTCGTGGATGATGTCGGCGGCGCGCGGCGCCAGGATCTGGCAGCCGAGCACCCTGCCCGAAGGGATTTCGGCGACCAGCACCACCCCCCCCTCGAGCCGCCCCATGACGTGCGCCTTCGGCACCCGGTCGAGGTCGACGTAGGCCTCCTCGGCCCGCAGCCCCCGCATCCGGGCCTGGTCGGTGGTCAGGCCGACGGTGGCGAACTCCGGATCGACGAAGACCGCCATCGGCGAAAAGGTGTGATCGATCGTCCGGCTGGCGGAAGCATCCAGCATGTTCTCGACCGCCACCAGCGCCTCGCGCGCGCCGGCCGGCGCGATCAGCGGCGGTCCGGTGCAGTCGCCGGCGGCCCAGATGTTCTCGTTCGATGTCCGCAGTCCGGCATCGACCCGGATGAACCCGTCGGCATCGACCTCGACCCCGGCCTTCTCCAGGCCGAGCCCCTCGGTCGCCGGCGAGGTGCCGACGGCCAGCATCAGCCGCTCGGCGCAGAGCCCGACCGGCGCCCCCTTGACCGTGGCGTAGAGGCAGACCCCCTCCGGCCGTGCCTCGACCCGCTCCGAGTCGACCTCGGTCATGATCTGGATCCCCTCTCGGCGCAGGATGTCGGCGAACGTGCTGGTCAGCCGCAGGTCGAACTCGCTGAGCAGGCGGTCGCCCCGCTCGAGGATGATCACCTGGGTGCCGAAGCGGGCGAACATCTGCCCCATCTCGAGGGCGATGACGCCGCCGCCGATCATCAGCACCGATTCCGGGAACGCGTCGAGGTGCAGGGCGCTGTAGCTGGTCAGGTAGCGGGCCGTATCGAGCCCGGGGAGCGGGATCACCCGGGGGGTCCCGCCGACGGCGATCAGCATCCTCTCGAAGGGGACGATCTCGGCGCCGACCTGGACTTCGTGCGGCGAGATGAAGCGGCCGTGCCCGCGCAGGACGTCGATGTCGGGGTTGTTCTCCAGCTCGTGCTGGTAATGGGTTTCGCGGACCGTTTCGACCGCATGCCTCTTCAGGCGCATCAGGGTCGCGGCATCCGGCTCGCCGGCCTGCAGGTTGAGGCCCCAGTCCCGCCCCCGGCGGGCGGCGAAGTAGAGCTCGGCCTTGTCGATCAGGGTCTTGCTCGGGATGCACCCCCAGTTGACGCAGGTGCCCCCGAGGTGGCTCTGCTCGATCATCAGGACCCTGACGCCATTTGCCGCTGCCTGGCGGGCAGCGGCAAATGCGGTCGTTCCGGAACCGAGAATCACGATGCCGTAGGGCTGCGCCATCGCCGCTCAACCCTCCTTGCGCCAGGTCGTAACGATATTGTCGTCCAGCCAGGGGTACTCCCCGTCGAGGACCTTGCGGGCCGTCTGGTAGGCGAGGACGTCGTCGTTGCGGTAGATGGCCTTGTGCATGGCGTCGACGCGCCGCCGGGCCTGCCGGCAGAAGAGGTCGGCCAGCTCGCCGGCGTTGGCCGGGGCGCTCCGGGCGGCGGAGTACGAGAGCGCCGCGGTCATGGCGAACAGCTCGGCGCCGGTATCGACGATCCGGCCGAGAATCTCCTGTTTGCGCTGCAGCCCCTGGCGGTGCAGGGCGATCATGTGGAACAGGTCGCGCGCCAGGCGGCGCGACGCCCGCTCGACGTAGCGGAGGTGCCGCGACAGCTTGAACGGCAGGGAGGTGTCGATGTTGATCGAATGCGGGAACCAGAGCGACGGGTACCATTTGGCATAGAACCTGGCGGCGCCGGCAAAGTCGACCTTGTCGGAGGTCGCCGAGGCACCGGCCACCTTGAGATGCGGGTCGAGCGCCTCGCGGGCGATGAACAGCCGCATGATGTCGCTGGTCCCCTCGATGATCAGGTTGATCCGGGCGTCGCGCAGCAGCCGCTCCATCGGCATCGGCTTTTCCCCCCGGCCGGCGAGGGAGTCGGCGGTCTCGTAGCCGCGGCCGCCGCGGGTCTGCAGGGCCGAGTCGACCCCGCGCCAGAGCGCCTCGGTGCAGAACAGCTTGGCCAGGGCCGCTTCCAGGCGGATATCGGCGTTGCCGGCATCGGCCATCGCCGAGGTCAGCCAGGTGACCGCCTCGACGGCGAAGATCTCGGCCGCCAGGGTCGCGGTGCGGTTGGCGACCGCCTCGTGGTGGCCGATCGGCGCCCCCCACTGCTTGCGGTCGTTGGTCCAGTCGAGGACGATCTCCATGGCCTGCTTCATCGCGCCGCCGCAGGCGGCCGGCAGGGTCAGGCGTCCGGTGTTGAGGGTGCGCAGGGCCAGGGCCAGCCCGCGCCCGAGCCCCTCGACGATGTTCTCCTTCGGGACCCGGACGTTCTCGAATTTGAGCAGACCGTTCTGGAGCCCCTTCAGCCCCATGAAGTCGCAACGATGGATGGTGCTCAGCCCCTCGGCCTTCCCCTCGACGACGAAGGCGGTGATCTCCGGACGCTCTTCGGAGGGGGCGTTGGTCCGGGCCATGACGATCAGCAGGTCGGCGACCGGACCGTTGCTGATCCAGAGCTTCTCGCCGTTGATGACGTAGGTCTCGCCGTCCTTGTCGAGCACGGCGGTGGTGGTCATCGAGGAGGGGTCGGAGCCGACCCCCGGCTCGGTCAGGGCGAAGGCCGAAACCTCCCCCTTGGCCAGGCGGGGCAGGAACTTCTTCTTCTGTTCCTCGGTGCCGAACATCTTCAGCGGCTGCGGCACGCCGATGCTCTGGTGGGCCGAGAGCATGACTGCCGTCGAGGCGCAGTGACTCGACACCATCTGGATGATCCGGTTGTAGTTGACCTGCGACATGCCGAGCCCGCCGTATTCGGTCGGCAGCTTGATGCCGAACAGGCCCATCCTGGCAAGGCCGGTATAGATGCTCTTGGGGATCTCCTTCTTGCGGTCGATGGCGTCGGCATCGACCTTCTCCTCGAGAAACGTCTTCAGTTTTTCGAGGATCTCGTCGCCGGCCGCCCGATCCTCCTCCGACTGCTCCGGAAACGGGAAAACCAGGCCGGCATTCAGCCGTCCCATGAACAGCTCGCCGACAAAGCTCGGCTGCTGCCACTCGGTTTCCAGGGCCGCCTCGGCGACCTCAAGTGAACGCTTCTCTTCCTCTTTCCTGTTGGCCATTGTCACCTCTCACGGTTGTTGGGATTCGCTTGGTCCGGCCATCCGCCAGCCGTCGTATGAACCGGGTTAAAATAATCATAACAGTTATTTAGGCAACTGCACGCGATGTTCGACAATCACTCCCCGCGCAGGGCCAGTTCCCTTTTTTCCAGCGCCAGCAGGGTGTCGCGCAACTCCGCCGCCTTCTCGAACGCGAGCTCGGCGGCGGCCGCCAGCATCGCCTGCCGGGTCGCCTCGATCTCCCTCTTCAGCTCCTCCGGCGAGCCGTAGAGCGGCCCGGTTTCGGCGGCGACGGTGACGTAGTCCTTTTCGGACAGATCCTCGAGGATGCTGCGCAGCGACTTGCGCACCGACTCCGGGGTGATGCCGTGCCGTTCGTTGTAGGCGAGCTGGGCCTCGCGGCGCCGGCCGGTCTCGTCGATGCAGGCCCGCATCGAGCGGGTGACGGTGTCGGCGTACATGATCACCCGGCCGTCGACGTGGCGGGCGGCCCGGCCGCAGGTCTGGATCAGCGACCGCTCGCTGCGCAGGAACCCCTCCTTGTCGGCGTCGAGGATGGCGACCAGCGCCACCTCCGGAATGTCGAGCCCCTCGCGCAGCAGGTTGATGCCGACCAGCACGTCGAACGTCCCCTCGCGCAGGTCGCGGATGATCTGCATCCGCTCGACGGTGTTGATGTCGGAGTGCAGGTAGCGCACCCGGATGCCGACTTCGCCGAGATAGGTCGTCAAATCCTCGGCCATCCGCTTGGTCAGGGTGGTGACCAGCACCCGGTCACCCTTTTCGACCGTGGCGCGGATCTCGCCGATCAGGTCGTCGACCTGCTCGGTGGCCGGCCGCACCTCGATCGGCGGATCGATCAGCCCGGTCGGCCGGACGATCTGCTCGACCACCACTCCCTCGGCCTTTTCGAGCTCGTAGTCCGCCGGGGTGGCCGAGACGTAAACCGTCTGGATCCCCTTCCCCTCGAATTCCCCGAACTGCAGCGGCCGGTTGTCGAGAGCGCTGGGGAGGCGGAAGCCGTACTCGACCAGGGTCTCCTTGCGCGAGCGGTCGCCGCGGTACATCGCCCCGACCTGCGAGACGGTGACGTGACTCTCGTCGATGAACATCAGCGCGTCGTCCGGGAAATAGTCGAACAGGGTCGCCGGCGGCTCCCCCTCGTTGCGGCCATCGAGGTAGCGCGAGTAGTTTTCGATCCCCTGGCAGTACCCCATCTCCTCCATCATCTCGATGTCGAACAGGGTCCGCTGCTCGAGGCGCTGCGCCTCGACGAGCTTGTTGTTCCCTTTCAGGAACTGCAGGCGCTGCTGCAGCTCGTCCTGGATCTTTTTGATCGCCTTCTCCAGGGTCGGCCGGGTGGCGACGTAGTGGCTCGCCGGGAAGATGGCGGTCGCCGGCAGCCGGTCGAGCACCTCGCCGCGCAGCGGGTCGACCTCGCTGATCGCCTCGACCTCGTCGCCGAAGAACTCGATCCGCAGCGCCCGCTTCTCCTCGTAGGCGGGAAAGACCTCGACGGTGTCGCCGCGCACCCGGAACGAACCGCGGTGGAAATCGATGTCGTTGCGCTCGTACTGGATCTCGACCAGCTTCTTCAGCAGCTCGTTGCGGCCGATCTCCATCCCCTCCTCGAGGCGGACCAGCATGCCGTAGTAGGCTTCCGGCGAGCCGAGGCCGTAGATGCAGGAGACCGAGGAGACGATCAGCACGTCGCGCCGGGAGAGCAGCGAGCGGGTGGCGCTGTGGCGCAGCTTGTCGATCTCCTCGTTGATCGACGAATCCTTCTCGATGTAGGTGTCGGAGACCGGCACGTAGGCTTCCGGCTGGTAGTAGTCGTAGTAACTGACAAAATACTCGATGGCGTTGTTCGGGAACAGTTCCTTGAACTCGCCGTAGAGCTGCGCCGCCAGGGTCTTGTTGTGCGCCAGCACCAGG